>NZ_QKLB01000007.1:0-153943 GCF_003224295.1 Curtobacterium sp. MCPF17_046 | reverse complement strand
AGATGTGTATAAGAGACAGGCTCCGGTCCCGACGCCCACCACGCCGACGCCGACCCCCACCACGCCGGCCGGGACGACGCCGACCGGGACGACGCCGACCGCCGGTGACGTGGGCACCGGCACCGGTCGGACGCCCGCCGGGACCCTTGCCTTCACCGGCAGCGACCCGACGCTCCCGCTCGGCATCGCCGGCGTGCTGCTGGCCGCGGGCCTCGGACTGACGGTCGTCGCCCGACGTCGTCGCGCAGGCCGCGTCTGACCCCGACCCCTCCCGGACGCACACGGCACCGCTCGTCCCCCGACGGGCGGTGCCGTGTGCGTCCGAGCGTCGAGGCGGGGCCGCGCCTGCCCGGGAACCGGTCCAGCGCCTCCCGGCTAGCGTCGCGGCCATGGCCGTCACCGAGATCTGGCTCGTCCGCCACGGAGAGTCCACCGCCAACGTCGCAGCAGCCCGGGCGGAGGCCGCCGGGGCCGACGTCATCGAGGTCGACCACCGGGACGCCGACGTCCCGCTGAGCCCGCTCGGCGAGGAGCAGTCGCGAGCGCTCGGAGCGGAACTCGCCGAACGCGGGGTCGACGACGTCCCGGTCGTGCTCTGGGTCTCCCCGTACCGCCGCGCGCAGCAGACGATCGGCATCGCGCTCGAGGCCGGCGGCCTCGCCGAACCCCCGCGCCGCGTCGACGAGCGACTCCGCGACCGGGAGCTCGGCGTGCTCGACCGGCTCACCCGGACCGGCTCGGCGAACCTGCACCCGGACGAGGAGCAGCGCCGGCAGTGGCTCGGCAAGTACTACCACCGACCCGCGGGCGGGGAGTCCTGGGTCGACGTCATGCTCCGGCTGCGCTCGATGCTCGCCGACGTGGACCGGCTCGACGGTGCCGACCGTCTCGTCATCGCCGCGCACGACGCCGTCGTCATGCTGGTCATCGCCGTCTGCCTCGACCTCGACGAGCCGGAGCTCATGGACTTCGCCGAGTCGCACACCGTCGCGAACGCCTCGTTGACCCGACTCCGACGCGAGGGCCTCGGGAGCCGCTGGTCCCTCGAGGAGTTCTCCGGCACCGGCCACCTCGACGAGGACCCGGGCGCCACCGTCACTGAACACGAAGGCCGGAAGGACGACGCCCGTGTCTGAACCCATCCCCGTCACCCCGAACCTGCTGCGCGAGTGGACCCTGCCGGAGGTCGGCGGGAGCAAGTACGGCCGCGGGCAGGTGCTCGTCGTCGGCGGCGCGGCCAAGACCCCCGGTGCCGCGATGCTGTCCGCGACCGCGGCGCTCCGCGTCGGTGGTGGCCGACTGACGCTCGCCGTCGCGGAGAGCGTCGCCCCGCACGTCGCCGTCGCCCTGCCCGAGTCCGGCGTGCAACCGCTGCCCCAGGACGACGACGGCCACGTCGCGGTCGGCGCGGTCGACACGCTGACGGACGACCTCGCGAGCGCGGACGCCGTGCTCGTCGGACCGGGCCTGGACGAACCCGACGGCAGCCGTGACCTCGTCGCCGGACTCGCCGCGGCGGTCGGTGACGACACCATCGTGGTGCTCGACGCCTTCGCGCTCGGTGTCGCGGCGGACCTCGTGGACGAGCTCGCGCCCCTGCGCGGACGACTCGTGATGACCCCGAACTCCGGCGAGGCGGAACGGCTCCTCGGCCGAGACTGCTCCGACGACCACACCGACGCGGCGGAGATCGCCGAGCGCTTCGGTGCCGTCGTGTCGCTCGGCGGGGTCGTCGCCGCGCCGGACGGCCGGGCGTGGGCGAAGGGCACCGGTGCCGGCGGACTCGGGACGAGCGGCAGCGGCGACGTGCTCTCCGGCGCGATCACCGGCCTGCTGGCACGCGGGGCCGACGTCGCCCAGGCCACCGTCTGGGCGACGCAGGTGCACGCGGCGGCCGGCGACCGACTGGCCGTCCAGGTCGGGCCGATGGGGTACCTGGCGAGCGAGCTGCTCGGCGAGATCCCGCGGGTCCTGGTCGAGTTCGGCGCCTGACCGGGTCACCCCCGGAGCGACGCCACCGCCCTCTCGATGCGCCGCGCGCGGGTCTCCGGTGCCTTCGCCTGCTCGACCGGGTCGACGAGCGCCCGCTTCCGCGACCCCGACAGGGTGTCGAACGCCGCACGGACCCCCGCCGCGCTGAGCGCCGCGTCGAGGTCGGCGGGCACGTCGACGCTCCGCGGCAGGGAGTCGACCTCGAGGGACACGGTCACGCTGTCCCCGGCCGCGATCCCGGCAGCCGTCCGGTGCTCTGCGGACAGCGGGACGAGGAACTCCCCTCCCATGACGCCGACCGTCGACCGGTAGGTGTACCCGCCGTCGATCGTGACGACGACCGCGGGACGCCGGCCCGACCCGAGTTCCTCGACGACCTCGGCCGGCACGGGCAGGCCGGTCCCGGTGACGCGCGCCTGCCGGACGGTCGTCGTGAACTGCATGCGGGCCTCCAGGGCGGCTCGGCGGCGTCAGCCGCGGTCTCCGGCACGCGCGTCACGCACCACTGCGGATCCCCACGACGGTACCTGCGCCGGTGGCGTTCCGCCACCGGCGCCGACCGTCAGCGCTCGAAGCGGGCAGCGACCTCGCCGGTGAGGGCCGCGTCGACCCGTCGGCGCATGTCCTCCGACATGTCCGGGAGGCTCGTGACCGGTGCCCAGAACGCCTCCGTGTTCTCACCGTCAGCCGGGTACGGGTCGCCGGAGACCCAGCGGCAGGCGAAGACGAGGTCCATGTACTGGGCGCGGTCGCCGTTCGGGTAGGTCATCGGCTCGAGCGTCCGGACCCACGCCAGGCGTTCGGCGACGGCGACGACGTCGGCCTCCTCGAGGACCTCGCGCTCGGCGGCGACGGCGGGTTCCTCGCCCGGGTCGACGATGCCGGTGACCGGGGTGAGGGCGCCGTTGTCGGCGCGGCGGACGACGAGCACCTCGCGGTCGTCGCCCTCGCCACGGGTGACGACCGCGGTGACGCCGGTGAGCCAGAGCAGGTCGTTCCCGACCTTCTCGCGCAGGGACAGGACGAAGTCGGGAGTGGGCATGCCGTCACGCTACCGACCCCACGGCGTCAGGTGCTCTGCAGCACGGTCAGGCGGTGTGGCCGCAGCCGCACGAATCGCGGACGACGAGGCGCCCGTCGAACAACTCGTGCCGACCGTCGTGTCCCGGGGTGAGGACGCGGCTGACGGCGCTGCGGGCCATGTCCTCGATCGGCTGCCGGAACGAGGTCAACCCGGGCCAGGCGTACTCGGCGTCGGACGACCCGTCGAACGAGGCGATCGCGACGTGGCCGGGTACTTCGACCCGGCGCTCGTGGAAGGCGCGGAGGACGCCGATCGCGGTCCGGTCGGACGCGATGAAGAACGCCGGGGCGGCGTCGGGGCCGCCGACCCGCAGCGCGTCCGCGATCCGCACGCCGGCATCGTGGCCGCCCCGGCGGGTCAGGTCCGCGGGCACGAACGGGCCCGGGGGGACGCCGGCCGCCGCACACGCCTCCAGCCACCCGACACGACGTGGCTCCGTCGGGTCGTCCTCGCCGACGAACCCGACCGAGCGGTGGCCGTGGTCGAGGAGGTGCGCGGTCGTGGCGACGGCGCCGGCGCGGAGGTCCGTCCCGAGGGTGTCCGCCCCGGGTTCCGGCGTCACCACGTTCAGGGTGACCCAGGGCAGACCGACCTGGTCGAGGGCCTGCCGGTCGAACGCCGTCCCGCCGGCCAGCACGAGCACGCCGTCCACCTGCCGGGACGCGAACTCGCGGAACCGCGCGAGCACGTGCTCCGGCTCGAACGAGGACGACGTCGTGTACAGGGCGTAGCCGCGCTCCCGGGCGGCGCTCTCCAACGTGCCGGCGTACTCGGCGAAGAAGGGGTTGTCGAAGACCGGGTCGGGTCCGCTCGGGACCAGGAAGACGAGCGTGCTCGCCGAGCCCGAGCGGAGCGCCCGTGCGCTGAGGTTCGGACGGTAACCGAGCTGGGCCACGGCGGCCCGGACGCGCTCCGCGGTCGCCGCGGCCACCGGGGGGCCGCCGTTCAGCGTGTAGCTGACGACCGCGTCGGACACCCCGGCGAGCTTCGCGACGTCACGCCGGGTGGGCTTCCGGGGTGCGCCGCCGGCAGCGCCTGCAGCGTCGCTCGTGCCGCCGGTGCCGCGCGTGTCCATGTGCCTCCCTCGGCTCCGCTCGTGGTCCGCCCCGGGCCCGGTGGTCACCCTACGACGCGGCCAGGCCCGCGTCGGTCACGCCGCCTCGGTGGTCGCCGGCAGGGCGGTGCCGACCGCGACCGGAGCGTCACCGAGGTCGGGGACCTGGAGGCGCTCGCCGCCGCGCAGTGCGGACTGGTACGCCACCAGGCCGGGCAGCGTGTACCGCGCGGCGACCCACGCGTTCACGGTCGGCAGGGTGCGCGTCTCGACCGCGCGGACGAAGTCGTCGACGAGGAACCGGTGGCTGCCCTCGTGGCCGTCGGGTGCGACGTCGAACTCGCGGGGCAGACGACGGGCCTCTTCCGCGTGCACCTCGGCGTGCCCGGAGCTGAAGGCCTCGCGCAGGGACGGCGCGATGTCCGCCAGGAGCGGGTCGTCCAGCCCGATCGACGGCTCCGAGGCGAGGCGGGCCGTGACGTCCTCGACGCCGTGCTTGTCCTGCCAGAGGGACGTCGTGGCGAGCTGCTCGAAGCTGCCCTCGGTGCCGAACCACCGGAAGCGGCTCTCCCGGATCGGCGACGGGTACCCCACCCGACGGAACTCGTTGATCCGCATGGAGCCGCCGCCCGCCAGTTCGAAGAGCGCGGTCATGTTCGAGAAGTCGTTGTCGAACATGCTGACCTCGGTGTCGAAGACCCCGTCGTCCTGCTCGTCGTGCACGCCGATGCAGCTGACGCTCGTGACGTGGGTCGGCAGCGCCCCGAGCACCCCGCCGATCGCGTGCGTCGGGTACCACATCGGTGGGTAGCTCGCCGTCGCCTTCCAGCCGTCACCGCCGCTGTACCGGTAGGCGTCGTAGAAGCCGAGGTCCATGTCGTGCAGGTAGTCGCCCTCGGCGTAGAACACCCGCCCGAACGCGCCGGCGTCGAGCTTCTGACGGGCGAACACCGTCGCCGGGTTGTACTGGCTCGTCTCGCCCATCATGTAGGTCAGACCGGTCCGCTCGACGATCTCGACGACCGCGCGGATCTCGTCCTCGGTCACCGCCATCGGGACCGCCGAGTACACGTGCTTGCCCGCTTCGAGGGCCCGGGTGACGATCGGCCCGTGTGTCCACCGCTGGGTGAAGACCGCCACGGCGTCGACAGCCGGGTCCGCGAGCATCGTGTCGAGGTCCGGGTACGTGCCGGCGAGTCCGAGCTCGGCGACCAGGCGCTCGGCGCGGCCCTCGATGACGTCGGTCGCGAAGACCGCGCCGACCCCCGGGTGCAGCTGGAAGAGGGAGGCGAAGTGGGCCGAGAACTGGCCGGCTCCGACGATCCCGATCGTGAACGTCATGGGGGCTCCTGAGCAGTGTCACGCCGGTCCCTCGTCGGACCGGTCGGACCCAGACTGCTGTGCGGATTTACTCGTGTCAACCCTTCCGTCACACGGCAGGTCCCTCGCTGCGCACGTCGCCGCGGGACGCCCCTGACGGGACACTGGTCATGACCAGTAGGCTGGCGGCGTGGAGATCATCATCCTGCCCACCCCGGCGGAGGTCGGTCGCGTCGCCGCGGCCAAGATCGCGTCGGTCGTCACCACGAAGCCCGCGGCGGTCGTCGGACTCGCCACCGGGTCGAGCCCGCAGGGCATCTACGCCGACCTGCGCCGCCGGGTCGAGACCGGCGAGCTGTCGTTCGCGCAGGCGCGCGGGTTCGCCCTGGACGAGTACGTCGGCATCCCGCTCGAGCATCCCGAGTCGTACGCCAGCGTCATCGCCCGCGACGTCGTCGAACCCCTCGGCTTCGACCCCACCCGGGTGCGCGTGCCGGACGGCCGCGCGGGGGACCTCGCCTTCGCCGCGAAGGAGTACGACGCCGCGATCCGCGCTGCCGGCGGGGTCGACGTGCAGATCCTCGGCATCGGGGCGAACGGGCACATCGGGTTCAACGAGCCGACGTCCTCGTTCGCGTCCCGCACCCGCATCAAGACGCTCGCGCCGTCCACGCGCGAGGCCAACGCACGGTTCTTCGACTCGCTCGACCAGGTGCCGACGCACTGCATGACGCAGGGGCTCGGCACGATCCTCGAGGCCCGCGAGCTCGTCCTCGTCGCCCAGGGCGCGGCGAAGGCGGACGCGGTCGCCGCCGCCGTCGAGGGTCCGCTGTCGTCCTTCGTGCCGGGCTCCGCGCTGCAGCTGCACGAGCACGCCACGGTCGTCGTGGACGAGGAAGCGGCCGCGGGCCTGCAGCTCGCCGACTACTACCGGTACACGTACGCGAACAAGCCGGAGTGGCAGCGGTTCGAGTAGCCCGCGGAGGTCAGCGGGCGGCGGCCAGGCGCGCGAGCCCCTCGCGCAGGGTCTCCTCCGAGCAGCCGAAGTTGAGCCGGACGTGCCCGATGCCCTGCCGCCCGAAGTCCCGCCCGTTCGACAGCGCCACCTGCGCCCGGTCCACCAGGAGCGGCGCGGGGTCGTCGCCCCACGGCAGGGTCCGCAGGTCGAGCCAGGCCAGGTACGAGGCCTGCGGCTGCCGGTACCCCGCGCCGGGCAGCGCGGCGCCGAGCTCCTCCGCGAGGACCCGGCGGTTCGCCGCCAGCTCGGCGAGCAGGGACGCCAGCCACGGGCCGCCCTCCGTGAACGCGGCGACGCTCGCGGTGTACCCGAGGATCCCGGTGCGCTCGACGACCTCGCCCGGCAGTCCGTCGAACCACCCGCGGGCACGGTCCGACGCGCCGACCATGAGGGCGCACTTCGTGCCGGCGAGGTTGAACGCCTTGCTCGCGCTCGTCAGGGCGACCCCGAGGGCCGCGGCCTCCGGGCACGAGTCGAGGAACGGCGTGAAGACGGCGTCTGCGTGCACGAGCGGGGCGTGGATCTCGTCGGACACCACCACGGCGTCCCACTCGGCGGCGAGCCGGGCGAGTGCCGCCAGGGACTCCCGGTCGTGCACGAGCCCGAGCGGGTTGTGCGGGTTGCACAGCAGCACGGTCCGGGCGCCGTCCGCGAAGGCCTGCCGCACGCCGTCCAGGTCCATCCGCCAGCCGGCCGTCGTGTCGAACGGGTCGGCCGGGCCCTCGGGGGCGAGGAGCGGCACCTCGGTGACGGACCCGCCGGCTTCGCCGACGTACTCCCAGAAGGGCGCGTACACGGGCGGCATGATGACGACCTGGTCCCCGGGCTCGATCACCCGGCGGAGTACCTCGACCGCCGCGACCGAGACGTCGGTGGTGGTCCGGACGAGGTCGGGGTCCACCGACCAGCCCCACCGGTCGGCGGCGAAGTCGGAGAAGGCCTCGGGCAGCACCCGGTGGTGCCCGACGTACCCGGTGTCGCCGTCGGTGACCGCCCGGACCAGGGCGTCCCGCACGGGTTCGGCGAGGGCGCAGTCCATCTCGGCGACGAACATCGGCAGCACCTCGGGGCCGAACGCGGTGTACTTCTCGCTCGTGCGGGTCCGGCGGGCATCGAACACGGAGACCATGACGCTCATGTCGTCATCCTCGCAGCACCTGGGTCCGGCGACCAGGGTGACCGGTCCCGGGCTCGGACGGCTCGAGGCGACCACCACGTGAACAGCCGCCGACCTCCCGGTGACGGTGGTGGCGTCCCCCGTCCGAGGGGGCTAGCGTCACGACCGTGACCCGTTCCCGCGCGCACCGTCGCCCGCTCCTCCGTCCGGTCCCGCTCGCCGCGGTTGCCACGATCGCCGCACTGCTCGGCACCGGGGCGGTGGTCGCCCCGGCCGCAGCCAGCCCGGGGACCGCAGCGTCCGGGGCGGGCGTGACCACGGCCTCCCGGCACGGAGCCGACCCGGCGGCGTCTGTCGACCCGTTCATCGGGACCGACCACGACGGCAACACCTGGCCCGGAGCCACCGCACCGTTCGGCATGCTCCAGTGGAGCCCGACGGGCACGAAGGGCGACCAGACCTCCACCCCGGTCGCGAACGGCTACTCGTACGACGTCAACCGGCTGCGCGGGTTCAGCCTCACGCACCTCAACGGCGCCGGCTGCGCTCCGGGTGCCGCGGGCGACGTGCCGATCATGCCGGTCACGACGCCCGTCACGACCTCGCCCTCCGCGGACTCGACCGACGCCGTCTACGCCGCCGGGTACTCGCACGACCAGGAGCACGCCAGCCCCGGCCGCTACGGCGTCACGCTCGACAACGGCGTCAGCACCGACCTCGCCGTGACCACCCGCGCCGGCATCGGCGAGTTCACGTTCCCGGCCGGGCAGGACGCCAACCTGCTCTTCCGCACGTCGAACTCGATCAACGGCAGCGAGGCCGCCGACACCCGTGTCGACGCCCGCACCCGCACGGTCAGCGGCAGCGTCCTGACCGGCGGCTTCTGCAGCCGCCGCGCGAACGGCGGCGGCGCGACGAACCCCGACCGGCGCAGCTACTACCGCCTGTTCTTCACGGCCACCTTCGACAAGCCGTTCACGAGCACCGGCACCTGGAAGGACGGTGCCGTCCAGCCGGGAGGCACGCGCGCCTCCGGCGGGGAGGGGTACCTCACCGGCGCCGACCGGGCCGGACGCGGCTCCGGCGCGTGGGTCGGGTTCGACGCGCGTCGCGGTGCGACCGTGCACGCGAAGATCGGCATCTCGTACGTCAGCGCCGCCGGCGCCGTCGCGAACCGTGACGCCGAGGTGCGGAAGCACGCCACCGTCGCCAGCGTGGCGGCCGACACCCGCGCCTCCTGGAACCGCGAACTCTCGCGCATCCGGGTCGGCGGCGGCACCGCGGACCGCACCACGCAGCTCTACACGGCCGTGTACCACGCACTCATGCAGCCGAACACGCTGAACGACCGCGACGGACGGTACCTCGGGCCGGACATGCGGGTGCACCGGATCGACCGCGGACACCGCGCCGTCTACGGCACGTACTCCGGATGGGACCAGTACCGGGCGCAGATCCAGCTGCTCGCGCTGTTGCGGCCGGACGTCGCCGGGGACATGGCGCAGTCGATGCTGCGGTTCGCCGAGCAGAACGGCGGCGTGTGGGACCGGTGGCTGCACCTCGGCGCACCGACCCACGTGATGACCGGCGACCCCTCGGCCGCGACCCTCGCCACCTGGTACGCCATGGGCGTCCGCAACTTCGACGTCCGTGCGGCCTACGCCTCGCTCCGCAAGCAAGCGACCGTCGAGAACGCCGACGCCGAGAGCGACATCGGGTGCCCGGGCCAGTGCCTGGCGCAGCGGCCCGCGCTCGACGAGTACCTGCAGCGGCACTACGCCGCGAACGACGACTGCTCGTGCTGGGGCGGCGCGGCCGAGACGCTCGAGGACTCCATCTCCGACAGCGCCCTCGGGTACTGGGCGTCGTCGCTCGGGCTGCGCTCCGACGCCCGGATGTTCGCCGCCCGGGGCGAGTACTGGGAGAACACGTTCAACGCGGCCGTCGGGTACCAGGCCGCGCGCCAGGCCGACGGGTCGTGGACGCCCGGGTGGTCGCCGTCGACCGGCACCGGTTTCGCGCAGGGGACGAGCGCGCAGTACACGTGGCTCGTGCCGCAGGACGTCAGCGGGCTGTCGTCCGCCCTCGGTGGGGACGGCGCCGCGGTCGCCCGGCTCGACGCGTTCTTCCACGACGCCTCGGGCAACTGGGCCGTGACCGGTGGCGACGCGACGCGGTTCGACCCGACCAACGAGCCCGACATCCACACGCCGTGGATGTACAACGCACTCGGGCAGCCCTGGAAGACGCAGGAGACCGTGCGCCGCGTCGTCGACGACGCCTACCGCACCGGGCCGAGCGGCCTGCCGGGCAACGACGACCTCGGCACGATGAGCGCCTGGTACGTCTTCGCCTCCATCGGTCTGTTCCCGCAGACGCCCGGCCGGGCCGAGATGCTCATCGGGAGCCCGACGTTCAGCACCGTCGACATCCGGCGGTCGAGCGGGCAGCGGATCGTGATCCGGTCCTCGGGGACGGAGCAGTACGTGCAGGGCGCGCGGCTCGACGGGAAGACCCTCACGAAGTCGTGGGTGCCGGCATCGTTCGTCAACCGGGGCGGCACGCTGTCGCTCCGTGTCGGTGACACCGCCGACACGACGTGGGCGACCGCGGAGCGCGACCGGCCGCGCGACCGGTGAGGCGGCGCCAGCTGACGCACGCCGGGGGGCCTGCGGCCAGCGGCACCACCGGGCAGTCCGACCACGCCGTCCCGATCCGGTGGTACGAGGCGTCCCCCGCCCGGACCGCGGACACCCCGACGCTCCTCTGGCTCCACGGCGGCGGGTTCTTCCGGGGCGGGCTCGACCGGCCCGAGGCGCACGCGGTCGCGCAGGAACTGGCCCGGCTCGGCGTCCCGGTGGCCACGGTGGACCACCGCCTGGCGCCGGTCCCCGGCCTGGCATGGGTCCGGCAGCGGGCGGGGCGTCCCCGGGTGCGGTTCCCGCTGCCCCTCGACGACGTGCTGCAGGCGTACCGGACGGTCGCCGCCCGGTCCCCGGACGGCGTGGTCCTCGGCGGCGCGAGTGCCGGAGCGTGCCTGGCGCCGCCGCGACGCTCCGCGCACTCGACGACGGGTCCTCCCCGCCGGCCGGAGCGGTGTTCGCCTACGGGTTCTTCCACCCGGTCCACCCCCGACACCACGACGCGCGGCGGCGCTCGCGTCGGCACCGGCGGATCACCCACGCGCCGTGGGCGTTGGACCTGATGAACCGCAACTACGTCGGTCGGGGCGGTGGGCTGTCGGACCGCTTCGCCTTCCCCGGCGGCCACGACGTCGGGGGGTTCCCGCGGGCGCTGTTCATCAACGCCGAGCACGACAACATGGCGGCCTCGGGTGACCTCTTCGCGGCGGAGCTCGGTGCCGCCGGTGTCGACGTGGCACACCACGTCCTGCCGGGTACCCGTCATGCGTTCCTGAACCGTCCGGCGCTGACGGAGTTCTCGACGGCCACGGCGATGATCGCGTCGTGGATCCACGGGACGGCGGGGCCAGCCGACCGCTGAGGGCGGCCGGACCAGGTCCTGGGCTCAGCGCTCGGGCATGCCGCTCGCACCGGACGGCGTGACCCAGACGAGCGAGGACACGACCTGCCGACCCATGGACCGGGCGTTCGCCAGGGACGCACGGTTGCCGGGGTGGATGTGGCCCCAGAGGACGTCCGTCGGGCTGGCCGGGAGCGCGCGGGCCAGGTGCTGCCCGGTCGCCGTCCCGAGACCTCGACCCCGGTGACCGGCGTCGAGCACGATCTCCTGCACGCTGAACCCGGTCAGCCCGTACGAGTCGTCCCGCTCGGCGGCGACCACGCCGGCCACGGTGGCCGCCACGACGACCTCGAACAGGAGGCCCTGCTCGTCCGCTCCGGCAAGGGACTCCGCGTCGGCCGGTGTCGCCCAGTCGGCGGAGGCCGGCTGGTCGGCGATGCGTTCCCGGCAGACCGAGGCGACCAGTCCGGCGGCGTCCTCGGGGCTCGTCCGGACGAGCGTCACGTCCTCGTACCGACGGGTCGGCGGCTGCGCGCTGATCTCGTCGACCCCGCCAGCGACGACCAGCAGGTCTGCGCGCAGCGTGGCACCACGCGGGGTGGCAGCAGCGGCGCCGGGCGTCGAGACGTCGCCCGGCAGGTGGACCCGCAGACACCGGGGTGCGAACGCGGCGTAGTGGTCCATGAGAACGGCGAGGTCGTCGAGGCCCGCTGCGTCCGGCGTCGCCGTCGTCGCGATGACGTCGACGAAGGGTTTCTCGACGTCGCGCCCGCGGAACCGGATGCCGGCGACGGCCCATCCGTCGCCCGGCAGGTCCATCCGCCGGTTGGCCCAAGCGAGGGGATCAGCCACGGGCAGCCCGACGGCGTCCCGCACCATCGCGCCCCACGCGGCGTCCCCGACGAGGTCGAGGGCCGGTCCGACCCACCCCGCGAGCGCGTCCCGCCAGGCAGGGTCCCGGTCCTTCGTCGTGTCCGGTGTCCAGGTGCCGAGGGCGTCCACGACGTCGGAGTGGTCCATTGCCACACTCTACGAGCGGCCCGAAGTCCGAGCGCCCGCTACCCGGCGAGCCGCTACCCGGCGACGCGGTCGACGGCGTCGAGGACCTCCGCCACCTCGGTGCGGGTCGTGTAGTCGACGTGCACGTCGGCGAACCGGACGACCCGGTCGCCGTCGACGACGAACACCGACGGGAACGGGATCTGCGCCGTGTGGTCGGCGTTGCTGTCGGCGACGTCGAAGCCGAGCTGCGTGTGCGCCTCCCGCGCGGGCCCGTCCGGCTCGGTGACGATGCCGAGCTGCGCGGCCAGGGCGTTCGCCGGGTCCGACAGGACGGGGAACGCCAGCTCGCCGTTCGCGATCGCCTGCTCCGAGCCCTCGGGCGTCTGCGGCGAGATCGCGACGAGCCGGACCCCGCGGGCGGTGAGTTCCGGCAGCAGGTCCTGCTGGTAGGTGCGGAGCGTCAGGTTGCAGTACGGGCACCAGGCGCCGCGGTAGAACACCACGACGGCGGGGGCGCCGTCGAGCTCGGCGGCCAGTGACGTGTCGGCCCCGGTCGCCGTCAGCAGCGCGGCGTCGGGGACGGTGTCGCCCACGCCGGCGGCGGTGCTCGGCACGCCCGCTGCACGGAGGGCCGCCTGCTCCCGGTCGAACACCGCGCTCAGGTCGGGGCCGATCTGGGCGGTGAAGCCCTCGTTGAACGTGTCGACCTGTTCGGCGATGGACTGCTCGGGCATCGGTGCTCCTCCGGGTGGCGGCGGTGGGTCCGCCGGTGCAGGGAGCCTATGCACCGCAATCGGCCACGTCGTGGTCGTGCGTCACGAGCCGTCACGGAACCGCACCGACCACCCGACGGGACGGGGAGCTCGGCCCCGCGTAGCCGCTGAGGGGTGATGGCCCCCGAAGTGGGTCCAGGGCATTCGCCGAGCGACCTCCATACTTGCGGGGCCCTCACCTTTTAGGAGTGTCATGCCCACGCGAACCCCCTCTCGGTCGCCGTCTCCGCGGCGTCGAATCGTGCCCGTCTCGACCTGGATCGGCGGCAGCGGCACCGTCCTCCTGGCCCTGCTCGGCCTCGCATCGGGCGGCGTCTGGTCGATGGTGGTGATGGTCGCGATCGTCGTCCTCCTCACCATGGTCTACGGGGTCCTCTTCCGGCGGCACACCTGGCTCCGGCTCCCGCGGAAGCGTGCTGCAGCGGCACTGGGGGCGGGCGTCGCGTTCGTCGTCCTGATCGGATCGTCGGCGGCCTTCGGGGCGACACATCCGACCCTTCCGTCGTCGGGCCGACCAGCCGCAGCGGTCGCGACGGCACCGGCGCACACAAGGGCCGTCCCTGCGCCGACGCGGACGAGCACGCCCACGCCCACGCCCACCCACACCCCGACGCCGACGCCGACCCCGGTGGTCACGACGAAGACCGTCACCGAGACGGCCCCGGTGCCGTTCACCTCGACGACCGTCGAGAGTGCGACGACGGCGGCAGGCACGTCGTCCGTCACCACGGCGGGAGTCGACGGACTCGAGACGAAGACGTTCACCGTCACGTACACCGACGGAGTCGAGACCGGGCGGAGCCTCACGAGCACGGTGGTCACCACACCGCCGGTCGGGCAGGTCACCACCGTCGGCACCTATGTTGCCCCGCCGCCACCCGCACCCGCACCGGCAGCGACCTGCACCAACGGTAGCTACGTGAACAGTGCGGGCGCGACCGTCTGCCGTCCGGAGGTGTCGTCCAGCGCGCCGAGCGGGGCGACGGCGAAGTGCGTCGACGGGAACTACAGCTTCAGCCAGTCGCGACGTGGAACCTGCTCGGGGCACGGGGGCGTGGCCGCCTGGTTGTGAGACGACCGCACGGGTCGCTGGATGATGGCGGACGGCGGTCCGCCGATGTCGTCAACGGACGGCGCCGAGAACGCCAGCCCCTGCGATGCGGTACGTCGGAACTGTCGTACGCGCCGCGGGTCATTCCGGGAGGACGGTCGACCCGCCGGGACGGGAGGCTCAGCGCTGTCCCACCGGACGCACGACGATCTCGTTCGCGTCGACGTCGGGCCGCTCGTCCACCGCGTAGGCGACCGCACGGGCGATCGCGTCGGCCAGGACGCACTCCGCGCGGTACGCCACCATCGCGGCGGCGGCCGATGGGTCGGTGATGGTCGAGGCGAGCTCCGAGTCCGTCACCCCGGGGGACACGGTGGTCACGCGGACGGAGCGCGGGGACTCCTGCCGGTGGCCCTCCGTGATGGCCCGGGCCGCGTACTTCGTGCCGCAGTAGACGGCTGCCGTCGGCGAGACCTCGAAGGCGCCGACGGACGCGATGGTCACGACGTGACCGGTGCCCTGGTCGAGCATGGTGGGCAGGGTCGCGGCGATGCTGTGCAGGAGACCGCGCACGTTGACGTCGATCGTCCGGTCCCACTCGTCGACCAGGCCCGCTGCCAACGGCGACAGGGGCATGACACCGGCGTTGGCCACCAGCACGTCGATGCGTCCGAACCGCGCGAGTGCGGCCGTGGCGAAGTGGCGGGCCGAGGCGGCGTCGGTCATGTCGAGGGGGACCGCGAGCGCCTGCCCTCCGGCTGCCTCGATCTCGGGCACGAGGGTGGCGAGGCGATCGGTCCGTCGGGCGCCCAGCACGACGGGGTGGCCGGCGGCGGCGAGGCGGAGCGCTGTGGCCGGCCCGCGCAACTCCTCGACTCCTGGTCGGCGCAGCCTGCCTTCGTGATCAACCCGGCGCACGACGTCCTCGCCGCGAACGCGCTCGCCCGCGCGGTATACGCGCCGTTCGGTGAGCTCGACAACCTCGTCCGGATGACCTTCCTCGAGCCGGCGGCCCGGCGCTTCCACGTCGACTGGGCACGGACCGCCGACTCGACCGTGGCGAGTCTCCGGGCGGCGACGACGGGGTTCGAGGCCGACCCCCGGCTGCTGAGCGTGGTGGAGTCGGTGCGCGAGCGGAGTCCGGAGTTCGAGGAGCGGTGGCGAGCGCAGCGCGTCCAGCGGAAGACAGCGACCGTCAAGCAGTTCCTGCACGACGAGGTCGGACGGTTGGAGTTCGACGCGCACTCCTTCGCCGTCCTGAGTGCGCCGGGCCTGCAGCTCGTCGTCTACGGGGTCGAACCGGGGTCGGCGACGGCACGGGTCATCCCGCTGCTCTCCGTGGGCATGACGGCGAGGACCCCGGCGCGGCGGTAGCGTCCCCGCCGACCGTCAGCGCAGTTCGCGCCCGCCGCCCCACACCCGCCGCACCTCGTGCGTCGGCGACAGCGCGACGAGGTCCGCCGCGTACCCCGACGCGAGTCGGCCGAGCCGGTCCCCGAGCCCGATCGCCGCGGCCGGGGTGCTCGTGAGCGCCGCCACGGCCTCGGGCAGCGTCCGCCCGGCGAGGGTCACGGCGTTCCGGAGTGCGACGTCCTGCGTCAGGGTCGACCCTGCGATGGTGTCCGTCCCGGCCACGCGCGCGACCCCGTCCGTCACGGTGACGTCGAGGGACCCGAGGCGGTAGTCGCCGTCAGCCGCTCCCGCCGCACCCATCGCGTCGGTGATGAGCGCGACCCGACCCGGGGCCGCGCGGAACAGCGTCTCGGCGACGAGGGGGTGCACGTGGACCGCGTCCAGGATCAGCTCGAGCGTGACCCGGTCGTCCGACACCGCCGCCCCGATCGGCCCCGGCGCACGGTGGTGCAGCCCGGGCATCGCGTTGAAGGCGTGCGTCAGGACGGTCGCGCCGGTGTCGAACGCGGCACGCGCCTGGTCGAGCGTCCCCACGGTGTGTCCGACCGCGACCGTGACGCCGGCGGCGACGAACCGGCGGACGGCGTCGATCGCTCCCGGCAGCTCGGGCGCGATGGTGATCTGCCGGAGGACGCCCTCGCCGGCCTCGAGCAGGGTGTCGACGTCCGCCGGGGTCGGCGTGAGGAGGTGGTCCTCGTTGTGGGCGCCCTTGTTGTGCGGGGAGAGGAACGGCCCCTCCAGGTGGACGCCGAGCACGAGCGGATCCGTCGCCATCACGGTACGCACCTGCGCCAGCGACGCGACCAACGCGGGCAGGGGGTTCGCGACGAGCGACAGGACCGACCGGGTGGTGCCGTGCGCGCGGTGCACCGCCAGGGCCCGGGTGAAGGACTCGTCCTCGTAGGCCTCGGTCGCGCCGCCGTGCCCGTGCAGGTCCGTGAAGCCGGGCGTCAGGACCGCGTCGTCGAGGTCGACGACCTCCTCCGCCGCGGGTGCGGTTCCGGACCCGACCTGGAGGATCGTGTCGCCGCCGACGAGCACCCATCCGTCCTCGACGGACCCGGCCACGTCGACCAGGCGGGCGGCGCGCAACAGCGTGGTCCGGGCCTCCACGCGGTCCCCGCGGCCTGCGTCGGTCATGCGGTCTCCCGCCGGAACGCGACCACGCCGCTGACCGCAGCGACGACGACGAACACGAGCCCGACGACGGGGTGGCCGAGCGAGATCCAGGTGGCACCAGCGGCGACGACGAGGGCGGTCTCGACGACGGTCTTCCCGACCACGTCGGTCTCGATCGGGGAGCGCGGTGACCGGAAGAAGTACCAGACGACGGCCGCGAAGAGCGGGGCGCCGACGATGAAGAACACCGCCGGGAACGGGTACGGCCACGACAGGTAGCCCCAGTACGCCAGGGACAGCAGGCCGAAGGCACACACCAGGAACCGGAGGACGGTCCAGACGTCCACCGGGGGATGCGGCGTGGGGGCCGAGGCGGGCACGGGGTCGTCGCCAGGGTCGACCGGACTGCGGGGAGCGTCGCGCATCGGCGGACCTACTTGAAGATGATCGTGCGGGCGCCGTCGAGGAGCACGCGGTCCTCGGCGATCCAGCGCACGGCCTGGGTCAGGGTGCGGGACTCCTCGTCCTGACCGATGGACACCAGCTCGGCAGGCTCCTTGGTGTGGTCGACCCGCACGACGTTCTGCTCGATGATCGGGCCCTCGTCGAGGTCACTCGTGACGAAGTGCGCCGTCGCGCCGATGAGCTTCACCCCGCGGGCGTGCGCCTGCCGGTACGGGTTCGCGCCCTTGAAGCCGGGCAGGAACGAGTGGTGGATGTTCACGGCACGACCGGCGAGGGCCGCGCAGAGCTCGGGGGAGAGGATCTGCATGTACCGGGCGAGGACGACGAGCTCGATGTCGTGCTCCTCGACCGCCTCGAGGATCCGGCGCTCCATCGCGGCCTTCGACCCGGCGTCGGACACCGGTCGGTGCTCGAACGGCACCGAGTAGAACGACGCCAGCTCGGCGAGGTCGGTGTGGTTCGACAGCACGAGCGGCACATCGATCGGCAGCTGCCCGCCGCGCTGCCGGTACAGCAGGTCGTTGAGGCAGTGGCCGGCCTTCGACACGAGGACGAGCGTGCGCATCGGCCGGCCGACGACGTCGAGCTGCACGCGCATGCCGTAGCGCTCGACGACGGGGGCGAGGGCCTCCTGGAACGTCTGGCGGTCCACCGGTGCCATCACCTGCAGGCGCATGAAGAAGGTGTCCGTGTCGGCGCTGGAGAACTGCTGGGACTCGGTGATGTTGCCCTCGGCGGCGACGACCGCTCCGGAGACGGCGTGCACGATGCCGGGCTGGTCGTCGCAGACCAGCGTCAGGGTCCAGTGCGTGGGGGTCTCGGGCGTCGGGGTCGTCACCGGATCAGGGTACCGGGGGCGTGCGCGCGTCCGCGCGCGACCGGACGGGAGGCACGTGGCGGTGGTGGAACGGGCCTCCTGGCCGTCAGCGGGAGGAGATCGTGACGACCAGGTGCTCCTGCACGTACCCGAGCCAGTCGTAGACGTCCCGCAGGCCGATGCTGCCGTCGTCCCCGTCCAGGCCGTTGTCCGCGGTGTCCCGGTCCACGATGCCCAGGCGGTCCGCGATGGTGAGCCGCAGGTCGGTCAGCGACCGGAGCCAGGCCTGCTCGTCGGCGCGGGTGAGCGCTCCGTCCCGGGTGCCCGTCAGCCACTCGTGCACGACGGCCGCGTTGGCGGACTTGGCGGTGCGCAGGTCGTCCTGCGTGTACCGGCGGAACTCGGCGCTGGCCTCGTCGTCCCCCGGGTAGGCGTCCGGGAACATCCGCGTCGCCACCGGGTCCGTCGCCAGGTCGTGGTCGAGGACCTGGCGCAACTGCTCCACGAGGGACGTCAACACGGCGCGCTCGCCGGCGGCCAGTCCGAGGTGCACGCCGTCGGCGCGACGCACGAAGGGGATCACGCGGCGGGGGCCCGGTCGACGGTCGCCTGCAGGCCGTACCCGTGCATGGCCTCCACGTGTCGCTCCATCTCCTCGCGGTGCCCCGTCGCGACGACCGCCCGGCCGTCGGAGTCGACCTGGTGCATGAGGCGCTCGGCCTTCGCCCGCGGGAACCCGAAGTACGACTCGAAGACGTAGGTGACGTACGACATCAGGTTCACCGGGTCGTCCCACACCACGGTCGTCCACGGGACGTCGGCCCGCACCGACGTGCGCTCGTCGAGGTCCGGACTCAGCATGGTCATGGGGACAAGGGTGACACGAACCTGCGGCCTCGGTACGATCGAACGGTCGCGACTGGCGTTGGATGGGTCACCATCGGGGAGCGACACCTGACACGGAGCGCAGCCGTACGCCTGGGCCGCGCCCACCCGTCCACCCCGTCGTACGCGTGTGCGCGGCGGCCAGACAACGAGGAGTCCCGTGTCCATCACCGATCTCACCCCCGCCGCCGCGTCCGCCGACGCAGCCCGGACCACCTTCAACGCCCCGCTCGCCGAGGTCGACCCGGAGATCGCGGCCGTCCTCCAGCAGGAACTCGGCCGTCAGCGCGACACCCTCGAGATGATCGCGTCCGAGAACTTCGTGCCCCGCGCCGTCCTCGAGTCGCAGGGCTCGGTGCTCACGAACAAGTACGCCGAGGGCTACCCGGGCAAGCGCTACTACGGCGGCTGCGAGTTCGTCGACATCGCCGAGCAGCTCGCCATCGACCGTGCGAAGGCCCTCTTCGGTGCCGCGTACGCGAACGTGCAGCCGCACTCCGGTGCCAGCGCGAACGCCGCGGTCCTGCACGCCATCGCCTCCGCCGGCGACACCATCCTGGGCCTCGAGCTCGCCCACGGCGGCCACCTGACCCACGGCATGAAGCTCAACTTCTCCGGCCGCATCTACAACGCCGTGTCCTACGGCGTCGACCCGGAGACGTTCGAGGTCGACTACGACGACATCCGCGCGAAGGCGATCGAGCACCAGCCGAAGGTCCTCATCGCCGGGTGGTCGGCGTACCCCCGTCAGCTCGACTTCGCGAAGTTCCGCGAGATCGCCGACGAGGTCGGCGCGACGCTCTGGGTGGACATGGCGCACTTCGCCGGTCTCGTCGCCGCGGGCCTGCACCCGTCGCCCCTCCCGCACGCTCACGTCGTCTCCTCGACCGTGCACAAGACGCTCGCCGGTCCCCGCTCGGGCATCATCCTGTCCAACGAGGAGTCGCTCTTCAAGAAGCTCAACTCGGCCGTGTTCCCGGGGCAGCAGGGCGGCCCGCTCATGCACGTGATCGCCGCCAAGGCCACCGCGTTCCTGCTCGCCGCGACGCCCGAGTTCAAGGACCGCCAGGAGCGCACGCTGCGCGGCGCGAAGGCGCTGGCCGACCGGCTGACGCAGGACGACGCCAAGGCCGCTGGCATCGACGTCCTCACCGGCGGCACCGACGTGCACCTGGTGCTCGTCGACCTGCGCGAGTCCGAGGTCGACGGCAAGCAGGCAGAAGACCTGCTGCACGAGGTCGGCATCACCGTGAACCGCAACTCGGTGCCGTTCGACCCGCGTCCGCCGATGGTCACCTCGGGTGTCCGCATCGGCACCTCGGCGCTCGCGACCCGCGGGTTCGGCGACGCCGAGTTCACCGAGGTGGCGGACATCATCGCGCTGACCCTCATGCCGAACCCGGACATCGAAGCGCTCTCGGCCCGGGTGGAGGCCCTGACCGACGCGTTCCCGCTCTACGCGTGAGCGCCGCGCTCCCTCGTGAGCGTTGGGCGGGGGAGGGCAGTGCCGTCCGCATCGACGGCACCGCCCTCGCCGCGCGCACGCTCGACGACCTGAAGGTCCGCATCGACCGCCTGCACGACCACGGCTTCCGTCCCGGGCTCGGCACGATCATGGTCGGCCAGAACCCGGGCTCGGTGTCGTACGTCGCCGGCAAGCACAAGGACTCGGCGCAGATCGGGCTCGACTCGGTCCGCATCGACCTGCCCTCGTCCGCGAGTGCGGCCGACATCCGGGCTGCGATCCTGCAGATGAACGACGACCCGCGGGTCACCGCGTTCATCGTGCAGCTCCCGCTGCCGCAGGGCATCGACCCGATCCCGATGCTCGAGCTCATGGACCCGGCGAAGGACGCCGACGGCCTGCACCCGACGAACCTCGGTGAGCTCGTGCTCGCCGTCCCCGGTGGCGCCGGCACGATCGACGCCCCGCTGCCGTGCACCCCGCGCGGCATCGTCGCGATGCTCGAGGCGTACGAGGTCCCGATCCGGGGCGAGCACGTCACGATCATCGGGCAGGGGCTGACGGTCGGCCGTCCGCTCGGGCTGCTGCTCACCCGCCTCGAGGCGACCGCCACCCTCACGCACTCGCTCACCGAGGACGTCGCCGCCGAGTGCCGCCGCGCGGACATCATCGTCGCCGCGGCCGGGGTCGCCGGGCTCGTGCAGCCGGACTGGGTCAAGCCCGGTGCCGCGGTCATCGACGTCGGCATCAGTCGCATCGTCGACCCGGCGACCGGGAAGGCGAAGCTCCGCGGCGACGTCGATCCCGCGGTCGCGTCGGTCGCCGGTTTCCTGTCGCCGACGCCGGGCGGGGTCGGACCGATGACCCGCGCGATGCTCATGAAGAACGTCGTCGAGGCCGCGGAGCGCCACCTGAAATAGGTGCGCGGACGCGGTAGGTCCGCCGTCGTCAGTCGGCGCAGATCGGCCCCGCACAACGAGAACCGGCTCGCGCCACGGACGTCCGTGGCGCGAGCCGGTTCTCGTTGTGCGGATGCAGGTGACGCCGCGGTCCGCAGGAGCGTGGCGGCCGGGAGGCGCGGTGCCGGCCCGGCTGGCCGGGCCCGGCCGGTGCCGGCCCGGCCTGGCACGGCCCTTCGCGGTCAGCGACAGTCCGCGCGGCCGCCGGGCCGCGCACTGTCGCTCAGCGCGAAGCGCGCCCGGCCAGCTCCGCGCGCCGGGCGCCGCGCGGCCGCGCCGCTACGCGTCGCGCCGGGCGCCCTGCGCCGCGTGCACCGTGAACACGGTCGGCTCGCGGTACCCGGCGTCGGCGAAGGCGGCGGTGACGGCCGTAGCGATGCGCTCACGGGCCTCCCGGTCGACGAGCGCGATGGCCGAACCGCCGAAGCCACCGCCGGTCATCCGGGCGCCGACGGCACCGTTCGCCATCGCGGTGTCGACGGCCAGGTCGAGCTCCGGCACCGAGATCTCGAAATCGTCGCGCATCGACTCGTGTGATGCGACCAGCAGGGACCCGATCGCGCGGGGCCCGTCCGCGCGGAGCGTCTCCACGGTGTCGAGGACGCGCTGGTCCTCGGTGACGATGTGCCGGACGCGGCGGAAGGTCTCGTCGTCCAGGAGCTCCTGCGCGCGCTGGAGGTCCTCGACGGACACGTCACGGAGCGCGGGGACGCCGAGCACCTCGGCGCCGCGCTCGCACGACTCGCGGCGGGCCTTGTACCCACCGGTGGCGTGGGCGTGCTCGACGCGGGTGTCGATGACGAGCACCTCGAGGCCGTTCGCCTCGAGCGCCAGGTCGACGACCTCGGTGTCGAGCGTGCGGCAGTCGAGGAACACGACCGCGTCCTGTTCGCCGAGGAGCGACGCCGACTGGTCCATGATCCCGGTCGGGGCACCGACGGCGTGGTTCTCGGAGTACTGCCCGACCTTCGCGAGGACCTTGCGGTCGAGGCCGAGCTCCCACAGGTCGGTGAACGCCAGCGCGACGCCGCACTCGATCGCGGCGCTCGACGACAGGCCGGCGCCCACGGGCACGTCCGAGTCGATGAAGACGTCGAAGCCGGACTTGTCGGACAGGTCGGCCCCGGCCTGCTCGCGGAGCGCCCAGGCGATGCCGAACACGTAGGCCGACCAGCCGTCCATGTTCTCGGGCGACAGCTCGTCGAGCGAGAGTTCGTGCACCGCGTCCGGCTCGAACGCCGATGCGACCCGGATCAGCCGGTCGTCGCGCTGGGCGATCGACGCCACCGTGCGCCGGTCGATCGCGAAGGGCAGCACGTACCCGTCGTTGTAGTCGGTGTGCTCGCCGATGAGGTTGACGCGACCGGGAGCGGAGTACCGCACCGCCGGCTCGTACCCGTAGACCTGCTGGAACGTCATGCGCGTTCGATCCCTCCTCGGATGAACTCGGCCGCCTTCTCGGGCACGAGGTCCCCGATCCAGGCGCCCATGGCCGCCTCACTGCCGGCCAGGAACTTGAGCTTGTCCGCCGCGCGACGCGGGGACGTGATCTGCAGCATGAGCCGCACGGTGTCGCGCGCGGTGTGCACCGGCGCCTGGTGCCACGCGGCGATGTACGGGGTGGGGGTGTCGTAGAGCGCGTCGAGCCCGCGGGTGAGCCGCAGGTGCATGTGTGCGAGCTCGTCCTTCTCGGCCTCGGTCAGGCCGGCGAAGTCCGGCACGTGGCGGTGCGGCAGCATGTGGACCTCGATCGGCCAGCGTGCGGCGAACGGCACGAAGGCGGTGAAGTGCTCGCCCTGCAGCACCACGCGCTCCGAGGCCCGCTCGTTCGCGAGGTGCTGCTCGAACAGGTCCGGCCCGAAGCGCTCGATCGACGCGAGCAGCCGTTGCGTGCGCGGCGTGACGTACGGGTACGCGTAGATCTGCCCGTGCGGGTGGTGCAGCGTGACGCCGATCGCCTCGCCCCGGTTCTCGAACGGGAACACCTGCTGGATGCCGGGCATGGCGGAGAGGGCCGCGGTGCGGTCGGCCCAGGCCTCGACGACCGTCCGGGCCCGCGACTCGGAGATCGACGCGAACGAGCCGCTCGTCTCCGGGGAGAAGCACACGACCTCGCAGCGTCCGACGCTCCGGAGTTCCCGGTCGAGACCGACCTCGGACAGGGAGTCGAGCGACGACGGGGCGTCCTCCGCCTCGAGCATCGGACCGAAGGACGGCGAGCGGTTCTCGAACACGGCCACGTCGTAGCGGCTCGGGATCTCGGAGGGGTTCGCAGCGGTCTGCGGTGCGAGCGGGTCCTGGTCGGCCGGCGGCAGGAACACCCGGTTCTGCCGACTCGCCGCGATGGAGACCCACTCACCGGTCAGGACGTCCTGCCGCATCCGCGCGGTCTCGGGCCGCGGGTCGAGGACGCGCTGGTCGATGCTCCGCTCGGCGGGGAGCGTCGAGTCCGCGTCGTCGAAGTAGAAGAGGTCGCGGCCGTCCGCGAGCGTCGTCGCACGTTTCGTGATCACCGCATCACTGTACTCCGGTACGAAGACTTGCGAAAGCAAGTGGAACCAGACGAAACTCGTCCTGTGACGACCGACGAGCCTCCCGTGCTGCCCGCACTGCTGCGCCAGGAGCGCATCGTCGCGATCCTCGACGGCGCCCGCGGCATGGTCCGGACCGCTGACCTGGCCGCTGCGGTCGGGACGAGCGAGGTCACGGTCCGGCAGGACCTCGCCACCCTCGACCGGGAGGCCCGGATCCGCCGGGTGCACGGCGGTGCGGTCCGCCTCGGGGCCGGCTCACGCGAGCGTCCGCTCGAGGTGACTGCCGTCGAGAACAGCACCGCGAAGGCCGCGATCGGCCGGGCGGCGGCGGACCTGGTGCGCTCCGGGCAGTGCATCGTCCTCGACGTCGGGACGACCCCGGCGGCCGTCGCCGAGGCGCTCGTCGCACGCGAGGACCTCGTCGACCTGACCGTCGTGACGAACTCGCTCACCACCGCCCTCGCGCTCGAACGGGCGGTGCCGCGCTTCACCGTCGTCGTCACCGGCGGCACGCTCCGGCCCATGCAGCACTCGCTCGTCGCGCCCTTCAACGCCACCGTGCTGCCGATGCTGTCCGCCGACCTGGTGTTCCTCAGCGGGACCGGGCTGGACGTCGAGCACGGGCTGACGAACGTGAACCTGCCCGAGACCGAGGCGAAGCGGGTCCTCGCGGCGGCGGGCAGGCGTACCGTCGTGGTCGCGGACGGGTCGAAGTTCGGCCGGGCCGACATCGGCGTGGTCAGCCCGCTGGAGGACGTCGATGTCGTCGTCACCGCGGGAGCCAGCGCGGACGCGGTCGACCCGATCCGGGCGGCTGGGGTCCACGTGGTGGTCGCGGACGGACCAGCGGGCACGACCCGCACATCGGAGAGGAAGCAGCACCCATGAGCACAGCGGCACCCACCGGCGGTCAGTACCACCTGCGGCACGCGGGACCCGACGGCGTCGTCGAGGCCGTCGTCACCGAGGTCGCCGCCGGCATCCGCGAGTTGCGGGTCGCCGGGTTCGACCTCACCGAGCCCTTCCCCGCGAGCGAGGCCCCGGCCGGGGCGAACGGCATCGTCCTCGTGCCGTGGCCGAACCGCGTGGCCGGTGGCGTGTGGCAGCTGGACGGGGCGGCGCAGCAGCTCGACATCTCGGAGCCGAAGTACGGCAACGCGTCGCACGGGCTGCTCCGCTTCGCGCCGTACCGCGTCGTCGAGCAGACCGAGTCGTCGATCGAGCAGCAGGCGACGATCCACCCGCAGCACGGCTGGCCGTTCACCCTCGAGACGCGTGTGCACCACGAGCTCGTGGAGGACGGCATCCGCATCACCCACACGATCACGAACCGGTCCGGTCGCCCGGCGCCGTTCGCGGTCGGGTCGCACCCGTACCTCCGGGTCGGCGACACCCCGGCGGAGGACCTGGTGATCCGCCTCGACGCCGCGACCGCCTTCACGGTCGACGAGCGGAAGATCCCGAACGGCACCCGCCCGGTCGAGGGGACGGACGTCGACCTGCGCCAGGGGCTCCGTGCCGGTGACGCGGACCTGGACACGGCGTACACGGACGTGCAGCCCGACGCGGACGGCATCCGTCGGACGTCGCTGCACGGGCCCGAGGGCGACGGCGTCGAGCTGTGGCAGGACGCGTCGTTCCCCTACGTGCAGGTCTTCACGTCCCGCGAGTTCCCCCGCGGTGACGGGAAGGGGCTCGCCGTGGCGGTCGAACCGATGACCGCACCCGCGGACGCGCTCAACTCCGGGGAGGGGTTGCGGTGGCTCAAGGCCGACGAGACGTGGACCGGCTCGTGGGGGATCCGACGCGTCTGGTCCTGACCGGGGTGACGCGGTCGGCCTGGCCGGAGGGGTTTGCCCGGCGGGCTGGATCGGCCGGGCCGGCTGGATCGACCGGGCGGGCTGGTCCGGCCCGGCGGGCTGGACCGGTCCGGCAGGTTGGACCGGTCCAGCAGGTTGGACCGGCCCGGCAGGTTGGACCGGCCCGGCAGGTTGGACCGGCCCGGCCGGCCGGTCGCCTGCGGCAGTCAGGTCAGGCTCGACGCATCCGCAGCGCCTCGACCGCGAGTGACTCGCTCGGGTAGCGGCCGATCTCCTGCGCCCATGCCGGGTCGTCACCGCGCAGCGCGAGGAAGTCCTTGCGCTGTCGGCAGACGTACCCGAGGACGGCGGTGCCGGTCGCGACCTCGGCGAAGTCGGCGCGGATGTGCCGGATGCTGACCTTCGCGTTGCGTCGGAGGGTGTCCAACAGGAGCTCGTCGCTCATGCTCGTCCCGGTGGCGGCGGCGAGCTCCACGAGGCGGCGCGCGTCACCGGTGGAGCTGGTCTGCGTGGCGTCGATGGGCTCGATCACGGTGTACCCCGTTCGGTGTGGTTCGTTCAGTGCTGACGTCCCGCGGTGAGCGGAACCAGAACGACCATATCCGGGCGAATCCAACAGACTGCTGAGCGGGGCACCGATGTGGACAGTGCGGCCACCATGGATCACCTGGGGGCGACTTGTACCCCGGGATCAGCTCGCGCGCGTCAGGTCCCACACGGGCGGGACGTAGGCCCGGGACCATCCCTCGCGGAGACGCGTCACGGCTCGGTCGAAGGACTCGAGCAGGTCCATCTCCGGACGCACCATCGACTGCAGCTGCAGTCCCTCGTACGTCGCGATCAGCTGCTCGGCACCGCGAGCCGGCTCCATCGTGTGCGGTTCGCGGCCGACGGCGATGTCTTGCACGAGGGACTCCTGCACGAAGCCCTGGAACCGGCGCCACCGGCTGTGCAGCATCGGCGCGAGCGGGTGGTTCGGTGCTGCGGCGATGTTCAGCGTCGCGGTGAGGAACCGCATGAGCGACGGGTTCTCGATGTTCTTCATGACGATGGCGCGGAGGAACCGGACCGTGCCCAGTTCGGCGGCGATGGGCATGAGGGGAGTCGTGCGCTGGTCGTTCCACCGGTCGATGCTCGCGAGGAGCAGGCCGTCCCAGCTCGGGAACGAGCCGGTCATCGTCTCGACGCTCATCGAGGCCTCCGCGGCGACGCGAGCGGGGGTGACCTCGTGCAGGGGCAGTTCGTGGAGCACGCGGATCATCGCATCGACGATCTGGGTGCGGGTGAAGACGTCGTCGTGCTGTGCGGAGTCCATGGTGGCGCTGGGCATGACAGCACCACACCACATGCGCGCTGCGGCGTGGTACCCCCACAACGAGCATCATGTCCCGTTCGCGAGACACGTGTCGACCCCAGAACGGGGCGGCGCCGTCGGACGGGAGGCGACCAGAGGTGGGCCCCGTGGGGCTCGAACCCACGACCCTCGGATGAAGAGGGCGGTGGGCGTCCCGACCAGAGGTGGGCCCCGTGGGGCTCGAACCCACGACCCTCGGATTAAAAGTCCGGTGCTCTACCAACTGAGCTAGAGGCCCTCGCGACCAAGGGTATCGGGAGAGCAGCGCCTACACTGTCGCGGTGCCTCGTGAACACCACCGACCCGTCCAGTTCACCGACGCCGAGTTCGCCGCCATCCAGGGCGGCGAGGACCCGGCGTTGGTGAACCGCGTCGCGCACGACACGGCGAACGCGCTCCTCCACCGCGTGCGGGAGGACCCGGACCCCGCCGTCGTCGAGCGGCTGGTCACGTACACGGACGTGCACGGCATCGACGCGATCGCCGAACTGTGGGCCCGCGTCGGCGCGCACACCCTGCCGGGTGCGCTCTGGCGCATCTACCTGGTGCGGACCGTCATCCGGCAGAACCCCGAGGAGATCGCCTACCTCTTCGAGCGCGGCACGCAGCTCATCGGCACGATCGACCAGGCCGTCGCGGGTGCCGAGGAACCGACCGGGCCGGCGGAGATCCTCACCCTGTCCGACCGGATCCTGCACGGGTTGTACACGGGCGACTTCGCGGTGGCGCTCGAGCGCGGGGCCGCGTTCGCGCGGCTGACCGCCGCGGGGGCGACCTCGGTCGCGGATGATTCGGACCGCACGGCCCAGGAGCGGGCTTCGGCGCTGACGACGCGCGCGTACCGGCTCGCGGAGTTGGCCGAGGACCTGTCCGCCGCTGCGGCGCTGTGGCGTCGCGACAGCCTGGACTGACCACCCTCCGACAAGCCGCCTGATCGCTGCGCCGTCGGACTGCACGATGACGGACACGAGCACAGCTCGGCAGCCGAGACGTCCGTCAGGACGCCGCCGCGTCGGGCGGACGCGGGTCACCCGGGTCCGAGCCCGGACATGAGAAGACCGGGCCGCAGAAGCGCCTCTCGGCGCGAGGCCGCTCGGAGCGGCGAATATTGGAGCCCGGGGCTTGCTGCGGCCCGGCGAGATCAAGTGTACGAGACACCTCCCCGTCCGTACCCAGGTGTTCACTCTGGGGGGACAGATCCGCGACCGAGCGCGCCGTGGACAGCGCCGCGGGTCCGCTCGCGCTTCCAGCCCGCAACCGGTCGCGGTGCCGCGCTCGCACCCCGTGGCGGCGCTCAGCCCGCATCCACGCGCGGTGCCAGCCCGCACCCACGCACGGTGCCCGGCCTGTTGCCGCGACCGGGCCTCCCGTCAGCACCCGTATCCGGGCCTGCAACGGACGCGTCGGCGCGATGCGGCCGACGCCCGTCCAGAGCACGCCGACCACCGCCGCGGCGCCCGCAGGACTGTCCGCCGACCGCAGCGGACATCCGAAGCGATCCTGACCCAAACCGACGGCGCGAGGGTGCCGAATCATCAGCGTGACCGTCGCACGACGATCACACGAGGTCCCCGTGCGACCCGGGCCCGCTCCCGGGTCAATTCCCTGTGGGTCGCACGGGGCCTCGGCACCTGAACCCAGCACCACCCGCGCAGCGACCGCTGCCGCCACCCGATCCGAACGGGACCCGACTGATGACCACCGCGACCGCCGTCGCCGAGCGCTCTGTCCAGTGCGCGCGGAGGACGCCGTACACACGGGAAGGAGGAAAACCTGCAATGCTCACTCTCGTGGAAGGCGACATCGATGGTTGGACTCCCGCCGCTCCCGTGCCGGTGTCGGCGGACGACCTGCTCAGTCGGGTCGCGACCGGCGACCAGGCTGCGTTCTCCGACCTGTACGACGAGCTGTCCGGCCGGGTCCTCGGACTCGTGACGCGGCTCCTCAAGGACCGGGCGCAGTCGGAGGAGGTCACGCAGGAGGTCTTCCTCGAGGTCTGGCAGCAGGCCACGCGCTTCGACCAGGCCCGCGGCAGCGCTGCCAGCTGGGTGCTGACGATGGCGCACCGCCGAGCGGTCGACCGGGTGCGGGCATCGCAGTCCTCCCGCGACCGCGACACGAAGATCGGCATCCGCGACTTCGAGACGGACTTCGACTCCGTGTCCGAGTCGGTCGAGATCCGACTCGAGCACGAACGCGTCAGCCGGGCGCTCTCCCGACTCACCGAGTTCCAGCGGCAGGCGGTGCAACTCGCCTACTACGGCGGCTTCTCGCACAGCGAGATGGCCGAGCGACTCGGGGTGCCGATCGGCACCGTCAAGACCCGTCTCCGTGACGGGATGATCCGACTCCGTGACGAGATGGGGGTGAACTCATGACCGAACGACACGACGACCCGGAGCTGATGACCGGCTCCCACGCCCTCGACGCGCTCAGCGACGAGGAGCGCCACTCGGTCGAGCAGGCCCTCCGCACCGCTCCCGAGCTCCGACTCGAGGCCGACTCGCTGCGCGAGACCGCCCTCGCCCTCGCCTACGCCGTGCCCCCGGTCACGCCCCGCGCCGACCTCAAGGCCTCGCTCATGGCGAAGATCGCCCAGACGCCGCAGCTGCCGGCGCTCGACCAGTCAGCCTCCGACGAGGAGCGCATCGTCGAGCCCGTCCAGGAGGCCCGACCCGCGCCCGTCGCCGACCTCGCCTCCGACACCGGTCGCGCCGCGACGAAGGCCCGCGCCCGCTGGTTCCAGCGTCCCGCGGCCGCCCTCAGCGCCGCCGCCGCCGTGGCCGTCGTCTTCCTCGGTGTCGGCCTCGGCGTCGGCCCGTCGCTCTTCTCGGACGACGGCGGCGCCCCCGCCACCACGCAGGCCGCCTCCGGCCTCGACCAGATCTACGCGGCGCCGGACTTCCAGCGCAGCTCCGCGAAGGTCAAGGGCGGCGGGACCGCCACGGTCGTGTGGTCCGGGCAGCTCGGACGCTCCGCGGTCATCCTCGACGGGGTCAAGGCCGCGCCGAAGGGCAAGACCTACGAGCTCTGGTACATCGGCTCGCAGGAGTCCGGCGGCACCATCGAGGCAGCCGGGCTCATGCACGACGTCGACGGCGGCGTCCGGTCCGCCGTGCTCCGCGGCACGATGGTCGCCGGTGACACGATCGGCATCACGGTCGAGCCGGCGGGCGGGTCGGACCAGCCGACCTCCGAGCCGGTCGTGGCCGTGCCGACGTCGGAGGCCTGAGCGCCGACGCGCCTGCGCCACGGACGGGAGGCTCCCCACCAGATGGAGGGGAGCCTCCCTTCTGTCCTGGTGCGGGCGGTCCGCCGAGCGGCGAGACGCCGCCGGGCACGTGAGACGCCGCCGGGCGGGCCGGACGCCGCCGGGTGAGCCAGACGCCGCCGGGGGCTGGACGCCGCCGGGCGGCCCGGACGCCGGCGGGTGAGCCGGACGCCGCCGGGTGGGCCGGACGCCGCCGGGTGGGCCGGACGCCGCCGGGTGGGCCGCGCCGCCGGGTGGCTGGACGCCGCCGAGTGAGCGAGACGCTCCGGAGTGGGCCGGACGCCGCCGAGTGGGCCGGACGCCGCCGAAAACGGCGGCGCTTCGCTGCGCTCGGGGCGTCTCGTACGGACGGGGGCGTGCCGTGCAGATGCGGGCGTCCTGTGTGGACGGAGTGTCTCGTGCAGACGGGGCGTGCCGCTCAAACGGGTGTGTCTCGTGGGACGCAGGGCCCGGGCCTGTGGACGCAACGACAGGAGGCCCGGTGCCGTCCGTGGCGGACGTGCACCGGGCCTCCCGGCTGGTGGTCAGCGGACCGACCGGCGGCTGATCACCCGAAGCGACCCGAGACGTAGTCCTCGGTCGACTTGACCGACGGGTTCGAGAAGATCGTGGCGGTGTCGTCGAACTCGATGAGGTGACCGGGCTGACCGGTGCCCGCGATGTTGAAGAACGCGGTCTTGTCGCTGACGCGCGAGGCCTGCTGCATGTTGTGGGTCACGATGACGATCGTGAAGTCCTTCTTCAGCTCCTCGATGAGGTCCTCGATGGCGAGGGTGGAGATCGGGTCGAGCGCTGAGCACGGCTCGTCCATGAGGAGCACGTCCGGCTGCACGGCGATCGCGCGGGCGATGCAGAGACGCTGCTGCTGACCACCGGACAGGCCCATGCCGGGCTTCTCGAGGCGGTCCTTGACCTCGTTCCACAGGTTCGCACCCTGCAGCGAGCGCTCGACGATGTCGTCGGCCTCGGACCGCGAGATGCGCTTGTTGTTCAGCTTGACGCCGGCCAGCACGTTGTCCTTGATGGACATCGTCGGGAACGGGTTCGGGCGCTGGAAGACCATGCCGACCTGACGACGGACGATGACCGGGTCGACGCCGGGGGCGTACAGGTCGTCGCCGTCCACCTTGACCGAGCCCTCGACGTACGCACCGGGGATGACCTCGTGCATGCGGTTCAGGGTGCGGAGGAAGGTCGACTTGCCGCAGCCGGACGGGCCGATGAAGGCGGTGACGGTGCGGGGCTCGATCGTCATGTCGACGCCCTCGACGGCCTTGAACTTCGAGTAGTAGACGTTGAGGCCGTCGACCTCGATGCGCTTGGACACGTGGATCCTTCTGGTTGGGTGGTCGAACCGCCGGGGCGGGAAGTCGGGTGGAGGGGGATGCCGGTGTCCCGCGCTACCGCGGGAGCTTCGGGGCGAAGAGGCGGGTGATGAAGCGGGCGAGCAGGTTGAGCACCATCACGATGAGGATGAGGAGCAGCGCTGCCGTCCAGGCCCGGTCGACGAACGGCACCGGGTTGGCGCCCTGCTGCGAGTACTGCGTGTACGCGAACACCGGCAGCGTCATCATCGGGTCCCCGAACAGGTCGTAGTTCATGCTCGAGGTGAAGCCGGCCGTGACGAGCAGTGGTGCGGTCTCGCCGATGACGCGGGCGATCGAGAGCATGACACCGGTCGTGATGCCGGCGAGGCTCGTGGGGAGCACGACCTTCACGATCGTCAGCCACTTCGGGACACCGAGCGCGTACGAGGCTTCGCGGAGTTCCATCGGCACGATCTTCAGGACCTCCTCGGTGGAGCGCACGACGATCGGGATCATCAGCACCGCGAGGGCGATCGAGCCCACCAGGCCGAAGCGCGAGCCCGGGCCGAGGATCAGCGCGAAGAGCGAGTAGGCGAAGAGGCCGGCGACGATCGACGGGATGCCCGTCATGACGTCCACGAAGAACGTGATGCCCCGGGCGAGCGGACCCTTGCCGTACTCGACCAGGTAGATGGAGGTCAGGAGGCCGATCGGCACGCTGATGAGCGCTGCGAAGAGCGTGATCTCCAGGGTGCCGACGAGGGCGTGGACCGCGCCGCCGCCCTCGGAGATGACCCCGCGCATCGAGTACGAGAAGTACTGGGCGTCGAAGCGGGCCAGGCCCTTCGCGAGCACCGTGTAGAGGAGGGAGATCAGCGGCAGCACCGCGATCACGAAGGCGGTGACGACGAGCGAGGTGATGAGCCGGTCGACGGCCTTCCGCCCGCCCTCGACGATCCGGGAGAGGACGACGATGAGGACGTCGAACAGGACGGTGCCGAGGAAGACCGCGGCCACGATGTTGAAGTCCTCCGTGGCGCCGCTGGCGGCGAGCAGGGCGAACACCAGGCCGAGGGCGACCCAGCTGCCGATGAGGAGCAGCCACGGGACGGACTTGTGGAGCTTCCCGTTGGCGAAGACGTTGCCGGCGGGCTGACGGAGTGCGAGGGACATCGGGGGTGCGACCTTTCCCGTCAGGAGACTCGCTTGCGGACGATGTACCGCGCGAGCATGTTGATGACCAGGGTGATGACGAAGAGGATCAGGCCGGAGGCGACCAGGGCGTTGAGCGCCGTCCCCGAGGCCTCGGCGAACTGCAGCGCGATGTTCGCCGCGATGGTCGACGGGTTGAGCGACCCGATCAGGTTGAAGGTGATGTTCGTCGACACCGACAGGACCAGCGCGATCGCCATCGTCTCGCCGAGTGCACGACCGAGCCCGAGCATGATCGCGGACACGATGCCGGACTTGGCGAACGGCAGGACCGACATCCGGATCATCTCCCAGCGCGTCGCGCCGAGGGCCAGGGCCGCTTCCTCGTTCAGGGTCGGTGCCTGCAGGAAGATCTCGCGCATGACGGCGGTCATGATCGGGATCGCCATGACCGCGAGGACGATCGACGCGGTGAGGATGGTGCGCCCGGTCCCGGAGACCTGACCGGAGAACAGCGGGATCCAGCCGAAGTGTTCGTTGAGGAACTCGTAGAACGGGCGGACGAACCGTGCCAGCACGACGATGCCCCAAAGACCGTAGACGACCGACGGGACCGCGGCCAGCAGGTCGATGACGTATCCGAGCACCGGTGCCAGGCGGCGCGGCGCGTAGTGCGAGATGAAGAGCGCGATGCCGAGCGACAGCGGCACGGCCATGACGAGCGCCAGGAACGCGGACCACACCGTGCCGAAGACGAGCGGGCCGACGTAGTCCCAGAAGTTCGCGGCGTCGTTCGGCAGGTCGCCGGCCTTCGCGGAGAACGCAGGGATGCTCTGCCACACGAGGAACGCGGCCACGAGCGCGAGGACGAAGAGGATGAGGCTGCCCGCCACGACGGAGGCGGTGGAGAACACCCGATCGCCGATGCGGACGACGGCCTTGGGCTTCGACGGGGTGGCGGTGTCCTGGTCTCGGACCGGTGCGGTCGTCATGGGGCTCCTGTCGGAGGATCGCGTCGGGGTGAGCGCGAGGGTTCGGGGGAGAGGTGGTTCGTGGGTGTCGCGACGGGCGCGGAGGCAGCTCGCGTCGGGACGGGCGAGAGCCCGGACGCCGGTCAGGTGGGTGGGACCGGCGTCCGGGCGCTTGCGGGACTTACTTGATGGAGGCGACCGCCGCTGCGGCCTTCTCCGCGAGGTCGGACGACAGGGCGGCCGACTTGGCCTCCGTCGCCGCGGCCTTCTGCGCGTCCTCGGACACGACGTAGCCGAGGTACGCCTTCACGAGGTCGGCCTTGTCCTTGTCCTCGTACTCCTGGCACGCGATGGCGTAGGAGACAAGCACGAGCGGCCAGGCACCCTCAGCGGTGTCCTTGCGGTCGATGTCGATCGCGAGGTCGTTCTCCTCGCGGCCCGTGGCGATGTCGGAGTCGGCGACGACCTGGGCAGCGCCCTCGGCGGAGAGCTCGGTGGCCGTGTCGCCGACCATCAGCTTCGCCTTGTCGAGGTCACCGGCGCCGGAGTCGTCGATGTAGGTGATGGCGTTCGAGGCGCCCTGCATGGCCGAGGCCACACCGGAGGTGCCCTTCGCGCTGTCGCCGACCTGGAACGGGAAGGTCTGGCTGGGCTCTTCGGTCCAGACGTCGGGGGCGTTCGCTGCGACGTACTCGGAGAAGTTCTGCGTGGTGCCCGAGTCGTCCGAACGGTGGACGACCGTGATGTTCGACGACGGCAGGTCGACACCGTCGTTCAGCGCGGCGATCTCGTCGTCGTTCCACTTGGTGATCTTGCCGGAGAAGATGCCCGCGATGCTCTTGGCGTCGAGGGTGAGGTCCGAGACGCCGTCGACCTTGTAGGCGATCGCGATCGGGGAGATGTAGACGGGGATGTCGATGCCCTTGGAGTCCGCGGCGCAGTTCTTGAACTCGCCGGAGAGCTCCTCTTCCTTCAGCGCGGCGTCGGAGCCGGCGAAGTCAGCGGCACCGGACATGAAGTTCTCGCGCCCGGCACCGGAGCCGTCGGGCGTGTAGTTCACCGTGACGCCGGAAGCCTGCTCCTGGAAGCCGGCGGCCCAGGTGGCCTCGGCGGTCTGCTGCGCGGAGGAGCCCGAGCCGGTCAGGGTGCCGGAGAGGTTCGAGTAGTCGACACCCGAGGAGGCGGCGGACGACGAGGTGTCGCTGCCCGCGGTGTCCTCGTTCGCCGCGCAGGAGGAGAGCACGACGGCGCCGGCGATCGCGATTGCCGCGACCGAGCCGATTCGCTTGATGTTCACAGGGGTCCCTTCGGGAGGTGAGTGCAGTGGGACCGCTGTGTGGTCCCCGGGCCGGTGCTGACCCGGGAGTGACTGTAGGGACGAGAGGTGACCGGGATGACGCTCCCTGGTGAACGGGAGGTGAACGCGGGGTTCACCCGGTGCGGGTCGGCGGACGTGGGTCGGCGTGCGCGGGCAGGATCAGGGGCAAGCTGCCCTCCAGCCGGGAGGCTCGGGGGGACACCGCGGGCCTGTCACCGGCTGAGGTGGGTTCCGATGGTCGACGTCCGTGCCGGACGCGGGTCCTGCCACGCTGGACTCTTCGCCTGTCCGACGGCGCGGCCGGGTGGCAGCCCGGCCTGTCGGACAACCCGGTTCCGGGCTGCCCGTCATGACGCACGGCTGGTTCCGGGCTGCCCGTCCTGACGGACGGCTGGTTCCGGGCTGCCCGTCCTGCTCGCTGACGGGCTGCTCCGGCCCTGGGTCAGGCGCTGACGGTGTTGCGGTGCGTCTCGACCGCGACGAGCTTGCGGCCGGCGATGTGCAGGACGGCGAAGTCCCCGACGGAGAGCATGGCGGCCCGGCGGAGGTCGAACCGCGCCCGGTCATCGGCGGTGTCGCTCGCGATCCGGGAGATGATGTCCGGCAGCACGGGGCCGTGCGAGCACAGCACGGCGGATTTGCCCTTGTCGAGGCGTTTCCGCACGACGCCCTTGATGTCGGCGGTGCCGCGTTCGTGGGCGTCCTGGCTGATGTCCGGGGTGTCCGAGACGCCGAGCTTCGTCTTGGTCGACAGCGGCTCGACGGTCGCGAGGCACCGCGCGGCGGTGCTGCTGACGATCTTCTTCGGGCCGAACGCCGCGACCGGTGCCGCCACGGCCTTCGCCTGCGCTCGTCCGACCGGCAGGAGGGGGCGGGTCGCGTCGGGCCCGTCCCAGTCCGAACCGGGGACGGTCTTCGCGTGCCGCAGGGCGATCAGGGCGAAGGTGTCGTGCTCGCCCGCTGCCGCACGCTCGGCGAAGCGTTCGAGGATCGCGACGTCCCGCTCGTAGGTGAGCCGCGCGCGGGCGTCGTCGATCGACACCCACTCGACGGCGGCGACCTCGTCGTTCGGACGGAAGGCCCCCGCTCGCTCGAACTCCTTCCGGCTCACCCGTGCCGACCAGTAGTGCACGACCTTGTCGCGCCCGCTGGGCAGGACGTACTCGGCACGACCGAGGGGAGCGCCGAGGTACACGCGGTACCCGGTCTCCTCGTCGATCTCACGTACAGCTGCTTCCGGGACGCTCTCGCCCGGGTCGACCTTGCCCTTGGGGAACGAGACGTCCTTGTGGTGTTCCCGGTGGATGAGGAGCACGAGCGGGACGCCGTCCTGCTCGCGCCACACCACGGCTCCGGCCGCGACGACCGGGCCTGCCTGCCCTCCACTCACCGCGTCGAGCGCTTCCGCGCCGAGATCGTCCGCATCTGCACGTTCTGGGCGTCGTCGAGCGGTCGACCGTCCTCGTCCGTCGAGCGGCGGGTCCATTCGCCGTCCGACTCCAGGTGCCACGAACTGGTGGTCTCGGCCATCGCCAGGTCGAACATCCCCTGGACCTCGTCGATGTGCGCGGGAGCGGTGAGCCGCACCAGGGCTTCGACGCGACGGTCGAGGTTGCGGTGCATCATGTCTGCGCTGCCGATGAAGACGACCGGGTCGCCGTCGTTGTGGAACGCGAAGGCCCGGGAGTGCTCCAGGTACCGTCCGACGATGCTCCGGACGCGGATGGTCTCGCTGACCCCTTCGAGTCCGGGCTTCAGCGAGCAGATCCCGCGGACCCAGACGTCGACGGGGACGCCGGCCTGGCTCGCCAGGTAGAGCGCGTCGATGATCTGCTCGTCGACCATCGAGTTGACCTTGATGCGGATGCCCGAGGGCTTCCCGTCGCGGGCGTTCTGCGCCTCTGTCTGGATGCGCTTGACCAGCCCCTTCCGCAGGTGCAGCGGCGCGACCAGCAGTCGCTTGAACTTCTTCTCGATGGCGTAGCCCGACAGCTCGTTGAACAGGCGCGTCAGGTCCTTGCCCACCGTGTCGTCCGCGGTGAAGAGGCCCATGTCCTCGTAGATCCGCGAGGTCTTCGGGTTGTAGTTGCCCGTGCCGATGTGGCTGTAGTGCTTGAGCGTGCCGCCCTCCTGGCGGATGACGAGCACCAGCTTGGAGTGCGTCTTCAGCCCGACCAGGCCGTAGACGACGTGCACGCCGGCCTTCTCGAGCTTGCGGGCCCACGTGATGTTGTTCTGCTCGTCGAAGCGCGCCTTGATCTCGACCAGGGCGAGGACCTGCTTACCGGCAGCTGCGGCGTCGATGAGGGCCTCGACGATGGGGGAGTCGCCCGACGTGCGGTACAGCGTCTGCTTGATCGCGAGGACGTTCGGGTCGGCTGCGGCCTGCTCGAGGAACGCCTGCACGCTGGTCGCGAAGGACTCGTACGGGTGGTGGACCAGGACGTCGCGCGCGGCGATCGCGCGGAACAGGTCGGGCTTCGTGTTCGGTTCGCCCGGCTGGAACTGCACCGGGGTCGTCGGGACGTGACGCGGGTAGTGCAGGTCGGGACGGGCGATCTTGGCGATCTCGAACAGTCCGCCGAGGTCGAGCGGCGACGGCAGGCGGTAGACCTCCTGCTCGGTGATGTCGAGTTCGCGCACCAGGAGGTCGAGCGTCACCGGGTCCATGTCCTCGGTGATCTCGAGCCGGATCGGCGGACCGAAGCGACGGCGGAGGAGCTCTCGCTCGAGTGCCTGGATGAGGTTCTCGGCCTCGTCCTCCTCGATCTCGACGTCCTCGTTGCGGGTGATGCGGAACACGTGGTGCTCGAGGACCTCCATGCCCGGGAACAGGTCCGGCAGGTGGTTCGCGATGAGGTCTTCGAGGGGGATGAAGCGCAGCCGCCCCGAGTTGTCGTCCGGGAGCTTGATGAAGCGCGGGTAGTTCTGCGGCACCTTCAGGCGCGCGAACTCCTGCCGCTGCGACTTCGGGTTGCGCACCCGGACCGCCAGGTTGAGCGACAGACCGGAGATGTAGGGGAACGGGTGCGCCGGGTCGACCGCGAGCGGCATGAGCACCGGGAAGATCTGCTCGCTGAAGTACTCACGCATCCGCAGGCGGTCGTCCTCGCCCAGGTCGGACCAGTGCTCGACATGGATGCCGGCGGCGTCGAGGTCGGGCTTGAGCGACCCGATGAAGGCGTTGGCGTGCCGTTCCTGCAGCTCGTGCGCCTTCATCGCGATGTCGCGCAGGACGTCGCTCGGCGCGCGACCGACGTTGGTGGGGACCGCGATGCCGGTGTCGATGCGGCGCTTCAGGCCGGCGACGCGGACCATGAAGAACTCGTCGAGGTTCGACGCGAAGATCGCGAGGAAGTTCGCACGCTCGAGCAGCGGCTGCGTCCGGTCTTCACCGAGCTCGAGCACGCGCTGGTTGAAGCGGAGCCAGCTGAGCTCACGGTCGAAGTACCGGTCCGAGGGCAGCGACTCGTGCTCGATCTCCACGACCTCGTCGAAGTCGTCGAGATCGTTCGCGACGGAGTCGCCGTCCAGCTGCGGTTCGGTGTCCATGGCCACATCCTGCCACCAGCACCCTGCACCGGGAGCGGCCCGGGTTGCGCCTGTGGAGACAGAGGGTGAACGGGCAGTCGTCGGGACGGCGGATCAGCTGTCCACAGGAGGGTACGAGCGGGTGGACGACTCGGTATGGTGGTGCGCGTCAGAGCCTCCGGGGGATCTTCTGCGCGGGGGTGCAGGTACGAAGAGAAGAGGGGTTCACCATGTCGCGTGTGCTTTCGACCGAGCAGGCGAAGACCGCCATCCGTCAGATCCAGTCCATCGTGAACGGTGGGTTCACGGACCAGATCTCGCAGCTCGATGCGCAGGGGCGCATCCTGTCCGACTCGAACGTGTGGGACGGGCCGCTGGCTGCGAACTTCCGTGGTTCGACGTGGCCGGAGACCAAGGCTGCGCTGGACAAGGCGAAGACGGAGCTCGAGCAGCTCCGGACGCAGCTCGACAAGATCTCGCAGGACATCTTCACCGCGGGTGGCGGCGCGTAACACCGACCGACAGCGCCCGGGTCGTCGACTGGTTCGACGGCCCGGGTTCCCGCGTTCGACGCGGACCATCACGACCAGCACCACTTCTTCCGGGGGGACGACAACCGTGTCAGGACAGCTGCACGCCAACACCGATCCGATCGAGTTCGACGACGCCACCGCTGATGCGCTCGCCAGCGCCATGCGCGGCGCGGCGAGTGCGATCGACGGTCAGATCGGGAGTCGTCAGTCGTACGTGTCGACGGCCTCGCAGGAGTTCCGCGGCCACTTCTCGCAGTTGTTCACCGAGAACGCGACGATCGCGAAGAGCGACGGTACGACCCTCTCAGACCTGATGCGCACGGTCGCGGGGTGGGTCGACCAGATGAAGAAGCTCGCCGCAGAAGAACGCGAACGGCGTCGCCAGGCCCGTGAGTGGCAGGAGCAGCAGGCTGAACGCAACGGGTTCGAGAAGTGGTGGGACGACACGTTCGGCACCGGGGACCCGCCGGACATCGAGAACAAGCCCGCGCCTCCGTTCGGCCCCGCGGAGATGCAGCCGAAGCCGAGGCAGACGCCTTCCCCGGGTTCCGGCGGCGGCGGGGGCGGGACGTCGTCCGCGAAGCCGGAAGACCTCCGGTCCTTCGCCACGGGCTCGGCGTCGTTGAACTCCGAGCTGTCCGGGAAGCCCGGGCTGCTCCGGGGCAAGCTGTCCGACTTCGCGTCCCTGTGCTCCTGGGGCACGATCAACGCGGACGGGCTCGTCACCGGCTTCGAGCGGTGGCTCGCAGCCAACGACCAGGACGTCGCCTGGGCGAAGACCATCGCCGACGCCTTCGCCGCCGCCGGGGGTGAAGGCGCGGTCTCGACCGTGTCCGACGCAGCGCTCGGCGCAGCTCTGCAGGCCGCGGGCGTGTCGGCCAACCGGACCGACCTGCAGATCGATCCGCCCACCGCCTACGGCGCGCAGCCGACGACCGGTTACTCGATGGACCCGGTCAACACGACGACCGGCAACTTCCTCGAGCCAGAGCTCGACCTCTCCTTCGACGGCGCATCCGCGTCCCTCAGGGTCTCGCGCATGTACAACTCCCTCGACCAGCGGGTCGGGGTCTTCGGCCCGGGGTGGGCGTCCGTCCTCGAGACCCGCCTGCTCCTCGACGACGAGGGCGCGTCCTTCGTCGGTGCCGACGGCCGGCTCGTCCGCTTCCCCCGGGCCGGCACCGGTTGGGCGCGCGGCGTCGGCGAGAACCGGTGGCTCACGACGGAGGCAGACCTCCTGGTCGTGCGGGACAACGAGGGTGGTCGTATCGACTTCACCCCGACTGGTCTCTGGGTCGGCGAGAGCGCCGGACCCGGAACAGCCGTGGCGGTGGAACGGGACGCTTCCGACGCCGTCGTGCGTCTCCGCCACGAACGCGGTCGCTTCGTGGACGTCGAGTACGTCGACGGTCGTGTCGCCGTGCTGCGGGCCTCCGACGGACGTCGGGTGGAGTACGGGTACGACGACCGAGGGCGCCTGGTCTCGGCCGCGACCCCGCTCGGGACCAGGACGTACGGCTGGGACGAGGACGACCTCATCGTGACGGTCACGAGTGCCGACGGCGTGCTCGAGGTCGACAACGTGTACGACGCGCAGCGTCGTGTCGTCGAGCAGACCAGCCCGCACGGCCGCCGAGTCCGGTTCGCCTACCTCCCCGGCCGCGTGACCGTGGTCTCCGACCAGGACGGGACGCGTTCGAACGCCTGGATCGCGGACCCGAAGGGTCGACTCGTCGGGATCATCGACTCGGATGACCGTCGACAGTCGATGAGCTACGACCCGCACGGCAACCTCGTGTCAGCGACGGAACGCGACGGTGCGGTCACCGTGCACGCCTACGACGCGCGAGGCCGCCGTACGCGGACGGTCACGCCGACCGGTGGGGACCTGACGTACGGCTACGACGACGCCGACCGCGTCACGACCGTGGTCACGGAGAGCGGCAGCGTCGTCACGTACGAGTACGACGGTGACGAGCGTGACCCGTCGGTCGTCATCGACCCGATGGGCGGACGAACCGAACTCACGTGGGACCACGGCCTGCTCCTCCGGGTCGTCGACCCCACCGGTGTCACGCTCAGCCTCGACCACGACGCGTCGGGCGAGCTCGTCGCCGTGACCAACGCTGCCGGGCACGTCGCACGGATCGAGCGGGACGCCGCCGGTCACGCCGTCGCGACCATCAGCCCCACCGGCGCCCGCACGGAGTACCGATACGGTGCCGCCGGTCAGGTCGTCGCTCGCCGTGACCCCGACGGCGCGATGTGGACGGTCGAGTACACCGCGGGTGGACGCGTCAGCGCCGTGACCGACCCGATCGATGCGCGGACCGTCCTCGCCTACGGGGCGGACGGTGAACTCGCCTCCACGACCGACGCGCTCGGACGGACCACCCGCCGGACCTACGACGACCAGGCCAACCCGCTGCAGGTCACCCTGCCGAGCGGCGCGTCCTGGACCTTCGCGCACGACGCCTTGTCGCGCCTCCAGTCCGTCGTCGACCCCACCGGCGCAGTGTGGCGCCGGGAGTACGGGGTCAACGGCGACCTGCACGCCGTGACCGACCCCACCGGAGTCCGCAAGGAGTTCTCGGAGGACCCGGCCACTGGCATCTCCACGTTGTCGGACGCGTTCGCGACGACCACCGTCCGGTCAGACGAGTTCGGACGGCCCGTCGAGGTGACGTCCGACGAGACCGGTTCCGAACTCGTGACGTACGACGCTTGTGGCCGACCGGTCGAGCTGGTGGACGGTGAGGGTGGCCTCACCCGTATCGAGCGCGACCCGAGTGGCCGGATCAGCGCGATCACGTCGCCGAGCGGTGGGCGGACGACCTACGAGTACGACGCCTGTGGCCGGCCTTCGGCCGCCACCGACCCACTCGGGGCGCGGACGACGATCACCTACGACGCAGACTCACGGGTCGTCGCGCGGATCTTGCCGACGGGTGACGTCGAGCGCATCGAGTACGACGTCGTCGGACGCGTCGTCGCGCGGACCGCACCCGGAGAAGGAACGGCTCGCTACCGCTGGGACGCGGCCGGGAGGCTCGTCTCCGTCCACGACGCACGTCACGGTCGACGTCGGTTCCGCTACGACGCCGCGGGCCAGCTCACTGAGGCCGAGAACGGCGTCGGTGGAGTGACCGCGTACACGTACGACGTCGACGGGCGCCTGACCAGCGCGACCGACCCGGTGGGTGGCATCACCCGGTACACCTACGACGGCGCCGGACGGCTGACCGCCATCACGGATCCGCTCGGCAGGACGACCACAGCACGACTCGACGCCGCGGGCCGCCGCATCCAGCAGACGGACCCCGACGGCGGGGTGGTCGAATGGGCGTACGACGCTGCAGGACGTGAGCGGCGGCTCTCGGTGGACGGTGCTCTCGTGGCGGAGACCATGCACGACAGGGCTCGACGGACCGTGGTCGTCACCGACCACACGCGCGGCCTCGGACGGGCAATCGAGCACGAGCTGTGCTTCGACCGGCGAGGTCTGCTCGTCCGGCGGAGCCGGGGTGGGCGGGCGATGTCGTGGGAGTACGACGCCGACGGACGTCGTACGGCGCGCACGGACCCCGACGGCAATCGCACGACCTGGCGCAGGGACGCCGCAGGCCGCGTCGTCGGCGTCGAACGGGAAGGACTCACGCCCGCCGCGTTCACCCTGGACACCCTCGGGCGCATTGTCCAGGCCTCGACCGGTGACGTCGTCCAGTCGTGGTCCTACGAGCGCGGGGCGCTCGTCGAACACACCGTGACCACGCCGGAAGGCGGCACGACGACCCGCATCGACCGCGACGAGGACGACCGCATCGCGGGGATCACCGGCGCGGACGGCCGGAGGACCTACACCCATGACGCCGCGGCGCAGCTGGTCAGTGCGCTCGACGACAGCGGCCGTGGGCGGACCTGGCGGTACGACGCCGCGGGACGCCTCGTCGCCGAGACCGTCGGCGGTGCCGAACTCCGACACGAGTACGACGCTGCCGGGCAACTCGTCGCCACCACCGGTGCTGACGGTGCGCGGACCGAGTACGTGCACGACGGACTCGGACGGCGCGTCCGGCGGACTGCTCCGGACGGTTCGACCACCGAGTACGCATGGTCGGACCTCGGGTTCCTGGCCGGCGTCGTCGAACGAGACGCGACGTACGACGAGACCGGCCGACTCGAGGTGTGGACCGACGCCCTGGGCGAGGTCGCGGAGGTCGGAGGATCCGTCACCTGGTGGGACACCGCTGCGGGTGTCCCAGTTCTGGCCTCCGTCGGCGCGACGCCTGTCCTGGAGGCTCCGGGCGGGATCGTGGCCATCGACGGGAACTGGACGGCATCGACCTGGCGCGGGGCGCGTGCGACCGATGCGACCGACCCCTGGGCGCTCCTCGCATCGACGAACGGGATCGGCGGCGGAGCTGCCCTGCCGTCCGGCGTCGGGCTGACCCCGGGCGGCAGCCTGAGCATCGCGGGGATGGAGTGGCTCGGGGCCCGGGTGTACGACCCCGTGGCGAAGGGCTTCCTGTCGACGGACCCGCTCGCTCCGGTCGTCGGAGCTGGGTGGTCGGGGAACCCCTACTCGTACGCGGGGAACGATCCGCTGCACGCGGTCGACCCACTCGGGCTGCGGCCGGCGACGGACAAGGACCTGCAGGCGTACCGGGATGCGCACCAGGGCGGTCTGAAGACGTTGATGAATGACAATGCATACCTGGTCGGTGGTGGCGCCGTTGCTCTCGGGGTACTGGCAATGGCCACCGGATTCGGTGGACCGCTCGGCATGATGCTCATCAGCGGAGGCGCGGACGTCATATACCAGAAGGCAACCACTGGCACTGTCAATTGGGTTGAGGCTGGCGCTATGACAGTCATGGGCGGAGTAGGTGCGGGGATGGGCACGTTGCTCAAAGGCGCTCGTTTCGGCGGACCAGCCACGCAGTTCGTCGCTCAGCGAGTGGCGCCCACCAGTCAGGTCGTGAAGTCCCTCGCGACGAACATGGCGGTGAACGGGGGTATTTCATCGGGCATGTCCACGGCGGTCTATGCAGGGACATCGGTTGCCAAGGGCGAGCAGGTGACCGGTCGGGGTCTTGTGGCCTCCTCAGTCGGTGGATTCGTCAGCGGCTCGCTGGGCGGCCTGAGTGGTCCCGCTGGCGGTACCATCGCGGAAACCTTGGGGCGTCCTGTGGAGGGCTTCGTGGCGAAGGGAGCAAGTTCATTGATCGGCTCGGCGAGTTCGGTCGGCGGTGCCGGCATTTCGTCCATGATCGACGGGCATGACATGACTTGGCAGGACATGGCCTTCAGTACCATCTCGGGCGGCGGGTCGGTTCACCTGCCAGCGGTACGCCCACAATTCGAACAGACGAACATGGAAGTCTTGAGGAAGATGCCCTACACACAGCCCCGAACCGCTGACGGGCTGTTCAGCTCCCAGCAGAACAGCGTTGCTCTCTGGGGTTCGACCGCGTCGGGTGCCACTGTCGGGGGCATCGGCGACGCTGTCTGGGAGATGTTCAGTGGCTAAGTCCGAACGGCGTCGGCAGAGAATGACGCCGATGTCCCGGACGACGGCAATATGGAACTCAGGGATCATGGTCGTCTTCCTCGCCCTGGCCCTTGCCTCAGCGATGCGTGGCTTCACACCGACTCACCTGGTGTTGTCAAGCGTCGTGCTCCCGTTCGTCGTCGGCGCCGTGTTTGCAGCAATGGGACGCGGATGGCTCTTGGGAGTGCTCATGCTCGTGGCGGTTGGCATTCCTCTCCTCGACGTGGCCGGGCTGACGAACTTCCCTCTTGCGAGGGCAGCGTGGTTCTTGTCTGTCCTGGCGGGGTGGTTCGCCGGCGCCATGATCGGGCAACTACGTGGCCAGCGGGGAACGGAACCAGAGGCCAAGCAGCACCACCTCGATTGGGACGTGAGGGGCAAGTCCTTCCGCGAATGGTCCCCGACTGTCCCTCAAGTTGAAGCCAAGATCCGCGCTCTTGACGGCCAGGAGCGCACATTGGTCTCGTTGGTTAAGGGCCACGGGCGCCTGGATGTTTGTCATGGAGCTGCCGGGCGATTCGTGCTCTTCGAAGCGGGAGACGTGCGTGACGATGCGTCCTGGCGAATGCCAGCGAAACCAACTGACGTCGGAGAAGTTGAAGTGCGGCTGGGAAACGTCGTCGCGCCCGTGAATCGGGGCTTGCTCATCGATGTCGAGAAAGCCGTCACGATTGCGACGGCATTCGAGCTCGGCAAATCCGTACGGCCGGAGCCTGACTGGTGGGAGGGTGCGCAGGTGCTGACAGTGCGTCCGTCGTTTGATTGAGCGGTTGCGGCGTCACCAGGACGAGGGCGGTCATCCGCCGAGGTTGAGGTCACGACTTCCGACTGCGGTCGGATTCCCGTCAGTCCGGCCGAGCCGGAGGGAGGTAAGCCGGGGATGGCGTGTGATTTCGATGTCGGCGCGGGCTCGTACTGTCTGCACCCGTTTCTCAACAGCAACCGCCAAGCTTTGTACGTCAAGGACTTTCATCGCATCTGAGCGCTGACGCCCGTGCCGATCAGGGCTCAACTCGCCGCCAGTGATCGTGTCCGCTTCGTCAGCGTGAAGTCACCGAAGGCAACAGCAACCGGGTCCCTACCGAAGATGTCGAAGGCCAAGGCGTGGGTGTTGTTCCTCGTGTGGGCCTTCGCGATCGTCTTCGCGAGTGCGTTCCTCCTCGCAGGCTCTGCGGTATTCCAGTCGTGCGACGTTGCACATCGCGTCCGTTTGTCGTGTTTCATCTCCTCAGCGGAGGCGGTTAGGGGGTCCACGCGCTCGGCTAGCGGCGTCGGAGCATCGGTTCCTCAAGAGCTCATCGAACAGGGCGGTTGCGGGCGGTTCGTGCTGCGCGAGGGCGTCACGGTGGACAACCGAGGTGACATCGCATCAGCTTCGAGACCGGAGAGGAGTACATTCTTGATGCCGGTGGCGGCTCCCTCGAGGTGAGGGCTTCGTCGCGGGTGTTCGGTGCCGCGCCGGAACTCCTCGGATACCGTCGTTCTCGAGTTCGGCGCTCGGTCGGCGCAGGCGCGACTGGAGGGACGACATGAGCTTGCTCGACCTGATCGACACCCTGGACGATCGCGGTGCTGAAGACGCGGCCTCTGACGAACAGATCCACGCGGTGCAGTCCGTCCTCACCCGGGCTCTGGTGCAGGAACACGGGAGCCCCGTGTCCCGGTCGTTGGTGCGGGAGGCCGGACGGCTGGTCGCGGATTCCTGGCCTGTCGGAAGCGAGCTCGGGGCGCTGGTGCTGACCTTCGCGCAGTCGGTGTAGCTCGGGTCTCGGTGATCGCTGCACCGAACGCCGAACGCCGAACGGCCCGCGAGTCATCGCCGTTGGTCGTGTCGCCCGAACGGGGGACCCGGGCGCCTGTGCACAGTCGTCCCTCCGCGGCGCAGCCCCGTTAGGATCGAGTCGCTTGTCGGTTCTTGAGGGGGACGGTCGCCAATGTCGTTGCGCACGCTGCATCCAGGGGTACGAACGAGGAACAGCCGCGCGCTCGCGGTGGTCGCGATGGCGGGCGCTGCTGCGGTTGTCCTGGCGGGGTGCACATCGACGGATCGCGCGGTGGAGAACCCGTCCCGTGTCCTGCAGACCGTGGACACGCGCCTCGCGGCGGACGGATCGATCACCACGATCTCCGACACCGCCATCTCGGTCGGCAAGGACGATTCGTCGTCCTCGGTCACGGAGCACGAGGCGGCGAAGGCCGCGGGTGACCTGCCGCTGCGCGTGACCACGCAGTACACGACGGCGAAGAAGAGCGGGACCGACCTCGCAGACCTGGCGGGCTACTCCGGTCGGGTCGAGATCGACCTGACCGTCGAGAACCTGACCGTCCGGTCGCGGAACCTGACCTACGACGTGGCTGGGACCTCCCGGACGACGCCGGCGCTCGTCGGTGCTCCCTTCAGCATCGCCGCGTCGACCGTGCTGCCGGGCACCCGGCCGAACAGTGTCGTCACCGAGACCGCTGACGACCGGACCGCGACCGACGGCGTCGTCAGCGCGAACGGGAACGGCGATGCCGTCGTGCAGTGGGGACGCCTGCTCGCCCCGCCCACGTCGGGTGCGAGCACGACCCTGCACCTGGTGGCGAACGTCGACGACTTCGCAGCGCCCTCCTTCGACCTGGCCGCGCAGCCGGGCATCTCGACCGACCTGTCCTCGACCGGAGTGGTGAACGCGGCCTTCGGGTCCGACACGGACTCTGAACTGGCGCTCCAGCGGCGCACCATCGACCTGATCTCGCAGGTGAACGAGGTCCTCGCGCGCGCCGGGAGCACGATCACCGAGGTCCGGTCGAACCTCGAGACGACGTCGTCCACACTCGGAGTCCGGACGGCTGACCGGCTCAAGGAGAGCAGCACGTCGCTCGCCAGCACGATGAAGTCGTTGTCCGGCCAGCTCGGTTCGCTCAAGTCCGACCTCGGTTCGACGGTCAGTGCGACGCAGTCCACGGTGTTGCAGCAGCTGCAGGAGACGACCACGAGCCTCGACGCGTTGCTCGGTGACACCTCCGCCACCGCTCCCAGTCCGGCGATCGACGGCGAGGGCTGTGCGGCAGCTCCGCAGCAGGCGGATGGTGGCGCGAGCGTCTACGGCAACCTCCTGCGGGTGTCGTCGCAGTTGGAGGGGTACGCGACGGCGAGCGAGGAGTGCAAGCAGCAGGTCAGTGTGCAGCTCGCATCGTCCGTCGGGCCCAGTGAGCCGACAGCGGAGAAGTGCGCCGCCGACGACGCGAAGTCATCTCTGACGTGCGCACTCTTCGCCTCGTCCACGACGATCACGACGGCGCTCACCGGACTCGTGTCGACCGGGGACGACCTGGCGGCCAGCCTGCAGCCGGAATTGGCGCAGCAGGCGATCGACAGCTACGACGCACTCGATTCCCAGTTGGCTGGCATCGACCAGGTCCTCGACGAGCTGGCGTCCGAGGCGTCCGGCGGGGTCGACGAGCGCGAGGTCGCGCTGACCGCACTCCGCGAGCGTATCCAGGACGCACTCAAGACGGTCGATCCGCTCGTCCGCGCGATCAGCGCGGTCCACGATCGTGCGGTCGGCGCCCGGGGCGTCATCGGCGAACTCGACGCTTCCGCCGGAGACCGGTCGTTGCAGGGGCAGAACGCCGCCCTCGCCGAGCGCATCTGCCGGTTGATCGCGCCCACTGACCCGACCGGGTTGCTCCCCACCCTGCCCGGCCTCACCGAGCAGCAGGCTGACGAACTCCGGTCGTACCTGACTCGGACGCCGTGCGTGGACGACGGTGACGGCAGGACCCTGAGCCCGCCGCTCGGGTACTCCGACCCGATGGACGAGCGGCTCGACGCGCAGGCGAGCGACTGGGACGCCGTGATCGACAGCACGGACCTCACGAAGTCGGAGAACGGGATCAGTGCGGTCATCGCGGACCTGCAGGATGCCCTCAACCGGGCGGAGAGCGCTCGCGTGGAGGCCGTGGACAAGATCGACGACAACGACACCAGCACGAGTGGGACCCTCGACGAACTGCGTGCGGCGTCCGCCGCGGCGAACACGGCGGGTGATGACATCAGCGCCAAGCTCGACACCCTCAAGACCGAGCAGGACGCTCTCGGCAAGAAGGTGAAGGACGCCTTCGCCGAGGCGAACGACGAGACAGCGAAGAAGATCGACGCCCTCATCGACCAGCAGGTCCGCGACGTGTCGAAGCAGGCCGGGACCAGCAACGCCGCCGTGCTCAAGGCGTTCGACCAGTCGATCGCCGGCCTCCGCTCCACGTCGAAGCAGGTGACGTCCGGAGCCAAGGGCACGATCGACGAGCAGCGCGGCAAGCTCGAGCGGGAGAACTCGGCCCTCGCGAGCGCAGTGGACGAGCAGACGAAGCAGAGCCTGGCGCGGATCGACGCGAGCACCACGGCGTCGACCCGCGACGTCGAGGGCGCGAGCACGCTGCTGACCGGAGACCTCAACCGCGTGATGCTCGACCTGGGTGACCGCAAGGTCAACGGCTCCGGCATCCTCGGCGCGATGGCGACGAGCGCGGCGAAGTCCGACTCCGCCGACTACCAGCTCGCCTTGGCCTCGCAGAACGCAGCTGGGTACGCCAACGTGCGCGCCGAGGACGTGGCGGGCATCCTCCTCCAGCAGGAGCAGTTCCGCGCATCGCTCGACGCGGCGACCACTCTGCCGGCGTTCCGGATGGACGTGCCGGAGAGCGCGACCTCGACGACGCTGTACACCTTCACCATCGGGGGCACACGATGACGCACGCCGTCGACGACATGCAGCACGACCGGCGGCCGCGCCAGCCGCTCGTGATCGTCGCGATCGCGGTGCTCGTCATCGCGGTGGTCCTCGCGGTCGTGGTGTTCGTGGTGGACCGGAACACGCCCGCGGCCGAGGCCGTCCCGGCGACCGTGCCGGTCCCGATCCGGGTCGCCCATGTGCCCGAGGGCACGAAGATCGGTGTGGTCGTCACGCTCGGCGACGGCGAGGGGGCCGACTGGGACGAAGCGGCGCAAGGTGCCCTCGTCGCGGAACGTCGTCTCACGCTGGGCGGGACGGACGTCGAACTCGTGACGCGGAACGACGGCGGCAGCGCCGGCGGTGGGGAGCGTGCCGTCGAGGCACTCGTCGACAGCGGCGTCTCGGGAATCGTGGTCGCCTCGTCCGGTGCACACGTCTCCGGCGCACTCGAGGCGGCCGCCGACGCCGGGGTGCCGGTCGTCCTCCCGTACGCATCCAGTGGCAGCGACTCGTGGTCGACCGCGCCGTCGCCGGCCTCCACGAGCGCCGCCATGGAACGCGCGCTCCGAGGCGCTGACTCCCCGCTGCTGGTCGACCTCGGCGGCGGTGCGCCCTCCGGGCTGGAGGTCGCCCACGTGCTCACCGCGGATGCCGCCGCCGACGACACCGCGCTCGCGACGACCGTCGCCGAGCGGACCGGTGCCGTGACGGCGGATGCCACGCCCGCGGCCGGCGACGACCAGGCCGATGCCCCCGCTCCGGCGGACTCGGACGCGGTCGTCGTCAGCGGCTCGGCGGCTCGACAGGGGGCGTTCGTCGCCGCCCTGCAGTCCGCGGACGTGACGGTGCCCGTCGTCCTCACCCCGCAGGCGACCAGTCCGGCGTTCGGCACCGCGCTCGCCGACGCGAACGGCAGCCTGTCGGGCACGTTCGTCTCCGCGGGCGTCGCGACCGACGACGCGCGTGCGCTCACCTCCGACGAGCAGGGCCGTGCGATGTCGGCGTTCCTCGGCGGCGTCCGGGTGCTCGCTGACGACCCGGATGCGCAGAACCTCACCGCGGACCAGCCGTTCTCCGCGGTGGCCTGGGCCGCTGACTCGCGGAGCCACGACGCGGTCGTGGCCTTGGTGCGAGCCGTCGGCTCGGCTCGCAGCGACGACCCGTCCGAGGTGACCGACGCGCTCGCCACACTGCGTCTGGACGCCGGCGACGGGATCGCAGGACCTGCGCTCGACTTCCGCCAGCAGCAGGCACTCCGCACGGATGCGACGGTCCTCGCAGCCTCGTCGCAGACCCTCGGGCTCCGACCGGCGACCACGGAACCGACCGCGTCGCTCGTGTGGTTCCAGGACTCCACCGCTCGCTGACCACGCACCGGCGCACGAGTCGCCGGCACCTCAGACGACGGGCAACCGGACCGCCGGTACCCGCCCCACCGCACGGACCAGGAGGAGCGAGCATGCGACTGTTGATCGAGCTCGACGACCGACGTGAAGCGGTCGAGGTCGACGGGTGGGCAGCCACGTCGTGCCTCGGCGAACTCGTCCGGTCCGCCGTGGGCATCAGCCTCGAGCCCGGCACGACCCTGGCGGTCGACGGTCACCGGACGAGCGTGGACACCCCGATCCGCGACCTCGTCCTGCTCGAGGGCTCCCGCATCGCCCGGACGCCCGAGGAACGCCCCCAGCTGGTCGACGGCTGGACCGTCACCTTGGCCGGCGGTCTCGACACCGGGGCAGTCGTCCCGATCCCCCGGTCCAGGAGGCTCGTGGTCGGTCGGGCGCCGCAGGCCGACCTGGTCCTGCCCACCGAGAGCGCCTCGTGGGAGCACTGCACGCTCGAGCTCGAGGACGACGGGGTCCGGATCCGCGACGCCGGGTCGACGAACGGCACTGTGGTGGCGGGGGAGCGACTCGACGAGGAGGGCGTCCTCGTCGAGGTCGGCACGAGCGTCATCGTGGGTGGCGCCGTGTTGCTCGTGCGCCCGGACCTGCACGAGACGCCGGTTCCTGCTCCGGGTTCGCTCCCGAACCTCACCCCCGCGGCCACGGCGCCGTTCAACCGTCCTCCGCGGCCGGGGCGCAACCGGGACGTGGAGCCCGTGTCGCCGCCGAGCAAGCGGGACGTGCCGCCGGCGTCGAAGTTCAGCTGGATCACGGTCGCCGCACCGCTGGTCCTCGCCGGTGCGATGGTCGCACTGCTCGGTGACGCCCGGTTCGCGCTCTTCGCCCTGCTCAGCCCCGTCACGGCGATCGGCATGTGGTTCGAGCAGAAGCACCGGCGCGCGAAGAACCTGAAGGAGGAGGACGAGCGCTTCGCGGAGGCGGTCCGCGACTTCAGCGGGGAGATCACCGCTGCCGCCGCGATCGAGGCCGCCCGTCGCCAGGAACTCGTCCCCGACCCGGCGACCGTGGTCCGACGCGCGTTGTTGCCCGCGACGACCCTCTGGCAGCGCCGGGCCGACGACGTCGACTTCCTCAGCCTGCACGCCGGCACGGGCGACGCGCCCTGGCGTCCCCAGCTCGACTCCCGCGCGACCCAGATGAAGCTCGAGGAAGCGGCGAAGACCGCCATCGAGGAGAGCAAGCTGACGGCGGCCCCGGTCGTCGCGGACCTCAGCGACGCCGGCGTCGTGGGCATCGTCGGCGACCGCGAGGGTGCCCTCGCACTGGCCCGGAGCCTCCTGGTCCAGGCGACGGTGCACTGCGGACCCGCCGACCTGACCGTCGGTGTGTTCTGCGACAGGGGCCGCGAGGACGACTGGTCCTGGGCCTCCTGGCTGCCGCACACCCGCGTCGCGGGGAGCAGCACCGGCCAGCGGTGGATGTCCGCGCAGCGTGACCAGGGCGCCGCGGTGCTCCGCGGCCTGCGCGAGTCCATCGACGAGCTACCGACTCCGGAGCTCCTCGTGCTCATCGACTCCGAGGTCCTCACCGAGGGGCGCGACGCCCCGGCCCGGAGCCTGCTCGGCCATGGTCGGGCAGCGCTCGGCCAGGTGCGTCGTCCGGGCGAGCGGCCCCGCCGGGTGAGCGGGATCGTCATCGCGACGAACGAGCAGCAACTCCCCGCCGCGTGCACGACGATCATCACGGTGGGGGCCGACGCGGCCGCGACGGTGTACCGCCCGGAGGACCGCACGCGCGTCGACGACGTCGTGCTCGCCGGTCTCAGCCCGGCGGACGCCGAGCAGTGCGCCCGGCACGTCTCGCACTTCGACGACCCGGAACTCCTGGTGCCGGGGGCCTCGCTGCCGTCGCTCGTGCGGCTGCCCGACCTGCTCGCGAGCGCCGCCCCCGACTCTGCTTCCGAGCCGAGCGGTCCCGCGGCCATCCGTGCCGCCTGGGAGGCCCGGACCGGCTTCTCGACGCCGATCGGGTCGTCGGAGAGCGGCGTCCTCGAGATCGACCTGGTCCGCGACGGCCCACACGGCCTGGTCGGTGGGACGACGGGTTCCGGCAAGAGCGAGTTCCTGCGCTCCTTCGTCGCCGGGCTCGCCGCGCGCAACGACCCGACGCGCCTGAACTTCCTGCTCGTGGACTTCAAGGGCGGCGCCGCCTTCGCCGCGTGTGAGCGTCTGCCGCACACGATCGGCACGATCTCGAACCTCGACGAGCAGCTGGCCGACCGCGCCATCCGGGCGCTCGAGGCCGAGCTCGGGCGACGCCAGCGGGTGTTCGCCGCCGCCGGTGCCGACATCGACAACCTCGACGCCTACCTGGCGACCAAGCCGTCCGAGCCGATACCCCGACTGCTCTTCGTGGTCGACGAGTTCGCGATGCTGGCGAAGGACTTCCCGGACGTCCTGACGTCCCTCGTGGCGATCGCCGCGGTGGGTCGTACCCTCGGCGTGCACATGGTCCTCGCCACGCAGCGGCCGGCCGGTGTCGTCAGCGAGGACATCCTCGCCAACACGAACATGCGCGTGGCCCTGCGCGTGCAGAGTCGTGAGGACTCGACGAACGTCATCGGCGTGCCGTCGGCCGCCGGCATCGGACGGCAGCAGACCGGTCGTGCCTACGTGAAGCTCGGCCAGGACGACATCACGCCGGTGCAGACCGCGCTCGTCACCGGTCGCGCCCGCGACGCCCGCGCCGAGCAGCCCGTCACGGTCCGCCCCACCGACGTCTTCGGCGTCCCCGCGCCCGTGGCGTTCTCCGCACCGGCGTCGAACGACCTCACCGACCTCGACGTCCTCATCGACGCGATCCGCACGGCCAACGACGAGGCCGGCTACGCACCGCCACGGCCGATCTGGCCGGAAGCGCTCGGCACGTCCGTCCCGCTCGACGCGCTCCTGCCGGCACCCGACACGACACAGCAGACGTCCGCACCGACCCGCGTCCCGGTGGCCCTGGCGGACGACCCCGACAACCAGCGCCAGGTCCGGACCGGGTGGGACCTCGCCGAGGGCAACCTCATGCTCATGGGCATCCCCGGCAGCGGGACGAGCACGGCCCTCGCGTCGATCGCGCTGCAGCTGGCCCGCACGACGAGCCCCGACGACCTCGACCTGCTCGTCCTCGACATGGGTGCCGGCGACCTCGCGCCCCTGGCGGACCTCCCGCACACGAGCGCCTACGTCGGGTCCGGTGCCGGTGCTGCCGAGCTGCAGACCCGCATGCTCCGACACCTCCGCACCGAGCTCGACCGCCGCCGTGCTGCGCCGGGTGGTCGTCGTGCCGTCGTGCTCCTCGACGGTCTGGCGGCGCTCCGCGACGAGTACCAGGACTTCGAGGGACAGCAGCTGCTCGACGCGCTCTACCGCGTCTACGCCGAGGGGCCGGCGCTCGGCATCTCGTTCGCCGTGTCCACCACCCGGGCGAAGGCCGTCCCCTCGGCGATGGACGAGGTGACGACGCAGAAGTGGCTCTTCCGCCTCGCGGACCCGTACGACTACGCGACCATCGGCGTCCGACCGAAGGACGTGCCGCCGCCCGTCCCCGGCCGGTTCATCGACTCGACGGCGAAGCTGCAGTCGCACGTGGGCACGCCGACGGGCTCCCTCGCCGAGGCGGTCCGCGCGGTCCGCGCGCAGTGGGGCGACGTCACGCCGAAGGCCAGCGCGGTCGGTCGGCTCCCGGGCTCGGTCGCGGTCACCGACCTCGCCGTCCCCGCCCGCTTCGACACCGAGCCGTGGCAGCTCCCGGTCGGCATCGCGGAGGACGACCTCGGCACCGCCGTGCTCGAGGTGTACGACGGCGAGCACGTCCTCGTCGCCGGACCTGCGCGCTCCGGCAAGTCCTCGGTGCTCCTCGCCCTGGCCGCAGCCGCACGGAGCGCGGAGGGCACCCGACCCGCCGTGTGGGCCGTCTGCGACCGACGCTCACCGCTCGCGAGCGCGCTCGACACCGGGGCGGTCGACCGTCTCGCCGTCGGCGCGGACGAGGTCCCGGCGCTGCTCGCCGGCCTCCGGCTCGAGCGTGGACCGGTGCTGCTGCTCATCGACGACGCCGAACGGTTCGACGACGGCGACCAGAGCATCGCGTCGCTCCTGACGTCCGAGCGCCCCGGGCTCTGCGTGGTCGCGGCCGGGCGGTCGGCGGACCTCCGCTCGATGTACAGCCACTGGACCCGAGCGGTCCGGAAGGCCCGTTGCGGGGTCCTCCTGCAGCCCGACGTCGACTACGACGGCGAGCTCCTCGGCGTCACGCTGCCTCGACGTTCCCCGGTCGCGCTGACGACCGGGCGCGGGTACGCGGCCTCGGGAGGCGCGGTGCGGCTCGTGCAGACGGCGTCCGCCGCGAGCTGACCCGCTCCACCTCTCGAGCTGCTCTCCGGCTCAGGCCAGCACGGCCCGGCACGGCCCGGCACGGCCCGGCCCGGCGCGGCCCGGCCCGGCTCGGCCCGGCGCGGTTCGGCCCGGCGCGCAGCCGCGGCCGAGGCCAGAGCCGGACTCAGGCATCGAACCGACAGATCACCGCGAGGGTTCCGCGGCGATCTGTCGGTTCCGCGCCCAGACCGACCGGGCGGCTCCCGCCGAGGCCGCTGAGGCCGCCGAGACCGCCGACACCGCCGGCCGCCGCCGTCCGCGCCCGCCGAGACCGCGGCCGGCCGGTCAGTCGCGCGTGGTGATCCCGAACGGCTGGCTCTCGAGGTTCGTGAAGTTCCCCACGGTTGCCCGCACCGTGCACGACGGCGCGACCGACAGCGCGGTCACGACGAGCCCGTCCGACGACACCGCGAGCGCCCCCGAGCAGCCGTCGGCGAACCGCACGCCGGACTCTCCACCCGCGACGTCGGTCAGCATCTCCGAGGGCTTCCCGGCGCTCGGGCTGCGGTACAGCGGGTTCAGCTCGTCCGCACCGCTCGGCCACACGGGCACGAGCGTCACGGGCAGCGTGGTCTGGCTGACGGTGCGGTCGGGGGTGCGGACGTCGACACCCTGGAGGCGCTGCACCGGGTACGCGGTACCGGTCACCTCCTGGTCGGTCACCGCTGCGGTGGTCGCCTCGCCGACGGCGTCGAGCCACTCCTGCAGACCGGAACCGCCAGACCCGGAACCGCCAGACCCGGAACCGCCAGACCCGGAACCGCCAGACCCGGAACCGCCAGCCCCCGTGACGCCCGCCTCCGAGTCACCGGCCGCCACGACGTCCTGCGGCACGGATGCCTGCACGGTGACGGAGCCTCCCGCCTCGATCTCGACCCCGGTCAGGCTCCACGCGCACGCGGTGTCGACCCCGGTCAGGGACGGCTGGTTCCGTTTGACCGTCACACCCTCGCCGTTCCACGTCACTGCCGGGCACTCGGCGTCCTCGTCCGCGCCGGGGAGGACCTCGAGCAGGGGGCCGCTGAGCGGTGCGGTCTGCGCGCTGTACGTGATCGAGACCTCGACGGTGCCGGCCTGGGGGTCGACGACGGCCTTGCGCGTGGTCGTCAGCCCGGTGGGGAGCGGTCGGTCCTGCTGGTACGCGCTCGCCGCCTGCGCGGTGCCGGTGCCCGCGCCGGGTTCCTCCCGACCGGAGCCGGGCAGCCACACGACGGCGGCGACGACGAGCACCACGACGAGGACGACCCCGACGACGCCGAGGGCGAGCATCCGGTTCGTCAGCCAGTCCGGTCGGCGGAAGCGGCGTCGGGGCGGCTCGGGTTCGGCGGCGGCGACGGCGACCGGCGGGCGGGCGAGGGGCCGGATGACGGTCTGCGAACCAGCTTGCCCGAGCTCGGGTTCGGGGCCGGCGTCGACGGCTGCGAGCGCGCTGCCCGCGTCCCCGTCACCCGCACCGGCCGTGGATGCACCCGCCGAGAGAGCGCCGCCGCCGACACCACCGGCGCCACCCGCAGTGCCGGACCCACCGCGCACCACCGTCGCCGGCCGCTCGACCTCGTCGAACGAGTCGGGGTCGTCCGCCCGCGGCAGGGCCGGCGCGTCCCGGAGCGAGCGTGCCAGCCGGCGGAGGGTGGCCGCGGCGTCGACCGCGGAGGGTCGCGCTGCCGGGTCCTTGGCCAGGAGCGACGAGAGCGTCGACCACAGCGCGTCGGGCACGTCGAGCCGCGGCGGGGTCGAGGTCACGTGCCGGTAGGCGACGGCGAAGTCGGTGCCCGGTCCGGCGAACGGTGTCCGCCCGGACAGGAGTTCGTAGAGCATGACGCCGGCGCCGTACACGTCCGAAGCCGGACCGGACCGGCCCTGGCTGATCGACTCCGGCGCCATGTACTGCGGCGTGCCGAGGAGCCCGGTCGTCTTGCGGTCCCGTTCGGCCACGACCGAGGCGATGCCGAAGTCCGACACCCGCACGTCGCCGGTCCTGCCCGCGGTCCACGCGGAGTCGAGGAGCACGTTGTCCGGCTTGACGTCGCGGTGGCTGACGTCCTGCTCGTGTGCGGCGGCGAGGGCGTCGAGTGTCTCCGCGGTGATCGTCAGCGCGTCGGCCGGCGGGAGCGTGCCGACGGCGAGCAGCAGGTCCCGGGCCGAACCCCCACGGACCAGGTCCATGACGATCGCGAGCCGGTCACCCTCGACGACGAGGTCACGGACCCGGACGATCGAGGGGTGTCGGAGGGCGAGGAGCACCGAGCGCTCACGGACGAACCGCTCGACGACGTCGGGCTCTGCGGCGAGTTCTGCGCGCAGGAGCTTCGCGGCGAACTGCTCGCCGGTCGCGGTGTGCTCGGTCCGCCAGACCTCGCCGGACGCTCCGGTCCCGAGCAGCTCGACCAGGCGGTAGGACGCACCGAGCGGCTCACCACGGCCGTACTGCGCGTGCTGTCCGTCCTCCGCCACAGATCCCCCAGACCCACGATCACCGGCGCGTCACCGGCCGCCCCATGTTACCGGCCGGACCCCGGCGCCGCGTACTGGACGTCGATCGTGTGGGCGACGAACCCCTGCCGTCGGTAGAGCGCCAGCGCGGGGGTGTTGTCGCCCTCGACGTACAGGGCGACGGCGTCGAGCCCGCGGCCGACGAGCCGGGCGGACCCCGCACGCATGAGCACGCCGCCGAGGCCCTGCCCCTGCAGGTCGGGGCGGACGGCGACCGCGTAGAACTCGCCGACGCCGTCCTCCACCTTGAGCCAGCACGAGCCGGCCAGGCGTCCGTCGGCGTCGCGCAGCAGCACGAGGTCGTCGCCGGAGAACCAGGCGTCGGACTCGCGGGCCCGCAGGTCCTCGAGCGTCATCCGGCCCTGCTCCGGGTGCGTGGCGAAGGCGGCCGCGTTGAGCGCGAGCCAGTCGGTCTCGTCCTCCGTGGAGCCCGCGCGGAAGGCGTCGAGTCGGTAGCCGTCCGGGAGGCCCGTCTCCGGTGCCGCGGTCGGCACCGGTGCGCGCAACTGCAGCAGCGTCCGCTCCGCGGACCAGCCGTACCGGGCCGCGAGGGCGCGTGCGGCCGGGTGGTCGCCGTGCGCCCACGCGCGGACCGGGGCGTCGTCGCCGAGGGCGAGCACCTGCTCGACGAGGCCGGTCCCGATGCCGCGCCCCCGGGCCTCCCGGCGGACGACGACCTCGACCTCGTCGTCCCGGACGACGGCGACGCCGGAGTCGTCACCGAGCACCCGCGCCCGGCCTGCCCGCAGGTCCACGAGCGTCTGGTCGGAGAACGGGGGAGCCTCGCCGTCCGCGACCGCGGCGTCGGCCAGTTGCTCGACGACGGCGAGCATCACTGCCCCTGCAGCCGTTCGTCGTCGTCGTGGACGTTGAAGCGGTACCCGACGTTGCGGACGGTGCCGATGAGCGACTCGAGGTCGCCGAGCTTGGCGCGCAGGCGTCGGACGTGCACGTCGACCGTCCGGGTGCCGCCGAAGTAGTCGTACCCCCAGACCTCGCTGAGCAGCTGCTCGCGGGTGAAGACCCGGGCGGGGTGCGACGCGAAGAACCGGAGGAGCTCGAACTCCTTGAACGTCAGGTCGAGCGGCCGGCCACGCACCTTGGCGGAGTAGCTCGCCTCGTCGATGACGACGCCGGAGGCCTGGATCTTCGACCCGGTCGGGTTCTTCGACGCGCGACCGGCGTTCAGGCGGATGCGGGCGTCGACCTCCGCGGGGCCGGCGGACTCGAGCACGACGTCGTCGATGTTCCACTCGGTCGTCACCGCGGTGAGGCCGCCCTCGGTGACCACGAGGACGACGGGGGTGGTCGAGCCGCTCGTGGCGAGGATCTTGCACAGGGCCTTGGCACTGACCAGGTCGGTGCGGGCGTCGACGAACATGAGGTCGCTCTGCGGTGCGTTCACCAGCTGCGCGGCCTCGGCCGGGACGTGGCGGATCCGGTGGCTCAGCAGGCCGAGGCTCGGGAGGACGTCGCCGGGCGCGGCCGAGGTGAGTACCAGGAGCTGTGCCACAGGACCTCCAGAGGGAGAAGACGTCGTTGCGCCATCCTAGTGAGCCCGCAGAACCCACCCGGACGGACGGTCCAGCGCGTGCCTGTCATGATGGGGACGTGAGCGAGACGAGCGACCCCGCGACGGCCGAGCCGCCCGTCGGGCCGAGCCAGCGCCGACTGCGGCTGGCGTCCGTCGTGCCGGTCTGGTTGCTCGCGGTGGTCGGGGCGGTGCTCGTGCTCACCCTGACGGCGAAGGACTCGTTCGCCTGGCTCCTGCTCGTGTTCGTCGCGGCGGTGTTCGTCAGCTTCGTGCTCCAGCTCGCGACGCAGACGAAGGACGGTCTGGTCGAGCGGATCAGCATCGCCTCGTCCGGGTCGTTCGTGGTCGTGCTCGTCACCGCGCTCGTCCTGCTGGCTCGCTGAGCGTCCTGCGCTGTCGGTGCCGGCCGCGTAGAGTTGCGGCATGGATTCGCTGCTTGCGCTCGAGCTCTTCTACGTGGGCCTGCTCGGCCTGGCGTCGCTCGCCATCGCGTTCATCTCGGTGACGGTCATCGTCAAGCTCTTCAAGGGCCAGCGGTGATCGAACTGCCGGAGGGCCTCTCGGCCGAACTCGTCCCGCTGTCGTGGCTGGTCGGCGTGTGGGAGGGCACCGGGGTGGTCGAGTACCCCGTGGGCGAGGACGACACCGTCCGCACGTACGAGTTCGGCCAGCGCGTGAGCTTCAGCCACGACGGTCTGCCGTACCTCAACTACTCGTCCACGACGTGGCTGCTCGACGAGGACCGCACGCCGCTCGCCGCCGAGATGGGCTACTGGCGACTCGACCGTCCGTCCGAGCCCGGTGACCGCGGTCCGGCGATGCTGCTCGGCGACGGACCGGTGCCGTTCTCGACCACGCAGAGCGTCGAGACGCTGCGCAACCAGACCGACGGGTTCGACGTCGAAGCGGCGATCATCCACCCCACCGGGGTCAACGAGCTCTACGTGGGCCGGGTGAAGCAGGGCCGCATCGACCTCGCCACCGACGCCGTGATGCGCTCCGCCAACGCCAAGGAGTACTCGGCGGCGACGCGCATGTACGGCCTCGTCGAGGGCAAGCTGTTCTGGGCGTGGGACATCGCCGCGCTCGGCCGTGAGCTCACCTCGCACGCCTCGGGGCAGCTCGCGAAGGTCGACTGATGCCGTCCCCGTTCGCCGGACACGACGGCTTCGTGGCGTCCGGGGCCGGTCCGGCCGCGCACCTCGGCAACCCGCTCGGCGAGCAGCGCCTGCTCGCCCGGGGCCGCGCGGTCGTGGAACTCGGGCTCGGGGTCGTCACGGTGTCGGGCCCGGACCGGCTGTCCTGGCTGAACTCGATCACGTCGCAGTTGCTGCTCGGCCTGGCGCCGGGCGTCAGCACCGAGACGCTCGTGCTCGACGCGTCCGGTCGGGTCGAACACGCCGCCCGTGTCGTCGACGACGGCGAGACGACCTGGCTCCTCACCGAGCCGGACGACGCCGCGCCGCTCGCCGCGTGGCTGTCGTCGATGCGGTTCATGCTCCGCGTCGAGGTCACCGACCGCTCGGCCGACCTCGCCACGCTCGGCTGGTTCGCGGGTGCGGACCCGCTCGGTGGCGCCGCTCCGCTCGCGACCTGGGTCGACCCGTGGTCGTCCGTCACGCCGGGCGGCTGGGGCTACGCCGACCTGGAGGCCCACCCCGGCTCCGACTGGACCCTCCGCATCGCCGTGGTCACCCCCGACACCGCCGCTGCCGTCGCGGCCTCGGACGTGCCGGTCGCCGGCCTCCTCGCGCTCGAGGCCCTGCGGATCGCCGCCTGGCGCCCGGCGCTCACCGACGTCGACGAGCGGACGATCCCGCACGAGCTCGACTGGCTCCGCTCCGCCGTGCACCTGTCGAAGGGCTGCTACCGCGGGCAGGAGACCGTCGCGAAGGTGCACAACCTCGGGCGTCCGCCGCGGCGGCTCGTGATGCTGCACCTCGACGGATCCGACGGCGTGGTCCCCGCGCCGGGCACCCCCGTCACGCTCGACGGCACCGAGGTCGGGCGGCTCGTCGCCTCGGCCACGCACCACGAGCTCGGGCCGGTGGGGCTCGCCGTGGTCAAGCGTTCGCTGGACCCGTCGGCGGTGCTGACCCTTCCGGCCGACGACGTCGTGGTGACCGCCGCGCAGGAGGTCATCGTGCCTCCCGGGGCCGGTGCGACCGCCGACGTGCCGCGCCTCCCGCGGCTCGGGGCCGTCCGCCGCGGCTGACGACCCGTCGGCGCCGAGCGCCGCACACCCATCGCGCCCCGTTCCGCTCATCGCGCCCCGTCCCGACGGGGCACGATGTCCGTCGAGGGGCGCAACGCCGAGGCCGACGCCGGCGTCGCTCAGGCCGGGGCGACCGCCGACCACGGGACGCTGAGCTCACCGAGCCGCCACCGGGCGACCCCGTGCAGCACGGGCCACCCGCGGTCGCGCATGCCACGCACCGCCGCGATCCATCGTTGCCGCGGGCCGTACGTGCCGAGCGGGGCCGCGACCGCCCAGGCCAGGTCGAGGTCGCGGAGGAACGCGTGCACCCGCTCCCCGGGGACGTTCCGGTGGATGAGCGCCTTCGGCAGGCGTTCCGCCACGATGCTCGGGACGTCGAGCCCGGCCAACCGCAGGGCGACCGTGAAGGTGTGCGGGGCCTCCCGGTCGAGCGTGACCCACGAGGCGACGCGACCGACCTCGTTGCAGGTGCCCTCGACGAGCTGGCCGCCGGGCTGGAGCCGGTCCTGCATGATCCGCCACGAATCGAGGACCGCTGACTCGTCGTACTGCCGCAGCACGTTGAACGCGCGGATCACGGCCGGCCGCCGTCCGCCCGGCGTCGGGGTCTCGAAGCCGCCGAGCCGGAAGGTGACGCCGTCACGGGTGCCGGCGTTCGCGAGGGCCACGCGCGATGGCTCGATCTCGATGCCGGTGACCTCGACGTCCGGTCGGACGCGGGCCAGCCGGTCGCGGAGCTCGAGCGTCGTCGTCGGGCTCGCGCCGTAGCCGACGTCGGCGACGAGCGGGTCGTCGGTCCGGCGGAGCACCGGGAGCGTGGCGATCCACCGGTCGACGCGGCGGAGGCGGTTGTGGCCGGTCGTCCCGCGTGTGACGGTGCCGATCGGCGAGGCGTTCCCGGGCATGGGACCAGGGTACGGGTGGAGCGCCGCTCGGTAGACTCGGCGCATGACCTCCACGCTCGTCCTGCTGCGTCACGGCAACAGTGACTGGAACCAGAAGAACCTGTTCACCGGTTGGGTCGACGTCCGGCTCTCCGAGCTCGGCGAGAAGGAGGCGAAGCGCGCCGGCGAGCTCATCGCCGAGTCGGGCATCGTGCCCGACGTCCTGTACACGTCGCTCCTGACCCGTGCGATCCAGACGGCCGACATCGCCCTGCTCGAGGCGGACCTCGCCTGGCTGCCGGTGAAGCGCGACTGGCGCCTCAACGAGCGCCACTACGGCGACCTGCAGGGCAAGGACAAGGCGCAGACCCTCGAGCAGTACGGCGAGGAGCAGTTCATGGAGTGGCGCCGCTCGTTCGACGTGCCGCCGCCGCCCATCGCCGACGACGCCGAGTGGTCGCAGGCCGGTGACCGCCGCTACGCCGGACTCGGCGACCAGCTGCCCCGCACCGAGTCGCTCAAGCTCGTCATCGAGCGCCTGCTGCCGTACTGGGAGTCCGACATCACGCAGGACCTCGCCGCGGGGAAGACCGTCCTCGTCACCGCGCACGGCAACTCGCTGCGCGCGCTCGTGAAGCACCTCGACGGCATCTCGGACGACGACATCGCGGGGCTGAACATCCCGACGGGCATCCCGCTCGTGTACGAGCTCGACGACGACCACCGTCCGACGAAGCCCGCGGTGTACCTCGACCCCGAGGCCGCCGCTGCCGGCGCCGCGGCCGTCGCCGCGCAGGGCGCGAAGAAGTAGGACCACCCGGGGCGACGTGCGTCGCGTCCGGACAGGAGGCCCGTCCCCGGCCGGGGCGGGCCTCCTCGCCGTCAGGCGAAGTGCGCGGCGATCTCCTGCACGAGCATGCCCACGTCGTAGGGGCGGGCGGTGTCGACCCGGACGACGGGCGTCACCCCGACCGGACCGGCCGCGTCGCCGTGCTCGTCCCAGAAGGCGAGCACCGACGCGAGGTCGCCGTGCACGTCGTGGCGCACCGGCAGCGTGCCCGGGTCGTACCGGTCGCGGAGGCGCTCCTCGGCCGTGGCGCGGTCGACGTCGCACCACACCTCGACCGCGCGCGGCGACCCGGCGGTGGTGAGTCCGGCCTCCAGGAGACCGCGGTCGCGGGACGGCAGCCAGACGGCGTCGACGACGACCCCGTTCTCGACCGCACCGGCCATCGACCACATCGTGTCCAGGGCGACACCGCCGAGCGTGCGCGAGGCGATCATCGGACCGGCGATGTCGGCCAGGGGCTCCTTGATCCGGTCCTTCGACAGGAAGGGGCAGCCGAGCACCTCGGCGAGGGCTGCCCCCACCGTGCTCTTGCCGGAACCGGGCATGCCGTTGACGATGATCGCGACCTGGGCCATGCCCTGATCCTCCCAGGTCTCCGACCGCAGCACACCGCCGGGACAGGCGTGAGCGGCAGCCGGAGCTGACGGGCAGCCGGAGTCGCCCGGCAGCCGGAGTCGTCAGGCCGGCGAGGTCGTGACCGCCGCGGCGCCGGCCCAGTCGCCGGTCGCCAGGTACTCGACCTTCTTCGCGATGGAGACCGCGTGGTCGGCGAAGCGCTCGTGGTAGCGGGAGGCCAGGGTGGCGTCGACCGTGTCGACCGGCCCGCCCTTCCAGGCCTCGCCGAGCACGAAGTCGAAGACGCTCGCGTGCAGCTCGTCGACGGCGTCGTCCTCGTCGCGGATCTCGGCAGCGAGGGCGATGTCCTCGGTCGCGAGCAGGCGCGTGAGCTTCTGCGACATCGCGACGTCGTGTGCGCCCATCTGCTTGAAGGTGCCACGCAGGCCCTTCGGGACGACCTTCTCGGGGAAGCGCTGGCGCGTGAGCTGCGCGATGTGCTCGGCCATGTCGCCCATGCGCTCGAGCGAGGAGCTCACGCGGAGGGCGGTCACGACGACACGGAGGTCGCGCGCGACCGGGGCCTGGCGGGCGAGGATGTCGATCGCGACCTCGTCGAGGTTCGAGGCCGCCTCGTCGATCTTCTGGTCGTCGGCGATCACCTCCTCGGCGAGTGCGACGTCGGAGTCGCTGAACGCCTGGGTCGCTCGGGTGATCGCGGACTCGACGAGTCCGGCGATCTCGGTCAGACGCTCTTGGACGTCCTGCAGCTCCTGCTGGAACACTTCGCGCATGGGGGAGAACCTCTCTCTGCGTACCGGACGAGTGTCGTCAGCCCAGGTGAACGATCGGTGACCTGCGGCTGAACGGTTCGCGTTCCGGCCCGGAGAGGGCGGTGAACGGGATCGGAACCGCGTGTGACCACTCCTACACTGACGGCATGGACAACGCGTGGCTCGTGCCACTGTCGATGCTCCTCGGCGGTGTGTTCGGAGCGGGCGTCGTGGTGCTGATCATCACCGCCGAGCGCACGGCACGGGCTGCCGACGTGGCGGAACGGACCCTCCCCGACGGCGTCGCCGCAGTGATCGCCACGATGCACAACCCCGCCGTCGTCGTCGACCCGTCGAACACCGTCGTCGCCGCCTCCCCGCAGGCGCTCGCGGTCGGACTGGTGGTCCGGCGCAAGCTCGTGCACGCCGAGCTCGCCGAACTCGTGGACCAGGTGCGGCGCAGCGGGGAGATGGGGTCGGAGGACCTCGAACTCCCGCGCGGGGGACGGGGCGACGTCATCGGCTACCTCAGCTTCCGCGCGGCACAGCTCGGCAACCGGTACGTGCTCGTCACGGCCGACGACCTCACCGAGAGCAGGCGGATCGACGAGGTCCGACGGGACTTCCTCGCCAACATCTCGCACGAGCTGAAGACCCCGATCGGCGCGATCGGCCTGCTCTCCGAGACCCTGGTGCTCGCCGCCGACGACCCCGCGCACGTGCGGAAGTTCGCCGCGCAGCTCGTCTCCGAGTCGGAGCGGCTCGGCGCCCTGACCAAGGACATCATCGAGCTGTCCCGCCTGCAGTCCGTCGACGCGCTCGAGGCCAGCGAGGAGACCGCGATCGACGCGGTCGTGCAGGCCGCGATCGACGGCAACGAGGTCGTCGCCCGGGCCCGCGACATCGAGCTCGTCCGTGCGAAGCGGTCCAAGCTGCGGGTGATCGGCGACCCCGGCCTGCTCCAGGTGGCGGTGTCGAACCTCATCGCGAACGCGGTGAAGTACTCCCCGGACCACACCCGCGTCGGCGTCGGCGTCCGGCGGGTGAAGGGCTTCGTGGAGATCGCGGTCACCGACCAGGGCGTCGGCATCCCGCAGTCCGACCTCGACCGCGTGTTCGAGCGGTTCTACCGCGTCGACCCCGCGCGGTCCCGCGCGACCGGCGGGACCGGCCTCGGGCTCGCGATCGTGAAGCACATCGTGAGCAACCACGGCGGTGACGTCCGCGTGTGGTCGCAGCCCGGCAAGGGCTCGACGTTCACCATCCGTCTCCCCGAAGCAGACCCCGAACTGACCACAGCACTCGAAGAGCAACTGGAAGAGCAGCCATCGTGACCAAGATCCTCATCGTCGACGACGAGCCGGCCCTGAGCGAACCCCTGGAGTTCCTGCTGCAGCGCGAGGGGTACGACACCTCCGTCGCTGCCGACGGCGTCACCGCGCTGTCGAAGTTCGACACGGACGACCCCGACCTCGTCCTGCTGGACCTCATGCTCCCCGGCCTGAGCGGCACCGAGGTGTGCCGGCAGATCCGCACGCGGTCGAACGTCCCCATCATCATGCTCACCGCGAAGGACTCCGAGGTGGACATCGTCGTCGGGCTGGAGCTCGGCGCGGACGACTACGTGACGAAGCCGTACTCGACGCGGGAGCTCCTGGCCCGGCTCCGTGCCGTCCTCCGTCGTCGCACCGAGGACGACCCGGGCGACGTCGGCATCCTGCAGGTGGGCGGCATCCGGATGGACGTCGAGCGCCACACGGTGTCGGTCGACGGGTCGGAGACGCCGATGCCGCTCAAGGAGTTCGAGCTCCTCGAGCTGCTGCTGCGCAACGCGGGCCGCGTGCTCACCCGCGGGCAGCTCATCGACCGGGTGTGGGGGTCGGACTACTTCGGCGATACGAAGACGCTCGACGTGCACATCAAGCGCATCCGCTCGAAGATCGAGCGCGTTCCGAGCACCCCGGAGGTCCTCGTGACGGTCCGCGGGCTCGGCTACCGCATCGAGGCGTAGTCGCGGACGGACAGACAGGAGGCCCGGAGCCGGTCCTGCGGGACCAGCCCCGGGCCTCCCGGGTGTCTGCTGCGTCAGTTCGTGCCGTTGTCGCCCTCGGACGAGTCGGTCTGCGAACCCTCCTGCGTGCCGGGGGCGTCGGCGCCACCGGTCGGCTGCGTGCCGCTGACGGAGGGGGAGGTCTCGGTCGGCGTCGGCGTGGGGGTCGGCGCGAGGGTCTGGTACTCCTCCTGCGCGCTCGTGAGGACCGGCACGGTGGCCGACGCGCCCTCGGCGCCCTGGTACGAGAAGTACATCTTCACGAGCGAGCCCGGCTTCGCGGTGACGTCGTCGAAGTCGACCGTGTCGTGCTGCTCGTCGTCGGCGAGCACGACGGTCGAGTTGCTCGGGACCTCGACGGTCTGGTCGGTGCCGTCGAGCTCGAGCGTGACGGTGCGGTCGCGCTCCCCGGTGTTGACCAGGGTGCCGACGAAGCGGGCGTCCTCGCCGGTGTCCGTGATGAGCAGGGCGTTGCGCACGTCGATGCTGCCCGTCGACACGTCCACGCCGTCGGTGATCTGGCGGATCTCCTTGGTGCGCGCCGGCGACAAGAACTCGCAGCCGGTGGCGCCGAGGGCGATGGACGCGGCGACGGCGACGGAAACGAGTACCCGAGCTCGCAAGAGGTTCCTCCGGAAGTCAACGATGGCGGACCGTGCGGCCCTGGCGATCATCCTACCCAGGCCCCGGCACGGCCGGAGGTCAGGGTCGGCGGTGCCCCGCGCGCCCCGGCCCGTCGCCGCCGGCCCGGCCCATTACCCGAACGGGCCTTGTGGTAAACTGAAGGTCTGGGAACGGAGCCTGATACATGCAATTCGAGGTCGGCGAGACCGTCGTCTACCCCCATCACGGGGCGGCAACCATCTCTGAAGTCAAGACTCGCGTCATCAAGGGCGAGGAGAAGGTCTACCTGAAGCTGCGCGTCACGCAGGGTGACCTCACGATCGAGGTCCCGGCGGACAACGTCGACCTGGTCGGCGTCCGCGACGTGATCGGCAAGGAAGGCCTCGACAAGGTCTTCGAGGTCCTGCGGGCACCGTTCACCGAGGAGCCGACCAACTGGTCGCGCCGCTACAAGGCGAACCTCGAGAAGCTCGCTTCGGGGGACGTCATCAAGGTGTCCGAGGTCGTGCGTGACCTCTGGCGCCGCGACCAGGACCGCGGACTCTCCGCGGGCGAGAAGCGGATGCTGGCCAAGGCTCGGCAGATCCTCATCTCCGAGCTGGCCCTGGCCGAGAAGACCGACGAGGACAAGGCGTCGACCGTCCTCGACGAGGTCCTCGCCTCCTAGCGCGAACCGCAGCTGGACCACACGACGACGACCGTCCTGCTCCCCGATCGGGTGAGCAGGGCGGTCGTCGTCGTCGCGGCGGGTTCCGGCACCCGCCTCGGGCTCGGGACGGCCAAGGCGTTCGTCCCCGTCGCCGGTGAACGCATGCTCGTCCGCGCACTGCGGACGGTGCTCGCGCTGACCGAGCCGACGTTCGTCGCGGTCGTGGCACCGGCGGACCGGCTCGACGAGTGCCGGGAACTCGTCGCCTCCGTCGCGGGCGCCGCGGTCGCGTACACGGCGGTCGTGCCGGGAGGCGCGGACCGCCACGCGTCGGTCGAGGCCGGCCTGGCAGCCCTGCCGGACTCCGTCGTCACGGTCCTCGTGCACGACGCCGCGCGGTGCCTCACCCCGGCGAGCCAGTTCGAGCGGGTCTTCGCCGCGGTGCTGGCGTCGGGCGCCGGTGTCGTCCCGGGCCTGCCGGTCACCGACACCGTGAAGCGTGTCGACGGGGACACCGTGGTCGAGACCGTCGACCGTTCGGCGCTGGTCGGGGTGCAGACGCCGCAGGGCTTCCCGCTCGCGGACCTCCGCCGCGCGTACGCCGGGGCCGCCCGCGCCGAGACCGACGACGCCGGGGTGTTCCAGGCGGCCGGCGGGACGGTCCGGACCGTGCCCGGTGACGCCGACGCGTTCAAGATCACCACGCGGTGGGACCTCGGTCGTGCCGAGGCCGTCGTCGCCGAGCGTGCGGCGGCCGCGTCGACGCCTCCGTCGCTCGACCTCAGGGTCGGGCTCGGTGTCGACGTGCACGCCTTCGACGCCGCGAGCCCCTGCCGCGTCGGTCTGCTCGACTTCCCGGGTGAAGCGGGCCTCTCCGGACACAGCGACGGGGACGCCGTCGCGCACGCGGTGTGCGACGCGCTGCTCTCCGCAGGCGGCCTCGGGGACATCGGCGGGCGGTTCGGCACGTCCGACCCGCGGTACGCCGGAGCGACCGGGGACGTCTTCGTCCGCGGGGCCGTCGAGCTGCTCCGCGCGGAGGGCCTCGTCCCCGTCCGTGTCACGGTCCAGGTCGTCGGGAACCGCCCGCGCATCGGGGCTCGTCGCGAGGAGATGCAGGACGCCCTCGCCGCGGTCGTCGGCGCTCCCGTCGCGGTCTCCGGCACGACGACCGACGGGCTCGGCTTCACCGGGCGGGGCGAGGGGCTCACCGCGATCGCCACGGCCGTCGTCCGGGCCGTCTGAACACTCCACAGGCCCTGCCCTGTTCCGTCGCGGTGGGGGCGTCCCCCTCTAGGCTTGTCCTGTGACCGTTCGCCTGTACGACTCCCGCGCCGCCGACGTCGTCGACCTCGTGCCCCTGGTCGACGGACAGGTCAGCATGTACGTGTGTGGGCCGACCGTGCAGTCCTCCCCGCACATCGGACACCTCCGGTCCGCGCTCGTCTACGACATCTGGCGTCGCTGGTTGAGTCACCGCGGGTACCGGGTCACCCTCGTGCGGAACGTCACCGACATCGACGACAAGGTGCTCGACCTCGCCGCGGGCACCGACGAGGCGTGGTGGGCGCGGGCCTACCGCGTCGAACTCGAGTTCACCGCCGCCTACGCCGCGCTCGGCATCCTGCCGCCGACGTACGAGCCCCGCGCGACGGCGAGCATCCCGCAGATGCAGGACATCATCACGAGCCTCATCGAGCGCGGGCACGCCTACCCGGCAGCGGACGGCAGCGGTGACGTGTACTTCGACACCGCGAGCTGGCCGGAGTACGGCGCCCTGACCCGTCAGCGACGCGACGACATGGTCGACGCCACCGACGCCGACCCCCGGGGCAAGCGGGACGCCCGCGACTTCGCCCTGTGGAAGGGCAGCAAGGCGGGGGAGCCGTCCACCGCCAGCTGGGACTCGCCGTGGGGTGCTGGCCGCCCGGGGTGGCACATCGAGTGCTCGGCGATGTCCCGGCGCTACCTCGGCCCGGCGTTCGACATCCACGGCGGCGGCCTCGACCTGCGGTTCCCGCACCACGAGAACGAACTCGCACAGTCCAGCGCGGCGGGGGACGCCTTCGCCTCGTACTGGCTGCACAACGGGCTCGTGACCGTCGGGGGGCAGAAGATGTCCAAGTCCCTCGGCAACTCGATCTTCGCCGCGGACTTCCTGGCGGCCGCACGCCCCGTCGTCGTCCGCTACTTCCTCGGCGCCGCTCACTACCGGTCCACGATCGACCACCACGAGGGCTCCCTCGCCGAGGCCGAGGCCGCACTCGACCGCATCGAGGGCTTCCTCGAGCGCGGTGCCGCACGACTCGAAGGGGTCCGGCTCGCCGACGCCCCGACCGTGCCGCAGGCGTTCGCCGACGCCATGGACGACGACCTCGCGGTGCCCCAGGCGCTGGCCGTCCTGCACGAGACCGTCCGGTCCGGGAACGCAGCGCTCGACGCCGACGATGCGGAAGCGCTCGGTGTCGCGTACCATCAGGTGGCCGCGATGGTGGAGGTGCTCGGCATCGACCCGCGGGCGCCGCACTGGTCGGGTGGTGCGCACGACACCGCCGCAGCACCGCTCGCCGCCCTCGTCGAACGCCTCGTGCAGGAACGCGCCGACGCCAGGGCCGCACGGGACTTCGCCACGGCCGACCGCGTCCGGGACGACCTCGCAGGCGCGGGCATCACGATCGAGGACACACCGTCCGGAACACGCTGGAGCATCGCCTGAACACGGCAGTGCCGAACAGGAGAACTGCATGAAGAACGTCTCGGGGAGCAAGAAGGGTCGTCCGGGCGCCGTCCGGACCGGCCGCAAGGGCAACAAGCAGGTCGGTTCCGGCGGGCAGGGCGCGCAGGCGCTCGAGGGCCGCAAGCCGACGCCGAAGGCCGAGGACCGCCCGTACCACCCGGCCGGCAAGCGCAAGGCCGCCAAGGAGCGCTTCGAGGCCGCGCGTGCCCGTCGTGGCGGCAGCAGCGCCTCGGCGCCGCAGACCCGCTCGGGTGGTCGACCGCCCGCCCGCAAGACCGACGACAGCGAGCTGGTGACCGGCCGCAACTCGGTGCTCGAGGCGCTCCGGACGAAGACGCCGTCGACGACGCTCTACATCGCCGCCCGGATCGAGGTCGACGACCGCGTCAAGGAGATCCTGGCGCTCGCCAACCACCGCGGCGTGCCGATCATGGAGATCATGCGTCCGGAGCTCGACCGCATCACGGGGCACGACAGCGTGCACCAGGGTGTCGCGCTCAAGGTGCCGGCGTACGAGTACGCGGTCGCCGAGGACCTCGTCGAGCGGGCGTTCTCGCGCGACCAGGTCCCGCTCATCGTCGCGCTCGACGGCATCACCGACCCGCGCAACCTCGGTGCGATCATCCGGTCGACGGCCGCGTTCGGTGGGCACGGGGTCATCGTGCCGCAGCGTCGCTCCGTCGGCGTGACCGCGTCGGCGTGGAAGACGTCCGCGGGTGCCGCTGCCCGGACCCCCGTCGCGATGGCACCGAACCTGACGCAGACCCTCAAATCGCTGAAGTCGATGGGGCTGTTCGTCCTCGGTCTCGACGGTGGTGGGGACGTCGAGCTGGACGCCCTCGAGCTCGCCGACCGGCCGATCGTCATCGTCGTCGGCTCGGAGGGCAAGGGCCTCTCCCGCCTCGTCACCGAGACGTGCGACGCGATCGTCTCCATCCCGATCTCGAGCGCGACCGAGTCCCTCAACGCGGGCATCGCCGCGAGCGTGACCCTGTGGGAGGTCGCTCGGCGCCGACGCGCCGAGTAGCGCCGCACCAGCGACATCCGGGAGGCCCGGTGCCGGTCCACGCGACCGGCGCCGGGCCTCCCGTCCGTCTGCCTGGAGGGCGCCGCCCCGCCCAGCCCGCTCACCGCGCCCGACCGCGTCTGCCGAGGTCGCACGACCTGCCGCTCACGTCCGCCGTGGTTCCGCGATCGCGGGATCTCGACGCGCGAGATGCGCGAATTCCGGAACCGGGGGGGGAGGGGGACAGCTCAGACGGACGCGCGCCAGTCCTCGTCGTCCTCGTCCTCGCCGTCGAGCGGCAGCGCGATCGACGACGTCGGCGGGTTGATGAGCGTGCGCTCGTCCCGCCGGTGCCGCAGCACGTCGTTGATGTAGGCGGTCGTGGCCTCGGGGAGCGACACCGAGCGCTCCTCCTGCTGCGACATGAACCAGCGGTGCTCGAGCAACTCGTGGAACACCTCGGCGGGTTCGAGCCGGCCGCGCAGGTCCCGCGGGATCGCCCGCACGACGGGCTCGAACACCCGCGAGACCCACTCGTGCGCGACCATCTCCTCGTCGAGCTCCTCGCGGCCGTTGCGGGCACGGTACGCGTCCAGGTCGTTGAGCAGTCGTCGGGCCTGGTTCTCCTCGGCGTCGAGGCCGGTCAGACGCAGCAGACGGCGCTGGTGGTGTCCGGCGTCGACGACCTTCGGCTGGATGCGGACCTGTGCGCCGGACTCCGCGGTGCGGATCGACAGCTCCTCGATGTCGAAGCCGAGCGCGTTGAGCCGCTCCACGCGGTCGTTGATGCGCCAGCGCTCCGCCGCGTCGAACTGCTCCGTGCCGGTGAGCTCCGTCCAGAGGGTCCGGTACTGCGCCACGATGCGGTTCGACACGTCCACGGGGTCGGCGTTCTCGTCGAGACGTCCGCCGGCCTCCAGGTCGAGGAGCTCGCCGGCGATGTTGACGCGGGCGACCTCGAGGTCGTTCTCCCGCTGCCCGTTCGACAGCCCGCCCGGGTAGAGCTTCCCGGTCTCGGCGTCCACCAGGTACGCGGCGAACGAGCCGGCGTCGCGGCGGAACAGCGTGTTCGAGAGCGAGACGTCGCCCCAGTAGAAGCCGATGACGTGCAGCCGGACGAGCAGGAGCGCCAGGGCGTCCACCAGGCGGGTGGCCGTGTCCGGGCGCAGCGTCTGCGAGTACAGCGCGCGGTAGGGCAGCGAGAAGCGGAGGTGGCGGGTGACGAGGACGGGCTGGAGCTCCTCGCCCTCGCGACCGACGCGGTTCGTGATGACCGCGACGGGGTCCACGCACGGCACGTCCATGCGCTGCAGGGTCCGGAGCATGTCGTACTCGGAGCGCGCGAGTTCGGCGCTCGTCTCCTTGACCGCGACGACGTAGCCGCTGAGGTGCACGAACCGCACCAGGTGCCGCGAGATGCCCTTCGGCAGCGCGACGATCGTCTCGTCGGGCCAGGCCTCGAGCGGCAGGTCCCAGGGAAGGTCGAGCAGGCCGGGGTCGACGGTGGCGGCGGTGATGGTCATGGAGTCGGGCACGACGGGTCCTCAGGTGCTCGGCGGTGGGTCTGGAGGACGGGAGGCTCGGTGCGGGCCCGCACCGAGCCTCCCGTCCCGCAGGTGGGAACGACGGGAGCCCGCCAGGCGCCGAGGACGGCGGATGACGGGCTCCCGGGGGTGGTGATCAGGCGCTGACGACGGCCTTGTCGTCGAGGCGCTCGCCCGACTCGGCGTCGAACACGTGCACGTGACCCTGCTTCGGGCTCACGACGATCGTGTCACCGATCGAGGGGTGGTTGCGACCGTCGACGCGCGTGACGATGTCGGTGCGCGTGCCGTTCACGTCGGCGTGGCCGTAGAGGTAGCCGTCCGCGCCGAGCTCCTCGACGACGTCGACCGTGACGGGCAGGCCCTCGCCGGACTGGGACACGATGATGTCCTCGGGGCGGACGCCCACCGTGACGGCACCCGAGCGGGCGTTCGACAGGGTGTCGCGGTCGATCGGGTGGTTGAGCGACCCGAAGCTGATGCCGCCTTCGAGCACCGACGCCGGCAGGAGGTTCATGGCCGGCGAGCCGATGAAGCCGGCGACGAACACGTTGTTCGGCTTCTCGTAGAGGTCGCGCGGGGTGCCGACCTGCTGCAGGATGCCGTCCTTGAGCACCGCGATGCGGTCGCCCATCGTCAGCGCCTCGGTCTGGTCGTGCGTGACGTAGACCGTGGTGACGCCGAGACGACGCTGCAGCGACGCGATCTGGGTACGGGTCTGGACGCGGAGCTTGGCGTCGAGGTTCGACAGCGGCTCGTCCATGAGGAACACCTGCGGCTGACGGACGATCGCACGGCCCATCGCGACGCGCTGACGCTGACCACCGGAGAGCGCCTTCGGCTTGCGACCGAGGTACTGCTCGAGGTCGAGGAGCTTGGCGGCCTCCTGCACGCGGGTGGCGCGCTCCTCCTTGCCGACGCCGGCGATCTTGAGCGCGAAGCCCATGTTCTCGGCGACGGTCATGTGCGGGTACAGCGCGTAGTTCTGGAACACCATCGCGATGTCGCGGTCCTTCGGCGGGACGTCGGTGACGTCACGGTCGCCGATGCGGATGGCGCCGGAGTTGACCTCTTCGAGGCCGGCGAGCATGCGCAGGGACGTGGACTTGCCACAGCCCGACGGGCCGACGAGGACGAGGAACTCGCCGTCGGCGACGTCCAGGTCGAGGGAGTCCACCGCGGGGCGGTTGCCCCCGGGGTAGAGACGGGTTGCCTTGTCATAGGTGACGGACGCCATGAGCGTTCGGTCCTCTCCACCGGCAGGTACGTGCCGGACGATCCGTGGTGAAGCGGCGGCCCAGTCGGGCCCCGGACGGTCGCCGTCGACCGTCACGCCTCATACAACACGAGTTCTCCGGCTGGCGCCAGTGCGGGGGGCACGCGGGCTCCGGGCGTCGTCTGCTGGTTGGCTGGTTCCCATCGGCCGCCACTACAATCGCCGGGTCCGTCCGCCGACCGGGGGGAGGCCGGCGGACACCGACCAGGAGGACGACCGCACGATGACCAACCGCCCCGAAGGCGACGCCCGCGCCGAGCGCAACGCGCGTCGTGCCGCCGCGCGCGAGCGAGCTCAGCGAACCCGTACCCAGCAGAGGCGACGCCAGCGGGGTGTCCGCATCGGGCTCCAGGTCGGACTGGGCGTCGTGCTGATCGCCGCCGCCGCCATCGTCACGCTGGTGCTCGTGAACTCCTCGCGTCCGGCCGGCCCCGGGCCGGACACCATGGCCGACGGCGGGATCACGATCGGCGCCGGGCTGAAGGCCGTCGAGCCCGGCGCTGCGTCCACGCCGTCGCCGAGCTCGACCGCCTCGGCCGAACAGGTCCGGATCACCCTCTACGTGGACTACCTCTGCCCGATCTGCGGTTCGTTCGAGCAGACGAACAGCGAGTACATCGAGGGGCTCGTCGACTCCGGTGCCGCGACCCTCGACGTGCACCCCGTCGCGATCCTGACGAACCGCTCCCAGGGCACGAAGTACTCCCTCCGTGCCGCGAACGCGGCGGCCTGCGTCGCGCAGGAGTCCCCGGACTCGTTCTTCGCCGTGAACCGCGCACTGTTCGCCGCGCAGCCGGAGGAAGGCACGCCGGGCCTCACCGACGAGCAGCTCGCCGACGTCGTCACGACCGTGCCCGGTGTGCGCAAGGGCTCGACGATCGAGCAGTGCATCGAGGACCAGCGGTACGGCAAGTGGGTCGACGAGCGCACCACCGCCGTGACGGGCGGGGACATCCCCGGCTCGGACCTCACGACCTTCCCGGGGACCCCGCTCGTGCTCGTCAACGGCCAGCAGTACCCGTACTCCACCGCCTCGACGAACGACGAGTTCCGGACCTTCGTCGTCAGCGCCGCGGGCAGCACCGAGACGACCCCCACGCCGACCCCGAGCGCGACACCCACCGCGTCCGCGACGCCGTCCGGGTCCGCGTCGCCGACCGCCGGCTGACACCGCACACGAGCTGACCAGCACGACCGACCACGTGTCGGACGCGCACGACGGCCGGGACGCCTCCACGAGGCATCCCGGCCGTTGCCGTTCAGAGGGCCGACGCGGGCACGGTGAGCGTGTCGCAGCTCGTCGCACCCCGCTCGTATCCCCGCTCGAACCAGTCCTGACGCTGCTCGCTCGTGCCGTGCGTGAACGAGTCGGGGTCGACCCGGCCGGTGGCGCGCTCCTGGATGCTGTCGTCGCCGACCGCGCTCGCCGCCGACAGCGCGTCCGCGACCTGGGCTCGGGTGACGGGCTCGAAGAACGTCTCCCCGTTCGCCGACTCCGTGGTCGCCGCGTCACCGACCCAGGCGCCGGCGTAGCAGTCCGCCTGGAGCTCGACGCGGACGCTGTCCGACGCGGCCCCGCTGCCGCTGCGGTCGGTCTCGGCGAAGGTGCCCTCGAGCTGCTGGACGTGGTGGCCCCACTCGTGCGCGACCACGTACATCTCGGCGAGCGGTCCGCCGGACGCCCCGTACGTGGAGCGGAGCTCGTCGTAGAAGTCCGTGTCGACGTAGAGGGCACGGTCGGGCGGACAGTAGAACGGCCCCGTCGACGCCGAGGCCGTCCCGCACCCGGTGTCGGTCGACCCGGTGAACAGGAAGAACTCCGGCGTCGAGTAGCTGACCCCGAGCTGCTCGGCCTCGGCGGACCAGTACGCGTCGAGGGACTCCGCAGCGCCCTCCATGCGGCAGTCGATGCTCGCGTTCGCGTCGCGACCGGTGCGGCACTCGGCGACCGGCGAGGCCTCCGCGCCGCCCTGCTGGATGGTCGTCAGTCCGCCGCCACCGCCGACGACGCCGCTGAGGTCGACCCCGGTGAACTGTGCGATGAGGAACACCACGATCACGGTGCCGATGGACCCGCCACCGATCGCCACACCACGACCGGGGCCGCGCCGCTTGACCTTGCCGCCACTGAGCTGCGAGTCGTCGTTGAACGTCATGGCGTCGAACCTACGGACGTGCAGCGGGGGACGTGTGCACCGGCGCGACCGTCGGGCGTGGCGCGAGTAGACCGGGGGCATGCCGATCCTCGACGAGACCCACCCCCTGTTCCTGCTCGCGATGGACCAACGGTCCTCGCTCCTCGAGCACACCTACGACGAGGACTCCGGAGAGCCCGCGGACGAGGCCGAGGCCCAGCGCGTCCGTGCCGGCAAGCAGCTCGTCTACCGTGGCCTGCTCACCGCCCTCGCCGCCGGTGCAGCGCGCGAGCACACGGGTGTCCTCGTCGACGAGCGGTACGGCGCCGACGTGGCCCGGCTCGTCAAGGAGGCCGGGCTGCAGCTCGCGATGCCGGTCGAGCGCTCCGGCCGCGAGTGGTTCGAGCTCGAGTACGGCGACGACTGGGTCGCCCACGTCGACACGTTCGACCCGGACTGGGTGAAGGTGCTCGTGCGGGACAACCCGGCGTTCGACGCCGAGCACCGCGCGCAGCAGGCCGCCGCGCTCGCCGACGTCGCGGCGACCCTGCACGACGCGGGCCGGCCGTTCCTCGTGGAACTGCTCGTCCCGGCGACCGACGAGCAGCGCGACGCGGTGGAGGACTACGACCGCGACCTCCGCCCGGACCTCGTCGTGCAGGTCCTCGAGTACCTGCAGGACCACGGCGTCGAAGCCGACGTGTGGAAGCTCGAGGGGCTCGACCGCACCGAGGACGCCGAGCGCGTCGTCGCCGCCGCCCGCCGCGGTGGTCGGGACGCCGTCCGGTGCATCGTCCTCGGGCGGGACGCCCCCGAGGAGCAGCTCGACCACTGGCTGCGCACCGCGGCGCCGGTCGACGGGTTCGTCGGCTTCGCGATCGGACGGAGCAACTGGGAGGAGGCGCTCGAGGACGTCGTCCGCGAGCACCTCGACACCGAGGCCGCCGAACAGCTCATCGCGGCCAACTACCGCCACTTCGTCGACACCTGGCTCGAGGCCCGCAGAGGGATCGAGCACGGTGTGGACGCGGGCGCCGTCTGAGCTGACCGGACCCGGTCGGTCGACGCGGGTCAGGTGCGGACCAGCGGCTCCACGGACGCCAGGTCCGCGCCGATCCCGACGTCCACCAGTTCGATGCGCCCGGCGAGCGTCGCCGCCGGGCCGCGGAGGAGCCCGGCCTTCACCCCGCCGAACGTCACGGTGACGTCGGCGTGGAGCACGTGGTCGTCCGCGATGCCGCCGGTGTCCACGTCGATGCCACTCGGCACGTCGACGGCCACGACGAACGGGGCCCGCTGTTCGCGTGCGAGCTCCCGGAGCGCCGCGACGACGTCGCGCGCGGGGGAACGCAGCGGTCCTCCGCCGCCGATCCCCAGGATCCCGTCGAGCACCAGGTCGGCCTCGAGCGCCGCCTCCCGCGCGACCGACGCGAGCCGTTCCCCCGCCGGGGGCGTCGCCGCACGCAGGATGTCGGCGGCACCCGCCGCCGAGGGCACCGGGCCGCCGTCCGCGGGGTCGTCCAGGAGGCGTGCCCCGGCCTCCCGGGCTGCGGCCAGGCCCGCCTCGTGGACACGGGAGCCGACGCGGAGGACCGTCACGTGCCTCCCGGCCGCCGCCAGCCGCGCAGCGGCGAAGAGCGCGTCACCGCCGTTGTCACCGCTGCCGACCAGGACGAGGACGGAGCCGGGGTCGTCCCCCGGGCGGATCGCGGGGTCGCCGAGCAGGTCCGCGACGATCACGGCGAGCCCGTCCGCGGCCCGCTGCATGAGCGGCTCACCCGCCTCGAGGTGGGGGCGTTCCGCCGCTCGGATCTGGTCGCCGCCGTAGCCGTCCATACCGGCCACTGTGGCCCCACTACCCTGGACGGGCCATGTCACTCGTCCCCGAAGCGCCCCGCCCCCGCGTCGTGATGTCCCCGGACGGTCTGCCGCTCGCCACCTACGACTTCGGCGATCCCGACGCGCCCGCGGTCCTCGCCGTGCACGGCTTCGCGTCCGGGGCCGTCCTCAACTGGCACGCCTCGGGCTGGACCCGCGACCTCGTCCGCGCCGGCCACCGCGTCGTGGCGTTCGACCAGCGCGGGCACGGCGCCAGCGGGAAGCCGCACGAGCCGCACAGCTACTCCATGGACCTGCTCGTCGACGACGTCACGGCGGTGGTGGACACCTACCTGCTCGACGACGTCGCGTTCCTGGGCTACTCCCTCGGTGCTCGGGTCGGGTGGCACGCCGCCGAGCGGATGTCGGACCGGATCTCGCGCGCGGTGCTCGGCGGGATCCCGGACGCGGACCCGATGCGGCGCGTCCGCGTCGACCAGGCGTGGGCGTTCATCACCGACGGCACCCCGGTCGAGGACCGCGTCACGAACGGGTACCTCACGATGGCGGCGAACGTCGAGGGCAACGACCTCCGCGCGCTGGTCGCGATGGTGGAGGGGATGCGCGACAGCGTCGAGCCGACGCCGGCGAACGCGCCGACGCAGCCGCTGCTGCTGGCCGCCGGCAGCGAGGACGGGATCAAGGACAGCGCGCTCCGGCTCGCCGAGACAGCGCCGCACGCGACCTTCGTCGAGATCCCGGGGCGGAACCACTTCAATGCCCCCACGTCGCGGCACTTCCGGGAGGCGGCGATCGCGTTCCTGGGGCAGGGGCGGTAGCGGGGCGGAACCACGCAGTGTCACCAGTTCGGCGCCCCCACGTCGCGGCACTTCCGGGAGGCGGCGATCGCGTTCCTGGGGCAAGGGCGGTAGCGGGGCGCTCGCGTCTGCAGACCGTTGACCGCCACTCGGTGGACCCTCCCGCCGTCGAGGGGGCGCGGCGTAGCGTCCGCCGCATGGACTACAGACTCCTCGGCAACAGCGGGACAGTGGTGTCGTCGCTGACCCTCGGCACCATGACGTTCGGCAGCGAAGCCGACGAACCGACCTCCCACGCCATCATCGACGCCTTCGTCGCGGGCGGTGGCACGTTCATCGACACCGCCGACGTGTACTCGGGCAACGACTCCGAGCGCATCATCGGACGGTGGCTCCGCGACCACCCCACCGACGCGCAGCAGGTGGTGCTCACCACGAAGGGGCGCTTCCCGCAGGGCGACGGCCCGAACGACCTCGGCCTCTCGCGCCGGCACCTCCGCGTTGCCCTCGACGCGTCGCTGGAGCGGCTCGGCGTCGACCACATCGACCTCTACCAGATGCACGCGTGGGACGCCCTCACCCCGATCGAGGAGACCCTGCGCTTCCTCGACGACGCCGTGTCGGCCGGCAAGATCGGCTCCTACGGGTTCTCGAACTACCTCGGCTACCAGGTCACGAAGGCGGTCTACGAGGCCCGCCTGCACAACTGGGCACCCCCGGTCACGCTCCAGCCGCAGTACAACCTGCTCGTCCGCGACATCGAGCACGAGGTCGTGCCCGCCTGCCTCGACGCCGGGATCGGGCTGCTCCCGTGGTCCCCGCTCGCCGGTGGTTGGCTCTCCGGGAAGTACCAGCGCGACGAGGCCCCGACCGGGTCGACCCGACTCGGTGAGGACCCGAAGCGCGGCATGGAGGCGTGGGAGGCCCGCAACGCCGACGAGCGCACGTGGAAGGTGCTCGACGCGGTGTCCGCCGTCGCGGACGCGCACGGCGCCTCGCGCTCCCAGGTCGCCCTGGCCTGGCTCCTCGCCCGGCCGGCGGTGACGAGCGTCATCCTCGGCGCACGGACCGTCGAGCAGCTGCAGGACAACCTCGGCGCCGCGGACCTCGTGCTCGACCAGGCCGAGCTGCAGACGCTCACCGAGGCGAGCGCTCCCCGCATCGACGACTACCCGTACGGCACGGCCGGCGTCGCGCAGCGCGAGCGGAAAATCACCGGCGGTCGCTGACGGCGCCAGGCGGTCACCGGGGCCCCGCCTTCGCGGCGTGCCCCGGTGACGCGTGGGGCCTACCGCCGCACCGGGCCGCCACGCCGCCGCCCGGCCTCCTCGGCGGGAGACGCCCGGGGGCTGCGTAGGATCTCGGGGTGCCCAGTCGCCGAGCCCCCTGGTCCCCGGACCGCCGGTCGGTCGACGACCCCGACCCGGCACGAGCGCTGACCGACGATCGCGCCACGGACGGTCCGGTCCAGCACCGCGGAGCACAGCACCGCGGGGCAGCGGTCCGGCGAGCGCTCGACCGCGGCGTGCTGGACCGGGCGTGGCTGCGCGTCACGGCCCTCGTGCTGCTCGCCGTCGCGGCCGCCTACCAGTGCTTCTGGCGCATCGGCGCCGGCAACATCGGCGGGGACGAGGCCACCTACGTCAAGGCCGGCCTCGCGTACGTGCACGGGGCGTTCGACCAGAACCGCGAGCACCCACCGACCGCCAAGTACCTGTTCGGCCTCGCGCAGCTGGTCGGTGGGCCGGGCGCCGTCGCACCCCGGGTCCTGGTCGCGTCGCTCGTCGTCCTCGGTGCGGCGGTCATGTTCGTCTGGCTGCGCGCGGAGGTCGGCTTCTGGTCCGGGTTCGCGGCCGCCGCACTCTGGACCATCACCCCTCGCGGCGGTGCCGGTGCCCGCCTGGACCGGGTGGCGCTGCTCGACCCGGTGATGGTGTTCTTCGCCCTGGCGGCACTCTTCGCGATCTGGGTGTGGATCCGTACCGACCGCTGGTGGTGGGTGCCCGTGTCGGCGGTGCTCATGGCGGCGTCGGTCACGTCGAAGGCGTCGACCCTCGTGCTGCTGCCGGTCTTCGTCCTGGCCCCGGTGCTGTTCGGCCGGTGGCGTGCGCTCCTCGTCGGCGGAGCGGTGTGGGCGGCCACGTTCGTCGTCGCCGTCGTCGCGCTCTACGCCCCCATGGGGATGCGCTCCGCGGTGCAGTACATGCTCACCTTCCAGTCCGGACAGAACGAGCACGGACACCTCATCTCGATCGCCGGCCGCACGTACCAGTTCGCTCCGTGGTGGGCGAACTGGTGGTTCCTGCTCCGCGGGGTCGGCACGCCCGTGGTGGTGGTGCTCGCCGTCGCCGTGCTGCTCGCGGTGGTCGTGCGTCCGGGCAGGCTCGTGGTGTTCCTCCTCGCGCCGCTGGTCCTGCTCGTGGCGTTCTACTCGCTCGCCGCCGAGATCGCGCTGCCGACCTACTACGCGGCGTGGATGCCGTTCATCGTGATGCTCGCCGCCGTGGGGCTCGGGCAGCTCAGCCGCCTGCGACCACGGTGGCTGACGAGCAGCATCGCCGTCGTGCTCGTCCTGGTGGCACTGGTCGGGAGCATCCCGACCGCCCGGACGATCTGGGAGGCACGTGCCACCGGCGTCGCCCGGCTGCTCCCGCTCCTGCGGCACGAGGGCATCCGGGACGGTCAGGTCTTCTTCGGCGCGATCACCCCGAGCGACTACGACCAGTACGTCGGGGACCGCGGGGTCCGGGACGTGGTCGATGCACCGTTCGTCGCGATCGTGGTCGGCCGGGACCGTCGCTTCCCGCTGCCGCCGGAGGTGCAGGAACTGCTGACGTCCGAGCGGTCGTCGTTCGAGCGGGTGCGACTCGACCGCGTCGTGGCGTGGATCCCGGACGGGGAGATCGTCCGGACGTCCGACGGCGGGCTGACCGTGCAGCGCTGACCGTCGGGCGCCCCGGTGCGGGTGGCCGTGAGCGACGGCTCCACCTTCGGCTGCACGGGAAGCCGTGATCTGGGGCCGGCAGCGGGACTTGAACCCGCAACCCCCGTATTACAAGTACGGTGCGCTACCAATTGCGCCATGCCGGCTGACCCGCCCATCGTACCGGGCGGACACGACGACGGCGCCCGGGCCGCAGCCCGAGCGCCGTCACACCCGCCTACTCCTGCGCCGAGAAGTTGAGCGAGATCGAGTTCATGCAGTAGCGGTCGCCCGTGGGCGTCCCGAAGCCGTCCGGGAACACGTGGCCGAGGTGGCCGCCGCAGTTCGCGCAGCGGACCTCGGTGCGGGCCATGCCGAGCGAGTTGTCCTCGATGAGCTGCACCGCGTCGGGATCGACCGACTCGTAGAACGACGGCCAGCCGCAGCCGGAGTCGAACTTCGTGCCGCTCTTGAACAGCTCCGCACCACACGCGGCACACGTGTAGACGCCGGCACGCTCCTCGTCGAGGAGTTCACCGGTCCACGGGCGCTCCGTCCCGGCCTGGCGCAGCACGGCGTACTGGTCAGGGGAGAGCTCCTCGCGCCACTGGGCGTCGGACTTTTCGACCTTGTAAGCCATGTGCGTACCTCCTGGTTCCGACCGGGGCTCGTGCCCGCCGGTCATCGTGCGTCACACCAGTAAACTCCGACCGATGTCCGAGCATTCCGTCCGCCGTGCCCGCTGGGAGCACCTGACGACCGACGAACTGTACGACATCGTGCGGCTCCGGAACCGGGTGTTCGCCCTCGAACAGCGGGTCTCGGCCGAGGACTTCGACGGCCGTGACCGCGACCCGGACACCGAGCACTGGTGGGTCGGCGTCGGGGACGGACCGGTCGTCGGGTACCTCCGCCTGGTCCGGCCGGCACCGGACGAGCCGCACCCAGCGGGGACCGCTGTGCCGACCCGCGTGATCGGCCGCGTCGCCACCCACCCCGACCACCGCGGCCAGGGGATCGCCGGCGGCCTGGTGGCGGCGGTGCTCGGGTCGCACGGCGCCGAGCCGTTCGTCCTGCACGCCCAGCAGTACGTCGCCGGACTGTACGAACGGCACGGGTTCGTCCGCTTCGGCGCCCCCTACGACGAGGCCGGCATCACCCACGTCGGCATGTACCGCCCCGGGGCCTGATGGACACGCGGGACCGCTACCGCGCCTACGCCGACCGGATCGACGGGGTCTCCCCGACGTACGCCGCCTGGGCGCGCTCGGTCGAGGGTCCGCTCGTCGACCTGCTCGACGCGGTGCCGGAGCCGAAGCGCCAGCCCGAGCTCCTGTTCGCGGTCGCGCGACGGTTGGGCGCCGACCCCGCTGACCCGGCAGCGCTCCGCGCACTCGGCCGGGAGGCCCGCCCCGCCCTCGTCGCGGCCCTCACCAGCGCCACGGTGCAGGCCAACGACCCGCGACGGCTCGCCCCCGTCGTCCCGGTGCTCGCCGCGCTCTCGGCGGCCTCGGCGCGACCCCTCGGTCTGCTCGACGTCGGAGCGGCGGCCGGACTCTGCTCGATCCCGGACCGCGTGACGCTCGACCACCGGCTCGTCGACCGTGCGCGTCCGGCCGGTCCGGTCCCGGGCGGTCCGGTCCCGTCCGGTCTGTTCCCGTCCGGCCCGGGGTCAACGCAGCGCGGACGACGGAGCGCGACGGCGGGCGACCTCGTCCGGGTGCACACGGCGGTCGAGGGGCCCGCGGTGCACCTCGTCGCCGAGGTCGTGGGGACACCACCCGCTCCCGCGACGACCCCGATCCGGATCGGTGCCCGCGTCGCCCTCGACCCGAACCCGATCGACCCCGCGGCGCCGGACGCGTTCGCCCGACTCGCCGAGGCCGTCCCGCCCGAGGCGACGGACCGGACCGCCCTGATGCGGGACGCGCTGCGGGCGACGCTGGTCGAGCCTCCCGTCCGGGTCCGCGGCAGCGTGCCGGACGACCTCGACCGGGCCCTCGACGCCCTGCCGGACGACTGCGAGCCGGTCGTCATGACCACGGGGACGCTCGTCTACGTGCCGGGCGCTGGGCGGCAGCGCTTCGTCGACCGGCTCCGCGAGCGGGGCGTCCGCTGGGTGGCGCTCGAACGCACCGGTGTCCTCACCGGGGTCGCGGCGACCCTGCCGGAGGACGTCGACCCCGCGGACCCGGACGCCTTCGCGACGCTCTCGCTCGACGGCCTGGCGCTCGCCGTGTCCGACGCCTTCGGCACCCGCGTCCGGTGGTCCGCCCCGCCCGAGGTGCTGGCGGAGACCGTGGGGTGAGCGGGTTCCGCGACAGTCCAGCACCGTGCCAGGGTCGACATGCCGCGCACCCCTACGATGTGCGAGACCTGCAACCCGTTCGCGATCGGACCAACCTGTGACCGCCCTCCCCGCCGACGAGCTCACCGAGCTCGCCAAGCACGTGCTCGCGTTCGAGCACGACCGGGCGCGGCACGACCGGACCAAGGAAGCGGAGATCCGGGTCGAGTTCGACATGTCGCCGACGCGGTACTACCAGGTGCTCAACCGCGTGATCGACACACCGGCCGCCCTCGCGTACGACCCGCAGCTCGTCACCCGGCTGCAGCGGCTCCGCAGCGCCCGGACGAGCGCACGCGCTGCCCGCAGTTTCGTCGCGCCCCCGGCCGACCCCGAAGGACGTGAAGAGGAACGATGACGAGATTCCCGCGAGACCGGTTCGACGACGTCGCAGACGGCCCCCGGGTCGGCGCCCACCGTGGTGCTGCCCGCCGGGGTGGCGGCTGGGTCGTCTTCGCGTGGGCCGCACTCGCGACCGGCGTGCTGGTCGGCATCGGGGTCCTCGTCCTCGCCCTGCTGAACGGCAGCGTGCAGTTCACGGAGGGGAGTGGTGGGTCGACGGCGTCCGCGACCTCGACGCCCTCGGCCAGCGCATCCTCGGACTCGGACTCGGACTCGGGTGCCGGCGCTGACGCGGACTCCGGGTCGGACGACGGGGGAGCGACGCAGTCGCCGTCGGCAGCGGCCGGCGCATCTGCTGCCGACCAGGGTGCGACGACGCTCGTCGTGCTGAACGGGACCTCGACGACCGGTCTGGCCGCGAACGCCTCGACGCGGCTCGGGACCGCCGGGTGGACCGTGAGCTCGACCGGGGACGCCGGGACGACCGGGGCGACCCAGACGATCGTCTACTACCAGCAGGAGTCGCAGGCGGCCGTCGCACAGGGCGTCGCGCAGGCGCTCGGGGTCAGCGCGGTGCAGCAGTCGGCGGCGTTCCCGAACGCGGACGTCTCGGTCGTGCTCGGCTCCGACTACACGGGCTGACCGGGGTCCGCGGCGGTCCTCCGTGGTCGTCGTGTTTCCGTCACGTTGCGGATCGGGGTGCTCCGCGTGAAATGCGTGTCACACCCCTTGCCGAAATGCCGTCCTTCGGTCAGAGTCACCAGTGGTCACCCCGTGATCGCGACGACGCCTCATGTTGCCGTCCGGGAGCGGGTGAGTCGACATGCGCTCGGACCCGGCGGCCACCTCGCGCGAGGGGGCCGTCGTTCGCAACAGCAGTACCGCAGGGAGCAAGGATCATGGCCAACGGAACCGTGAAGTGGTTCAACGCCGAGAAGGGCTTCGGCTTCATCACCGTGGATGGAGGGGGCCAGGACGTGTTCGTGCACTACTCGGCCATCGACATGAGCGGCTACAAGGTCCTCGAGGAGGGCCAGGCGGTGACGTTCGACGTCGGCACCGGGTCGAAGGGCCCGCAGGCCGAGTCGGTCCGTCCCGCGTAGTCGTCCGGAACCACTCGCGAACGCGCCGTCCCCTCGGGGGCGGCGCGTTCGTCGTCCGCCGGGACGCGGTGGGTCGACCTGTGGAGTGGGGCAGAGCCTCCCCACTGTGTTGCACTCTCGGGTGGCGAGTGCCAGAATCGGGCTTGGCACTCGGCCAGGCTGAGTGCCAGAACGACCCCGATGACGACGTCCGGGAGGGACGAAGAACTCACATGGCAAAGATCATTGCTTTCAACGAAGAGGCCCGACGCGGCCTCGAGCGCGGCCTCAACCAGCTGGCCGACGCCGTGAAGGTGACGCTCGGCCCGCGCGGCCGCAACGTCGTCCTCGAGAAGAAGTGGGGCGCCCCCACGATCACGAACGACGGTGTCTCCATCGCCAAGGAGATCGAGCTCGACGACCCGTACGAGAAGATCGGTGCGGAGCTCGTCAAGGAGGTCGCCAAGAAGACCGACGACGTCGCCGGTGACGGTACGACCACCGCGACCGTCCTCGCCCAGGCCCTCGTCCGCGAAGGCCTCCGCAACGTCGCCGCCGGCGCCGACCCCATCTCCCTGAAGCGCGGCATCGAGAAGGCCGTCGCGGCCGTCTCCGAGCAGCTGCTCGCCGACGCCAAGGAGATCGAGACCAAGGACCAGATCGCCGCCACCGCGTCGATCTCGGCCGCTGACCCGACCATCGGCGCGCTCATCGCCGAGGCAATCGACAAGGTCGGCAAGGAAGGCGTCGTCACCGTCGAGGAGTCGAACACCTTCGGCACCGAGCTCGAGCTCACCGAGGGCATGCGCTTCGACAAGGGCTACCTGTCGCAGTACTTCGTCACCGACCCCGAGCGTCAGGAAGCCGTCTTCGAGGACGCGTACGTCCTGATCGTCAACTCGAAGATCTCGAACATCAAGGACCTCCTGCCGGTCGTCGACAAGGTGATCCAGGCGGGCAAGCAGCTCCTGATCATCGCCGAGGACGTCGACGGCGAGGCCCTGGCCACGCTCGTCGTGAACAAGATCCGCGGCATCTTCAAGTCCGTCGCCGTCAAGGCCCCGGGCTTCGGCGACCGCCGCAAGGCCATGCTGCAGGACATCGCGATCCTCACCGGCGGCCAGGTCATCTCGGAAGAGGTCGGCCTCAAGCTCGAGAACGCGACGCTCGACCTGCTCGGTCGTGCCCGCAAGGTCGTCATCACCAAGGACGAGACCACGATCGTCGAGGGTGCCGGCGACGCCGACCAGATCGCGGGCCGCGTCAAGCAGATCCGCGCCGAGATCGAGGCGACCGACTCCGACTACGACCGCGAGAAGCTCCAGGAGCGCCTCGCGAAGCTCGCCGGTGGCGTCGCCGTCATCAAGGCGGGTGCCGCGACCGAGGTCGAGCTCAAGGAGCGCAAGCACCGCATCGAGGACGCCGTCCGCAACGCGAAGGCCGCCGTCGAAGAGGGCATCGTCGCCGGTGGTGGCGTCGCCCTCATCCAGGCCGGCAAGGTCGCGCTCGACGGTCTCTCGCTCGAGGGTGACGAGGCCACGGGTGCGAACATCGTGCGCGTCGCCATCGACGCCCCGCTCAAGCAGATCGCGCTGAACGCCGGTCTCGAGCCGGGTGTCGTCGCCGCTCGTGTCCGCGAGCTCGAGGCCGGCCACGGCCTCAACGCCGCGACGGGTGAGTACGTCGACCTCATCGCCGCGGGCATCATCGACCCGGCCAAGGTCACGCGCTCGGCGCTGCAGAACGCCGCGTCGATCGCCGGTCTGTTCCTCACGACCGAGGCCGTCGTCGCCGACAAGCCGGAGAAGACTCCGGCCATGCCGGCCGGCGACCCCACGGGTGGCATGGACTTCTAGTCCGTCCTGCCGGCAAGGGCCCTCGTACGCTGCGCGTGCGGGGGCCCTTCCGCGTGCGCGGCCGCCCCTCCGCGTGCGTGGCCGCCCCTCCGAGGTTCCGTAATACGCGCATCTCGCGCGTCGAGATCGCAGATTTGCGGAACCGCGACGAATGCAGACGGCACGTCGTGGAACCGGCGGTGTCGGGCACGCGCCGAGACTCCGTCGCCTTCACTCCGTCGCACAGGAGGCCCGGCTCACCTCCGTCTCCACAAGCGGGATCCACGTCCTGTCCACGCTGGTCCTCGTCGACGAGGCTGCCCGCCATGAGCAGACCAGCCCCACTCCCCGTGCCCGACGACGGTCCGTTCCGCGTGCGCGACGCGGTGGCCGCTGGCGCGACCCGCGCACGGCTCAGTCGGACGGACCTGGAAGCACCCATCCACGGGGTCCGCGCTCCCTCTGGCCTCGGTGTGTCCACGGTCGAGGCGCTCGCACTGGTGCTCCGCGATGACCAGTTCTTCAGCCATGGCACCGCGGCACTGCTCTGGGGAGCGCCGGTGTCAGGCCACTTCGGAGACGAGGCGGTCCACGTGACGTCCGTCGGAGTTGCTCCGGTCATGCGGCGCCCGCACGTCGTCGCACATCGCGTCCGGGACCCGACCGTCGACGTGCGGTACCGGAACGGGTTCCGGCTCAGCGCGCCGGCGCGCTCGTGGTACGAGTGTGCCGGGTCGTCGATCCTCGAAGACCTCGTCGTGCTCGGCGACTACTTCGTCGGTCCTGCGGGTCTGGCGACGCTCGACGGACCGCGAGCGGCGATCCCCCCGAGAGGACGACACGTTCGGCGAGCGCGAGCTGCGCTGGCGCGGGTCCGGGCCGGATCGGAGTCACCGATGGAGAGCAGGATGCGAGTCCGGGTCGTCGATGCGGGGTTCCCGGAGCCGGAGGTGAACCACGACGTCTTCGACGCGTCGGGCTCGTTCCTGGGGCGGGCGGACATGGCATGGCCAGACCTCCGGATCGCCCTCGAGTACGACGGCGACCACCACCGTGAACAGCAGACCTTCCGACATGATCGACGGCGATCGAACGGCTTCGTCGTGAACGACTGGATCGTCGTGCACGCGACTGCGCTCGACGCGGACCGTCCCGCGGTGCTGTTCGAGCGTCTCCGACAGGCGTTCGAGCAACGACGTGTCGAACGGCCGGCAGGTCCGATGCGCGCGGCGGTTCCGCGACGCGCCGCATGAGTTCTGACGAGGTTCCACGATCGGCGCATCTCGGCCGTCGAGGTTCCAGAATTGCGGAACCTCGCGCCGACCGCCGCCGCCGCCGGGCAACGGGCGCCCGGCGCGCGCGTCAGGACAGGGTGGGGGCCGCGGGGTCAGCGTCGCGGGGCAGGAGCGGGAGCCAGACGCGGAAGGTCGCGCCACCGCCCGGGGTGTCGAACACCTCGACCGACCCGTGGTGCGCGTGCACGATGCCCGACACGATCGCGAGACCGAGCCCCGAGCCGCCGGTGTCCCGCGCGCGCGAGGTGTCGGCACGCCAGAAGCGCTGGAAGATCTTGTCGCGCAGCTGCGGCGGGATGCCCTCGCCGTGGTCGATGACGTCGATGTGCGCCATGCCGCGGTCGTCGTCCACGCCGATGCCGATCTCGATCGGGTCGTCGTGCTCGGTGAACCGCATCGCGTTGCCCATCAGGTTCGTGATGACCTGCCGGATCTTGTTCTCCTCGGCCAGGACGATCGGCGGGCGCTTCGGCAGCACGATCGTCGGCAGCGGGGTGGTCTCGTCCGTCGGCTTCGCGTCGACGTTCATGGCCCGGGTCCGTCGAGCACGCAGTCTGGCGATCGTCTGCCGCGAGAACGCGATCGGCCCGGTGGTGTTGAGCGACGGCGACACCGGGGCGGGACCACCGGCCTCGCCGTCCGCTGCCGGCCCGAAGGAGCTGGCGGGGCGGACGGCCTGCGGGACGTTCTCGCCGGTCACGGCGTCCTCGACGAGGACCTGGATCTCGCGGTCCGGGTTCGAGGCCATCGTGTCGAGGGCCGAGTCGCGGGCGATGGCGACGAGGTCGACGGGCCCGAGCTCGAGGGGCTTCGACTCGTCGATGCGGGCGAGCTGGAGCAGGTCCTGCACGAGCAGGCCCATGCGCTGGGCTTCCTTCTCGATCCGGTCCATGGCCTGGGCGACGTCCTCCTCCTTGCGGAGGGCGCCCATCCGGTAGAGCTCGGCGTACCCGCGGAGCGACACGAGCGGCGTCCGGAGTTCGTGGGATGCGTCACCGACGAAGCGGCGCATCTGGTCGATGGTGCGCTGCCGGTCCTCGAAGGCGTCGTCGATGCGTTCGAGCATGGCGTTCAGGGACCGGTTGAGGCGCCCGACCTCGGTGTTCGGGGTGTCGGCGTCGAGGCGCTGGTTGAAGTCGCCGGCGGCGAAGCGGGCGGCCGTGTCCTCGACGTTGCGGAGCGGGTCGAACGTCGCCGTCACGAGGAGGCGCGTGAGCATCGCCCCGAGCAGGATCACCGCGATGCCGAAGAACAGGAAGATGACGGTGAACCGGAGGATGGTCTGGTCGGTGTCCGCGCTGGACACGGCGACGAGGACGTACCCGGTCTCGGTGGCGCCGTTCGACAGGTTCTGCAGGTTCGCGGGGATGACCTGGGCCCGCCACTCGTGGCTGTGCTGCCGGTCGTACAGGCTGAACGGATGCGCAGCCGACGCGGCGGCCGTGAAGTCCACGCGGGAGATGTCCGGCTGGGACGAGGACTGGGTGTCGCAGATCTGCTCGCCGTTGCCGTCGTACGCGGCCACGTAGGAGCTCTTCTCGAGGACGACGGACAGGTTGCAGTACTGCTCGCCGTCGCTGACGTTCTGCCCCTCGAGCTGCGAGCTCGTGGTCTCGACCTGCGTGTCGAGTCGCAGGTTGAGGTATGTGCTCAGGACGGTCATCGTGCCGAGGCCGGCGACGAGCAGGCCGAGGGCGACCAGGAGGACGGTGATCCCGGTGATCTTGGTGCGGAGGGAGATCCCGTCCCACCAGTGGCTCATTCGCTCGTGCATGCTTCCCCAACAGTAAGCGGCGGCCGTCGGGAAGATCCCGACGGCCGCCGACAGTCAGCTGTGCGACCTGCGCGGTCCGACGCTCAGGAGGCCTTGGTCGCCTTGAGCATGTAGCCGAACCCGCGCTTGGTCTGGATGATCGGCTCGGACGAGTACTGGTCGAGCTTGCGGCGCAGGTAGGAGATGTAGGACTCGACGATCCCGGCGTCGCCGTTGAAGTCGTACTCCCACACGTGGTCGAGGATCTGCGCCTTCGAGAGCACGCGGTTCGGGTTGAGCATGAGGTAGCGGAGGAGCTTGAACTCCGTGGGGGAGAGTTCGATCTGCGCGTCGCCGATGGTGACCTCGTGCGTGTCCTGGTCCATCGTGAGCTCACCCGCGCGGATGATCGCGTCCTCTTCGTCGTTCATCGTGCGACGGAGGATCGCCTTGATGCGGGCGACGATCTCGTCGAGCGAGAACGGCTTGGTGACGTAGTCATCACCTCCGACCGTGAGACCGGTGATCTTGTCCTCGGTGTCGTCCTTCGCCGTGAGGAAGAGGATCGGCGAGGTGTAGCCCGACGAGCGGAGGCGCTTGGTCACGCCGAACCCGTTCATGTCGGGGAGCATGACGTCGAGGATGATGAGGTCCGGCTCCTCCTCGAGCACGGCGGAGATCGCCTGTGCGCCGTTCCCGACCGCACGCACCGCGAATCCGGCGAAGCGCAGCGAGGTCGTGAGGAGATCGCGGATGTTCGGCTCGTCGTCGACGATGAGGATCTTGGGTCCGTCGGTCATGCGACCATCCTCTGACTGTTCCCTGGTTGCTTCCTGGGAGCACTTCGTGTGTTGGCCAGAGGTGGTCTGGAGTCCGGGTACTACGCCACGGCCGGGGCGATCTGGTCCGCGTCGAGGATCGTGTACGAGTACCCCTGCTCCGCGAGGAACCGCTGCCGGTTCTGCGCGAAGTCCTGGTCGACCGTGTCCCGCGTGACGAGCGTGTAGAACGACGCCGGGACGCCGTCCTTGTTCGGGCGGAGGAGGCGGCCGAGCCGCTGTGCTTCTTCTTGGCGGGACCCGAACGAGCCCGACACCTGGATCGCCACGGTCGCGTCCGGCAGGTCGACCGAGAAGTTCGCGACCTTGGACACCACGAGCACGTCGATCGAGCCCTCGCGGAACGCCTGGTACAGCCGCTCCCGTTCCTCGACCGGCGTCGCGCCCGTGATCTCGGCGGCGTCCAGGGAGGCCGCGAGCTCGTCGAGCTGGTCGATGTACTGGCCGATCACCAGGATCTGCTCACCGTGGTGCTTCTCGATGAGGTCCCGCACGACCGGGGTCTTGGCCGGTGAGGTCGCCGCGAGCCGGTACCGCTCGTCGTCGCTCGACGCCGCGTACTCCAGCCGGTCTTCGTGTGCGAGGTCGATCCGGACCTCGTAGCACTCGGCGGGGGAGATGTAGCCCTGGGCCTCGATCTCCTTCCACGGTGCGTCGTAGCGCTTCGGCCCGATCAGGGAGAACACGTCCCCTTCGCGCCCGTCCTCGCGCACGAGCGTCGCGGTGAGCCCGAGGCGACGACGTGCCTGGAGGTCGGCGGTCAGCTTGAACACCGGGGCGGGGAGCAGGTGCACCTCGTCGTAGACCACGAGCCCCCAGTCGAGGGCGTCGAGCAGCGACAGGTGCGTGTACGCGCCCTTCCGGCGGGCGGTGAGGATCTGGTAGGTCGCGATCGTGACCGGCCGGATCTCCTTGACGCTGCCCGAGTACTCGCCGATCTCGTCCTCGGTGAGGGTCGTCCGCTTGAGCAGCTCGGTCCGCCACTGCCGGGCGGAGACGGTGTTCGTGACGAGGATGAGCGTCGTCGCCTTCACGGTCGCCATCGCTCCGGCACCGACCAGCGTCTTGCCGGCACCACAGGGCAGCACGACGACGCCGGACCCCTGCTGGAAGAAGCTGTCCACGGCGTCGTGCTGGTACGGCCGGAGGTCCCAGTCCGTGGTGTCGAGGTCGATGTCGTGCGGCTGACCGGGCGTGTAGCCGGCGAGGTCCTCGGCGGGCCAGCCGATCTTCACGAGCTCCTGCTTGACCTGCCCGCGGGCCCAGGCCTGCAGCTCGACGGCCGTGTCCGAGCGGCGCTCACCGAGGAGCGGCTGGATGCGCTTGGACCGGGTGACCTCGGCCAGGAGCGCGGGGTCCGACGCGGTCAGCACGAGAGCGGGCTGCTGCTCGAGCTCCTCGGTCGGGGAGTTCGCGATGACGGGGGCGTCCTCGCGCTCCTCGCGCCGGATCACCAGACGGCCGTACCGGGAGACGGTGTCCTCGATGTCGACCGTGACGCTCTGCGGCACCGGGAACTTGGCGAACCGTTCGAGGGTGTCGACCATGGACGCGGCGTCGTGTCCGGCCGCCCGGGCGTTCCAGAGGCCGAGCCGCGTGATGCGGTACGTGTGCACGTGCTCGGGTGCCCGCTCGAGCTCGGCGAACACCGCGAGCGCGTGGCGGGCGTCCTCGGCGTCGGGGTGCGCGACCTCGAGCAGCACGGTGCGGTCACTCTGCACGATCAGCGGTCCGTTCATGACGGATCAGCCTAGGCGGCGCAGCTGGTGCGTCGCCCGGTTGTCCACAGGACGGCCGTCAGGCATCGCTCTCGATCGTGACCACGAGGGAGAGCGGGAGGGTCCGCTCGACGTCGACCGCGGTGTCCTTCCCCCGCACCCGACCGGCCGCGACCGAGGTCGGGACGATCGAGAACGGCTTCTCCGACCCGTCCGGCATCCGGACGGTCACGCGGATCGGGGTCCGGCCGCGCACGGCCATGTCGATCTGGCGGGCCATCCACTCCTGCTCCGGTTCCGCGTCGCCGCGTTCCGTCGTCAGTCGCAGCCGCTCCACCAGGGCGCGGGCCGCCTGCTCCGGTGAGCGACTCGGCGTCCGCCGCCGGACGGGAGGCCCGGATCGCGTCTCCGGGCGGGCGTCGGCTGCGAGCACGGCCGGGTACCGCTGGTCCTCGAGTGCACTGGCCACGACGTGCGGCGGGTACTTCGTCACGAGGGTCGTGAGGTCGGGTCGCTCCCACGCCAGCTGGCGGAGCTCGGCATCGACCCCGACGAGGTCGAGCTGCTCGGGCGTCCCGTGCACGACCGACCCGAGGTCGCCCTCGCCACGGCCCACGACGACACTGCCGTCCCGGGTCGCGACCTGGTCGATGAGGTACGTGAGGGGCTGCGGGACGTCCGTGGCGCCGAGCCGGGTGAAGAGCGCCACGACCTCGTCGCGGGTCCGTCCGGCCCGGAGCGCCCGGCGGAGCGAGTCCTCGGACACCCGGTACCGAGCGGCGAGCCCCGGCGCCTCCAGGTCGGCGACGGCACGGAGGTCGTCGTCGTCGGCGGGCGACAGCGGACCCGGCGCGATGACCGTCAGGTCCGGCTGGAGGTACACGCCGTCGACCGTCCCCGGCAGGTCGGCGACCGCCGCGGCCAGGGCGGCGTCGCGGTCGTCCCCGAGCAGTGCGTGCCCGGTGGACGTCAGGCGCCCGGCCACCGCGAGCCCGAGGACGCCCGCGGCGCCGGCCGCGTCGAGCAGGGCCGCGTCGAGCCAGCGCGAGCCGGCCGGGTACGCCCACCGGCCCAGCGTCACGAGGTCGGTGAGGTCGTCGTCCGCGAGCGTGAGGACCTCGACCACGGCGGGGGCGAGGGCGTCGCGCCAGTCGTGCACGAGCGATGCCCACCGCTCCGGCCACGTGGCGTGCAGCCAGGTCCGGCCGCGGTCCGAGACCGTCCAGGACCCGTCCACGGGGTGGGCGGCACCGATCCGGTCGAGCAGGGCGAGGCGGTCCGCGACCACGGCGGCGTCGGCCCCCGTGCGTTCGGCGAGCTGTCGGGCGAGGGGCGCCCCGATCCCGCCCTTCGCGAGCTCGCGGACGGCGCCGTCGTCGGCCGCGCGGAGGAGCTCCGCGAGCACCGTGAGCGTCTCGAAGGCGTGCTCCGCTCCGGTCGCGCGGGCGCGGGCGTAGTCGGTGCCCCCGTCAGCATCCCGCTGGGCGGCGGCTGCGGGGCGGACCGGAGCCGGGCCTCCCGGGCCGTCGGGGACGAGGTCCGGGCGGGCCGCGAGCCGGGAGGTGACCGCGTCGTCGACGGCGCCGTCACGGCCGACGAGCCCGAGTGCGACGGCCGGCGCGAGGTCCTCGGCGGGGCCCCCGTCGCGGAGTGCGACGAGCGTGCGGCGCGGGAGCCGTTCGACGGCGGCGTCCACCGCGTCGTCGGTGCGGAGCGCCTCGGCGAGGTCGAAGAAGTCCGCGATGTGCTGCGGTCCGGACTCGCCGAGCGCGGCGGTGGGGAGGGCGCGCGCGAGCACGAGCTGCTCGAGTGCGTCGTCGGGGAGCTCGCGCAGGCGTGCGGCGAGGTCCGTCGTGGTCGTCATCGTCCTCGGCCGGCGTCCGTGGCGGACGTCAGCGGGCCTCTGCGCGGTGCTGCCGGGCCTTGCGGGTCCAGGTGAGGGCCAGGAGCGCCAGCATGAGGACGAAGGCGACCGGAGGGCCGAAGTAGACGACGCCGAGGGCGACCGGCCATATGCCGTCCCCGGGGATCTGCTTCATCGTCAGCCACCCGGTGATCATGACGATGAAGCTCGCCAGGATGAGGAGGACGATCCCACCGACCATGAACGCGAGTGTGCGTTCGGTACGATTGGACGTCGCCGGGGGTTCCGCAGCAGTGCGGGGGTCCCCGGTGGATCGGGTCGGCTTGGCCATCGGCCCAGGATATCCGACGCACCGCGGCCGTCCATGTATCGAGGAGTCCCAGCATGCCCACCGGCAAGGTCAAGTTCTACGACGACCAGAAGGGCTTCGGCTTCATCACCGGAGACGACGGCGACCAGGTCTTCCTGCACGCCTCCTCCCTGCCCGACGGTGTGGCCACGGTGAAGGCCGGCACCAAGCTCGAGTACGGCGTGGTGCAGGGCAAGAAGGGTTCGCAGGCGCTGACCGTGCGGATCCTCGAAGCGCCGGCGTCGCTCTCCAAGATGACCCGTCGCTCCGCCGACGACATGGCCGTCATCGTCGAGGACCTGGTGAAGGAACTCGACCGCATCAGCGGTGACCTCAAGCGGGGCCGCTACCCGAAGAACGGTGAGCGGATCGCCACCATCCTGCGACACGTCGCCGACCAGTTGGACGCGTGAACATGACCACCGACCTCACCGAGCTCGCCCGCGGCGCACTGCTCGAGATCACCCCCGAAGCCACCGTCGGGAGCCCCGTCGGCACCGTCGACGAGGGCGACGGCGTCGTCTCCGTCCTCTTCGCCAACCGCATGCCGGGGTACCCGGGGTGGCGCTGGACCGTCAGCATCGCCCAGGTCGAGGGTGACGAGCCCACCGTGCTCGAGGTCGAACTGATGCCGGGTGACGGCTCGTTGCTCGCGCCGGAGTGGGTGCCGTGGTCGGAGCGACTGGCCGAGTACCGGGCCGCGCAGGACGACGAGGAGTCGGACGAGGACGACGAGGAGTCGGACGACGAGGACGACGAGGACGACTTCGACGACGAGTCTGATGACGACGAGTCGGACGACGACGAAGACGACGACGGCGACGATGACTCCGACGACGGCGACGAGTCGGACGAGGACGAGGACGACGACGAGGACGAGGACCAGCCGGCCGCCCCGCCAGCCCGCACTCGCGGCCGTCGCCGCACCCGCCGCGTCGGTCCCGTCGACCCGGACGACGACCTGGATCTGGACCAGCTCGACGCCGGCGAGACCGACCCGGGCTTCCACCGGTCCTGACCCGTCGGTCCACCTCACGCAACGAGGGCGGTGTCGCGCAACGGAACACCGTTGCGTGACACCGCCCTCGTTGCGTCTCGCGGCGGCGGGGTCAGCTCGCCAGGGCAGCCACCACGTGGTCGATCGCCCGCGTGAGCTTGGTGACGTCGTCGGGGTCGATCGCCGTGAAGGTCGCGACACGGAGCTGGTTCCGGCCGAGCTTCCGGTACGGCTCCGTGTCGACGATGCCGTTCTGCCGGAGCGTCGCGGCCACGGCCTTGGCGTCGATCGAGTCGTCGAGGTCGATCGTCACGACGACCTGCGACCGGTGCTCCGGGTCGGTGACGAACGGCGTCGCGTAGTCGGAGGCCTCGGCCCAGTCGTAGAGCGTCGAGGACGACGTCTTCGTGCGGCCGTCGGCCCACGCCAGACCACCGGACTGGTTCATCCACCGCACCTGGTCGTCGAGGAGCAGCAGGGTCGTGATCGCCGGGGTGTTCAGCGTCTGGTCCAACCGGGAGTTGTCCACGGCGTTCTTCAGCGAGAGGAACTCCGGGATGTAGCGGTCGGACGCGGCGATCCGCTCGACACGCTCGATCGCCGCGGGGGAGAACAGCGCGAGCCAGAGCCCGCCGTCCGAGGCGAAGTTCTTCTGCGGGGCGAAGTAGTAGACGTCGGTCTGGTCGACGTCGAACGCGGCACCACCGGCAGCGCTCGTGGCGTCGACGACGGTCAGTGCACCGGGGTCGCCCGCGGCCCGCACAACCGGGGCCATGACGCCGGTCGAGGTCTCGTTGTGCGGGTAGGCGTAGACGTCGACACCCTCGACGATCTCGAGTTCGGCGCGGGACCCGCCCGGGGCCTCCACGACGTGCGGTGCCTCGAGCCACGGGGCGGCGGCGGCCTTGGCGAACTTCGACCCGAACTCACCGAAGGACAGGTTCTCCGCCCGGCGCTCGATGAGACCGAAGGCGGCGGCGTCCCAGAACGCTGTCGACCCGCCGTTGCCGAGCACGACCTCGTAGCCGTCCGGCACCTGGAACAGGTCGGCGAGGCCCTGCCGGACGGAGCCGACCAGGTCCTTGACGGGCTTCTGGCGGTGCGAGGTCCCGAGGACGGTCGCTCCGCGGGTGACGAGGGTCTCGAGCTGCGCTCCGCGGATCTTCGACGGACCACATCCGAAGCGGCCGTCGGTGGGGAGGAGGTCGGCTGGGATGACGATGTCTGCCATGGGCCGATCCTACCGACGGCCCTGCGGTCGCCCCCATGGACCGGCCGGACGGGGCGGGGCCGGGACGGGGCTCCCGGCCGGCGTCCGCGCAGAGCGCACGGTGTCGGTCCCGGTGCGTCGGCGCCAGCAAGTAGTGTGGGTCGGGCTGGGTCCACATCAGGAGAGGCGGAGGCGTGACCGATCTCGTCGACACCACGGAGATGTACCTCCGCACCATCCTCGACCTCGAAGAAGAGGGCATCGTCCCGCTGCGCGCCCGGATCTCGGAGCGCCTCGGGCACTCGGGCCCCACGGTCTCGCAGACGATCGCCCGCATGGAGCGTGACGGCCTCGTCGTCGTCTCGGGCGACCGGCACCTGGAACTCACCGACACCGGTCGGTCCCGCGCCACGCACGTGATGCGCAAGCACCGTCTGGCCGAGCGGTTGCTCGCCGACGTGATCGGCCTCGACTGGGCCTTCGTCCACGACGAGGCCTGTCGGTGGGAGCACGTGATGAGCGAGCAGGTGGAGGTCCGCCTGCTCGAGATGCTCGGGAACCCGACGGAGTCCCCGTACGGCAACCCGATCCCCGGCCTCGCGGAGATCGGTGGACCCACGGCGGCCGGCTTCCTCGACGGGGTGCGCAACATCGTGGTGGCCACCGACGACACCGACGCGATCGCGACCGGCGTCATCCGCCGTCTGGGCGAGCCGGTGCAGTTCGAGCCGGAGCTGCTGCACCAGCTCCGCGCCGCCGGGGTCATGCCCGGACGCACGGCCAGCGTGCAGCGCGCGGGCGCCTACGTGGCGGTCCGCGTGGACGGCGAGGACGCCGGGATCGAGCTGCCGACCGAGGTCGCGCAGCACGTCTACATCAGCACCGACTGACGTCTCCTCGCCCGCCGCACCCAGGGGCAGGAACGGTCTGCCCTGTCCGGGCGTGCCCGTCCGTTCCCTGGACGCCCGTCGGACGCGGGTCATCGTCGGCGAGGACGTGCCGACGGCAGGACCGGACGGGCGGCGGGTGAAGGACGTGGTGGGCTCGCTCGAGATCAGCGGCAGGGACGACGTGCTCTGAGCGCCGTGCTCCGGCGATCGGAGCGGCGGTCCTGCTCACCGGCACACCGGTGAGCAGGACTGCGTCGCGGGGGAACTGCAACGCCGACCGGGGGAGGGACAGCGACGGACATCGAGTTCGACGCAGGCGACGCGAAGGCGGTCGCACTGGGGTCCGCCGGCCTGCCGAACGCGGTCGACTCGGCCGGCAAGGTGCACGCCGAGCACGTCTACGTCGGCCAGGCACGGAACGTCCTCCCCGACGAGGCCGGACAGGGCGACCACCTCGCAGCGCTCGGACGCACGGCACCCGGGCACCACGTGGATCCGTCCCGAGAGGCCTTCGGTGCGACGGTCTTCGGGACGGACTCGAACCCCGCCGACGCGGCGGACCGCAGGCCGGTCCTCGACCACGACCCGCTCACCGGTGACAGGTCCGGCTACCTGGACGCCGACACCGAGTCCGTGTACAACGTGGGGCGGGTCACGACGGGGCACGAGGACGATGCGACCGCGTACCACCCGGAACCACCGACGAAGCGAGACCAGGACCTGATCGACGGGAAGCCCTGGTGGATGGCGGGACAATGACGACGACGACCACCGCTCGGTGGACCACGGCGAGGCGCGCCGTCGCGGGCGTCCTCGTCATGACGGCCACCACCACCGTGCTCGCAGGCTGTGTCCTGCGGGGATCCGACACCGCAGCACCAGGACGAACGGAGCCGACCGTGGACGCCGACACCGCGAAGCAGCAGATGATCGAAGCCGTCGACGACGCCACCGAGCGACTCGGTGGGGAGTGGAAGGCGCGCACCGGCCCGGACTACCCGGAAGACTGCGAACTCGAGGACGGCACGGGAGGGGCGCAGTGGCGCTACCTGACCGGGAGCACGCTCGAGGGGTCGCCCGACGAGGACGCCACGCGCATGGAGGAGCACTGGAAGTCCCAGGGGGTGCAGGTCGTCCGCCGCGAGTCGAGCGACGGTCCCGCGGTCATCGGCAGCGGTGGCGGGAAGATCGCGTCGATCAGCGTGTACGCGTACCCCGGGAACTACACCGTGCAGGCGGTCTCGCTGTGCTTCCCCGGCAACGCCGACGACATCGCCGAGGACCTCTCCGGCGAGTGACCTGTCACCCGCCGACACAGCCCGGGCCAGGCGCTGCGTCGGGGTGCACCGGAGCCCGCGCTCCGGGGTACCTGCATCCCGTCCTCGTTCGCTGCGATCGCTCGGTGCAGGTGCCGGGCGTCACCGCACGAGGGTCCGTTGGTGGACCGGGATCGCCGCGGTGAGCTCGCGCCTGGGTCCTCGTGGTGGGCGAACGATAGGGGGTACGGCCCCGGGGGACAAGACCTGAGTGGACGTACAAGAAGCAGCAGGCCATCGTGGTGACCAATTCCCTCGCTCTGACCAGGGGTTCTTCACCTATCCGTTACCAGGTCACGGTTTCGTCTCGACATGTCCGCGGTGCGCCCGTACACTCGTCGAGTCCCGCGAGCAGCGATCTCGGGACCCGTGGCAGGACGTCTCGTGACCCGTCTCCTGCCTCGATCGGAAACGATGACGAACGGATGGGGTTGCACGCGACCGTCCTCGACCGGGCGCGTGTCACGAGGCGCCGGAGACCCACTTGACCCACACCGGAACCGCCGCGGACGACCCGACCGCGAACCCGACGACCACCGGTGACACCGTCGCAGCTCCCCTGACCCGCAGGGCAGCACGCGAAGCAGCCGAGCGTGCCGCACGTCGCCCGCTCGCCCGCACGGCGTCCGCCCCGACCGCACCCCGTACGAGCGCAGCCCGTCCGGCCGCCGCCCGGACGCCCGCCACCCGCGCTGCCGCGACCCGTGACGGCCGCGCCCTCGGCGTCACCCGCGCGGCCGCTCCGTCAGCGTCGTCCCGCAAGCGCCGGTTCATGGCTCCCGTCGTCCTGGCCGTCGCGGCGGGGATGTTCGGCACCATGGCCGTCCCGGCCGCCTTCGCGACCACCTCCACGTCGCAGGCCGGAGCTGCGCAGACCGACGCGGCCTCCGACCTCGCGGTGCAGGCGCAGCAGTTCGACGTGTCCGCCGCGGCCGGCGCAGCCGACACCTCGCGCGACGGCTTCAGCGCCACCTCGACCGCGACCCTCGAGGCGCAGGCCGCCGCGAAGGCAGCGGCGAAGGCCGCCGCCGAGCTCGAGGCCGCTCGTGCCGCGAAGGCAGCGGAGTACGCCTACGACGGCAAGACGGCCGAGGACTACCTCGCCGACGACACGACCGGAGCCGCCACGACCGCCTCGGCCGCGGACGCCGCCGCGACGAGTGCGGCCCCCGCCGCGGGGACCCCGTTCTCGCTGCCGGCCGTCGTCGCCACGGCGAAGCAGTACATCGGGACGCCCTACGTGTTCGGAGGCGCCACCCCCGCCGGGTTCGACTGCTCGGGCTACGTCATGTACGTCTACGCGCAGCACGGCATCAGCCTCGCCCACTCGGTCACGCTGCAGGACCAGGTCGGCACCACGATCCCCGAGTCGGAAGCGCAGCCGGGCGACGTCGTCGTCTTCAACGACGACTCGCACGACGGCTTCTACATGGGCAACGGCATGATCATGGACGCCCCGAAGCCCGGCGGCTCCGTATCGATCCGCCCGATCTGGTCGAGCAACTACCACATCGTCCGCTTCGGGATCTGACGACCCGGAACGACACCCTGCGCGCGCGCATGTGAACAGCGTCCGAACCGGCCCCGCACCCCTCGTGCGGGGCCGGTTTCTGGGTTAGCCTGCACGCATCGGATCGCCTCGACCCGAACGGGAGACCACATGTCGACGTCACGCACGACCCGCACCATGGGTCGGCGCGCGCATGTCGACATACGGACGACCACAGCCTGCGAGCCGCAACTCGCGCGCGACTGACCGGAGCACCGCCCTGACGGGTGGTGCTCTTCGTGTATCCGGCCCGCCACGACGGTGGGACCGCCCCGCTCCGGCAGGACGGCCCGCTCCGACGGCGTGGGCCGGCCGGACCCGCCCTCGGGCCCGGAGGCCGTGACCACCCGTTCCACGCCGACCGACCCGGTGCCCGCACCGCCTGGAAGCCGTCCAGGCACGTCGGAAGGGAACCCATGCGCACTCTCGTCCTCAACGCCGGTTACGAGCCCCTCGCGGTGATCTCGTTCCGTCGAGCCCTGGTCCTCGTCATGAACCAGAAGGCCTCCGTCGTCGCCGCCGACACCCTGCACCCCGTCACCGGTGCCGCCGTCAGCTACGACCGTCCGTCCGTCATCATCCTGACCCGGTACGTGCGCATCCCGCAGTCCCGGCTGATCCCGGTGTCCCGGCGCGGTGTGCTCCGCCGAGACGCCAACCGGTGCGCCTACTGCGGTCGGAACGCGACCACGATCGACCACGTCCAGCCGAAGTCCCGTGGCGGTCGAGACTCGTGGGAGAACCTCGTCGCCTGCTGCCTCGCCTGCAACAACGTCAAGGGCGACCGCACCCCGCGTGAGATGGGGTGGACGCTGCGGTTCCCGCCGAAGGCCCCGCACGGTTCGGCCTGGGTCGTCCGCGGCATCGAGCGGCCGCAGCCGGACTGGGACGAGTACCTGGTCGCCGCGTAGGTGGGGCCGGACGGGAGGCCTCGGGTACGCCCGCCCCACGCCTCTCGTCCGGCGCGTCCCGGCTCCCGCTAGAGTGGTCGGGCCGGCCTCTGTAGCTCAATGGAAGAGCAGTTCCGTCCTAAGGAAAGGGTTGGGGGTTCGAGTCCCTCCAGGGGCACCTCGGTGGTCCGTCCGGTCCCGTCCTCAGGAACGGGTTGGGGGTTCGAGTCCCTCCAGGGGCACCTCGGTGGTCCGTCCGGGCCCGTCCTCAGGAGCGCGAACCAGCCCGGGTGTTCGTCGGCGCGACCGCCAGGACGACGAGCACGATCGCGATCACGCCCAGCCCGGCCCACCCGACCGCGGTGAGCCGCTCGCCGACCACCAGCACCGCGAGCACGGCAGCGACCGCCGGTTCGGTGAGGGTGACGGCGGTGGCGGTGCTCGCCGGGATCCTCGCCAGTCCGTACCCGAACAGCAGGTACCCGAGGAACATCGGCACGATCGCCATGTACACGCCGACCGCGGCGTTCTGCGGCGACGCGAGCAGGGGCGCTCCGGTGACGGCGAGCACCGGCATGAGGAGCAGCCCACCGCCGCCGAACACGGCACCCATCGCGGCCGCGCGGGGGACCCCGTCGACCATGAGCCGACGCGACGTCCACGAGTAGACCGCGTACGTGGTTCCGGCCACGAGGCCGAGCACGACCCCGAGGACCGTCGACCCAGGCGACCCGACGCCGGCCGGGTCCGCCGACCCCGCCAGGCTGGACAGGCAGAGCAGCACGCTCCCGACGACACCGAGCGCCGCGGCGAGCACCCACCACCGGCTGAGCGGCCGCCGGTCGACGACCCGCTCCAGGACCCCGGACGCCAGGGGAGCGGACGCCAACGACACCACGGAGCCGACGGCCACCCCGGCGGTGTGCATCGAGCTGTAGAACGCGAGCGGGTACACCGCGACGGCGACCGCGCCGACGAGGACGAGTGCGCGGCTCCGCACGAGCAATGGAGCAGCCGCTCGGAGGGCCCGCGCGCCGACGACCGCCTGCAGGATCCCGCCGACGCCGAGCGCCGCGGCACCGATCGCGAGCGGGCCGACGTCGGGCGCGAAGGTCGCGGCGGTGCCGGTGGTGCCCCAGAGGAAAGCGGTAACGGTGACGGCGAGCAGTCCGGCGCGGCGCTCGTCCCTCACGATCGACCTCCGTCGTCCCCGGTGCGGGTGCGGCTCCGACCGGTGTGGCCGCCACTCTAGTGAGCACCTCCACGGTGTCCGTGCGCCCGGCGCGGCTCGGGCGGATACTGGGTGCGTGCGAGAACTCCAAGCCGCCATCGCCGCGGACCTCAACGTCCAGCCGACCATCGACCCGGAGCAGGAGATCGCCCGACGCGTGGGCTTCCTGCGTGACTACCTGCTGACCACCGGCGCGAACGGCTACGTCCTCGCCGTCAGCGGCGGGCAGGACTCCACGCTCGCCGGCCGCCTGACGCAGCTCGCGGTCGAGTCGCTCCGCTCCGAGGGGCACGCCGCCGAGTTCGTCACCGTGCGGATGCCCTACCGGGTGCAGGCCGACGAGGACGACGCGCAGCTCGCCCTGCAGTTCATCGCCGCGGACCCCGGCATCGTCGTGAACATCGAGCACGGGGTGGACGGCGTGGTGCAGGACACCGCGGAGGCCGGCGTCGCCCTGAGCGACTTCGTGAAGGGCAACGTGAAGGCCCGCATGCGCATGGTCGCGCAGTACGCCGTCGCCGGGCAGCGCGGGCTCCTGGTCGTCGGCACCGACCACGCGGCCGAGGCCGTGACCGGCTTCTTCACGAAGTACGGCGACGGCGGCGTCGACCTCACGCCGCTGACCGGTCTGACGAAGAGCCAGGGGCGCCAGCTGCTCGAGCACCTCGGTGCGCCGGCCCGCCTGTACGAGAAGGCGCCGACCGCGGACCTGCTCGACGACCTGCCCGGCCAGACCGACGAGGCGAACCTCGGCCTCACCTACGCCGAGCTCGACGCCTACCTGCAGGGACACGACGTCCCGGTCGAGGTCGCCGAGGCGATCGAGGCGCGGTACCGCTCGACCGAGCACAAGCGTCAGGTGCCGGCGTCGCCGTTCGACGAGTGGTGGCGTCGCTGACGTCCCAGCGCGGTCGCTGAGGTGACCGGAGACACACGGGAGGCCCGTCACCAACTGGTGACGGGCCTCCCGTGTGTCCGTGGTCCCGGATCAGGCGGAGGGGCGACCGTCCTGGTCGTCGCGGCCGGCGTCCTGCCGTCCGCGGTCCTGGGGGCCGGCGTCCTCGCGCTGCTCGGTGAGTCGCTCCTGCCAGACGATGCTCCGGGCCGCGCCCTCGAGGACGTCGTCGACGCTGTTGCCGGTCCGTGCGGCGAGTGCGCCGCTGAGCCCGGCGGTCAGGGTGCCGCCGGCCTGCGCGAGCCGCTCCACGACCTCCTCCTGCCGGTCGGTCAGGGGCACGTCGACGAGTTCGTCGATGGTCTCGCGGATGTTCGCCTCGCTCGCGTCCATCGCGGCCTCGTCGCCGGACTGGAGTGCGGCGGCCTCACCGACCACGACGAGGCCGAGCCGTGCTGCGTCCTGTTCCGGGCGACGGGTGTCGTTCGCATCAGTCATGTCGTGGACCGTACGCCGGGTGCCTGCGCGCGTTCCGGACTTCCGGGGCACAGGACGACGGGAGGCCCGGAACCAGCTGGTCCCGGGCCTCCCGGCCACCAGCGCGTCGGCGCCGGTGTGTGTCCGTGTGTCAGCGGCGGTTGCCGCCACGACCCGCGACGCGGGTGTAGATGAGCACGACGATGATCGCGCCGATGATCGACCCGATGAGGCCGGACGGCTGGAAGAAGCCGTCCGCGAGGTCGTGGCGGAAGATCAGGAATCCGAGCAGGCCTCCGACGAACGAGCCGACGATGCCGAGGATGATGGTCATCAGGATCGACATGTGCTGCTTACCGGGGATGACCAGCCGTGCGATGGCGCCGGCGATGAGGCCGACGACGATGAGGCCGATGATGGTGCCGAGTACACCCATGTTGTTCTCCTTGTTCTGCGGCCGGTCCGAGGCTGCGGCGGATCACCGAGCTCAGGGCCGACACCCGAGTGAACACGCGCCCGGCCCAGCACGTTCCCAGCAAGCGCAGGCGATCGGTCAGAGCGCCCCCGACGACTCCAGCTCCGCCTGCAGCTCGGCGTCGGACGGCTCGACGAAGTGCTTGCCGTCCGGCAGCACCACGACGGGGATGTTCTTCCGGCCACTGATCGCCTGCGCGCGGTCGGCGGCGGACAGGTCGGCCTCGACGTCCACGTACTCGTAGTCCACGCCCAGTCGGTCCAGCAGCGCCTTGGAGCGGCGGCAGTCGCGGCACCAGTCCGCGCCGAACACGGTCACCTTGTCGAACGTCTCATCGGTCATGCGGGGGACTACGCGAACCGCGTCATCCGTATTCCCGGAGACCCTCGGCATGCGGCGCGGAGCACGATGAGGCACATGACGCTCGAGACCGCGCACGTCGGCGCGCACCCCCACCACCGGCACGGCTGGTGGTGGAAGACCCTCCTCAGCGGGTTCCTGCTGTGGGTCGTGACGATCATCGTCACCGTCGCCACGCAGAACACGAACCTGGTGCCGACCATCATCCTGCTCGGCAGCTTCCTCGTGCCCTTCACCGTGGTGCTGTTCGTCATCGAACGGGTCACCGGCACGGTGAGCACGATGCAGCTGGTCACGGCGTTCTTCGTCGGCGGGGTCCTCGGGGTGCTCGGGGCGTCCCTGCTCGAGTCCGACCTGCGCCCCGGGGCGACCCTGTACCTGCTCGTCGGCTTCGCCGAGGAACTCGTGAAGGGCCTGCTGCTGGTCGTGGTCGGCTGGCGGGTCCGACCGAAGACGGCACGGCAGGGCGCACTGCTCGGGGCGACGGTGGGTGCCGGGTTCTCGGCGTTCGAGTCGGCCGGGTACGCGTTCAACGCGGCGATCACCACCCGCGGCATCGACCTCGTGTCGCTCCTGCAGACCGAGGTGGCCCGCGCCGTGCTCTCGCCGGTGGGGCACGTGCTCTGGACGGCGATCCTCGGGGCGGTGCTCTTCGGGGCGGCGCACGGTCGTCCCCGGTTCCGGTGGACGTGGTCGGTGCTGGTCGCCTACGTCGTGGTGTCGGTGCTGCACGGGCTGTGGGACTCGAACTCGACGATCTCGACCCTGCTCGCGTTCGTGATCACCGGGACGCCGTTCTCGGCGGCGCAGGACGGGACCGTGCCCCCCGCGCTCGCCGGTGTCGTGACGACGCTGTACGTCGCCGGCCTCGCCGTCGTGAGCGTGATCGGCGTCGCCGTCCTGGTCGGGGTGCTCCTGCATCACCGGCGGCTGACGCGGCGGATCGAGGCGCAGCAGGTACCGGCCGTCGGTTCGTGGCAGGTCCCCGCCGGACCGTGGGGTGTCCCCGACGACGGTGCCGAGCAGGTCTGGCACCGGACGCCGCCGCCGCACGTGCTCTGACCGGGCGGGCCCGGCGCGCCCGTGCGCCACGGCCAGCCTCGACCGCCGGCACCACCGGCACCGCCGGGCCACCGGCCCGCCCTACGATGTCCCCATGCCGCGCGCCGACCCGACCCGCGCTGATCCCGCAACGTCGGCCTGGGTGTCCGCCGCGGTCCGGCACACCGCCCGCGTGACGAACACGCTCCTCGCCGCCCGGCGCTTCCGCGTCGTCGGCGGTGATCCCCGGGACGCCGCCGCCCTGCACGCATCGCTCGTCGGGCTCGGAGCCCGACCGGCGGACGCCGGTGACGGCGCGGCCGTCGACCAGCTCTGGTGTCTCGGCACGCCCGAACAGAGCGCCGCTGCCGTGGAGGACGCCACCGCGGACCGTCCCCGCGGCGCGCTGCTGCTCGTGGTCGATGCCGGCCGCCACGTCCCCGCCGTCGACGAGGACGCCTTCGGCCCGACCGTGCTCGCCCGCCCCGGCGTCCGCGGCGTGCCGACGCTCTCCGACGACGTGTTCCTCGTGTCGACCGGCCGCGAGCCCGAGGACGACCCCGCCGCCGAGGCCCGCATCCGCTGGGCCCGCCGCTCCATGCCGGTGTCCCGTGCCGTCGCCGACGAGCTCCGGCAGGGCGGCCTGCTCCGGGGCACCCGCGTCGGGGTGAGCCTGTTCCTCGAGCCGAAGACCGCCGTGCTGTCCCTCCTGCTGCAGGACGCCGGCGCCGAGGTGGTCGTCTACGCGCATGCGGACGAGACGGACGACGCCGTCGCCGCGGTCCTCCGCCGGGCCGGCGTCCCCGTGCACGCGAGCAGCACCGCGACCGTGGCGGAACAGCGCGCGCTCGCGCTCGCGATGCTCGACACCCGGCCGCACGTGCTCGTCGACGACGGGTCGCACGTCATCCGGCTCGTGCACCAGGAGCGCCCCGACCTGCTGCCGACGATGCTCGGAGCTGCCGAGGAGACCACGAGCGGCCTCCGCCCGCTGCGCGTGATGGCGGCCCGCGGCCAGCTCGGGATCCCGGTCGTCGCGGTGAACGACGCCCGCACCAAGACGTTCTTCGACAACCGGTACGGCACGGGGCAGTCGACGGTGTTCGCGACACTCGACCTGGTCGACGCGCTCGACCCCGGCGTCCGGCCCGACCTGACGGGAGGCCGGGCGGTCGTCGCCGGGTTCGGTCACGTGGGGGAGGGGGTCGCCCTGGTCCTCCGGGCGCTCGGGTTCCGGGTCACCGTCGCCGACACCGACCCGGTCCGGGCGCTGCAGGCCGTGTTCGCCGGGTACGAGGTCGCTCCGCTCGTCGACGCCGTCCGCACCGCCGACCTGGTGGTGAGCGCGACCGGGGTGGCGGACACGGTCAGCCTGACGGTGCTCCGTGCGTGCGCTCCCGGAGCGGTCCTGTCGGTCGCGGGCGGGGTGGACCAGGAGATCGCGGTCGAGGACGCCGTCGCAGCGGGGGCCGAGCGGACGACGGTGGGTCGACGGGTCGAGCGCCTCACGCTCCCGGACGGTCCCGGCGTGCTGCTGCTCGACGGCGGCGGGTGCATCAACATCACCGCGGCCGAGGGCAACCCGATCGAGGTGATGGACCTGTCCTTCGCGGCGCAGCTCGGTGCCGTGCGGATGCTCGTCGAGCGGGGCGACGAGCTGGACCGCGCCGTCGTGCCGATCGACCCCGAGGTGGACGAGGCGACCGCCCGCGTGGCGCTCGCCGCGTTCGGGGCGCGGGGTGGGCCTCCCGGCGGTGGTACCGACCTGGGCGGCACGTCCGCCGCGACGCTCGCCGCGCAACCCGTGGACCGCGAGCCGGACGTCCGGACCCGACGCTTCGGGGACCCGACGTGACCGGTCGGCGGCCGACCGCACCCGCGCAGACGACGGTGCACTCCGCTCGGATCGTCGTGCCGATGACCGCGCCGCCGATCGCGGACGGCGCCGTCGCGGTGCGCGACGGCCGGATCCTGCACGTCGGCGAACGCTCCTGGGTGGTGGACCAGCTCGACGGCACCCCCGTGACCGAGCGGCGGTGGCGGGGTGCGCTCCTCCCGGGACTCGTCAACGCGCACACGCACCTGCAGTACACAGGCATGGCCGGTGTCGGGCGCGGCCGGTACGCCGGATTCGAGGACTGGGCCGCCGCGTTCAACGCCGTCTACGCGCAGCCACACGACTGGCGGGCCGAGGCCGCGGCCGGTGCGGCACAGTCGGTGGCGGCCGGGGTGACGAGCATCGCCGACGTGGTGACCGACATCGAGGCGGTGACCGCGCTCGAGGACGCCGGTCTCGGCGGCATCGCCTACTGGGAGGTGATGGACTGGGAGAACGCCGCCTGGCAGGAGCGCGGGCGCGACCAGGTCCTCGCCGAACTCGAGCGGGTGCCCACCACCCCCGGCGCCGGGCTCTCCCCGCACGCCCCGTACTCGCTCGACGTCGCGCCGCTGCTCGAACTGCCCGACATCGTCCGGCAGCGCGGACTCCGGCTGCACCTGCACCTCGGCGAAGCGGCCTTCGAGGGTGAGCGCACCGCGATCGAACCGATCCCCGGCTTCGCGGGCGTCGTCGGCGTCGGCCACGGTGCGGACTGGCACCTGGCGAACGTGCCGTCCTTCCGGGCCATGCGCGCGCTCGGGTTCGGCGCGAGTGCGACCTCGTTCGTGGACCGCCTCGGCGTGCTCGGGCCGGACTGCCACATCGCGCACGGCGTCTACATGACCGCCGCCGACCGGGCACTGCTCCGCGCGCGCGGCACCGCGGTCGCGCTCTGCCCGCGCTCGAACGCCGTCATCGGGCTCGACCCGCCGCCGGTCGCCGACTACCTGAGAGAGGGCAGCCCGATCGCCGTGGGCACCGACTCGCTGTCGTCCTCGCCGTCGCTCGACCCGATGGCGGACGTCACCGCACTGCACCGCATCGCCCGCGCACAGGGCTACAGCGGACGCGACCTGCACGAGCGGCTGCTCGCGGCGGCGACCCTCGGTGGCGCCCACGCGATGGGACTCGCGGTCGGACCGGACCGGATCGGACACCTGGCCGTCGGAGCCCGCGCCGACCTCGCGGTGTTCGACGTCGACGCCCGGACCGTGCCGGACGCGCTCGCCGAACTCGTGGAGGACGGAGCCGGGCGTGCGGTGGCGACCGTCGTCCGCGGGGTGGTCCGGACCACCGAAGCTGCTGCCCGTGTCCCCCTGGCCCCGTCCGCCGCAGGCGCGGCACCCACCCCGAGCAAGGAGTCCCGATGACCGACACCGCACCCCGCCCCGGCATGGCCGCTCGCCGCACCGTCGCCGGCGACGTCGTCGAGTGGCTCGACGTCCCGCAGCGCGCCGCCGCGCTCGGCATGGAGCCGCACCCCGAGGGTGGCTGGTTTGTCCGCACGTGGACGTCGCCCGCAACCGTGAGCACGCCCGCGGGTGAGCGCCCCGCCGCGACGCTCATCCACTTCCTCCTGCCGCCGGGCGAGGCCTCCGCGTGGCACCGCGTGACGAGCGACGAGATCTGGATGTGGCACGGGCCGGACGCCGTCGAGCTCGAACTCGGCGGGTCCGGCGACCAGCCGGAGCCCGGCGCACGCATCACCCTCGGCCCGGACGCCGGCCGTGACCGCGTGAACGACGCACAGGCGTTCGTCCGCGGAGGCGTGTGGCAGCGGACGCTCCCGGGTGACGGCGAGGTGCTCCTCAGCTGCCTGGTGTCGCCCGGGTTCTCGTTCGACGACTTCACGATGCTCGACTGATGTACTGTACTTGACCCCGTGAAGGAGGCGGTCCTACGTTGGCATCGCTGGCCGTCCGGCCAGGATCACAACGGGAGGAACCGCCCATGGCACGACTTCGAACCGGTGCTGCAGCCGTCGCTGCTGCGGCGCTGATCGCCGCCGTCGGCCTGCTGCTCCGGCTCCCGGTCGCACTCCCGGTGAGCGCGTCGTTGGTCGCGGCCAGCGTTGCCGTCATGACCACCCCGCCGGCGTCCGACCGTTGGGTCACGGGACTCGCGGCGAGTGCGGCGATGTTCCTGGCGATCACCTACACCGGCGCGGCGATCAACGAGCGTCGGCGCCGCTGACACCAGCCGAGCGTCGGCAGGGCAGGAACCGCGTCGACCGGTCGTTGGTATCCCACGGCCCAGTACACTCGGGTCCTGCCCTGTTCCCCCTGACGAAGGCCAGACCGTGACCCGTCCCCTCCGCCTGACCATCGCCGTCGCGACCACCACCGTCGCCGCGCTCGCCCTCGCCGCATGCTCCGCAGGGGGCAGCAGCGACAACGCCGAGGGCACCGTCACCGACGGCAAGCTCACGATCGCCACCGGCGACCCGGCGTACTCGCCCTGGGTCGAGGACAACCAGCCCGAGTCCGGCAAGGGCTTCGAGTCCGCCGTGGCCTACGCCGTCGCGGAGGAGATGGGCTACGCGAAGAGCGACGTCGTGTGGGAGCGCAGCACCTTCGACAGCGCGATCGCCCCTGGTGCGAAGGACTGGGACCTCAACATCCAGCAGTTCTCGATCGACGCCAAGCGCAAGAAGGCCGTCGACATGTCGACGCCGTACTACACGACCACGCAGGCCGTCGTGACGACCACCGGGTCGAAGGCCGCCGGTGACACGACGATCGCCGCGCTGAAGCAGGACACGATCGGCGTCGCCGCCGGGTCGACGAGCATCCAGAGCGTCAAGTCCGTGCTCGGCGTCACCCCGCAGGTGTTCAACTCGAACGACGACGCCGTGCTCGCGCTCAAGTCGGGCCAGATCGACGCGATCGTCACCGACCTGCCGACCGCGTTCTACATGTCCGCCGCCCAGCTCGACGACGGCACCGTGTCGGCGCAGTTCCCGTCCGACGACGCGGGCGACCAGTTCGGCTTCGTCCTGCCGAAGGACTCGGCGTTGACGAGCAAGGTCGACGACGCCCTCGAGTCGCTCGAGGAGGACGGCACGCTCGAGCAGCTGCAGACGAAGTGGCTCTCCTCCGAGACGAACACCCCGGTCCTGAAGTGACGCGGGCATGACCCTGCCCGCCGGTGCGGGCGGTCCGGCGGGCGTGGGCGCGCCCGTCGCCGCCCCGGCACCCAGCCAGGTCGAACGCGAGCGGCAGCTCTACCGCCAGCAGCGCGGCCGCCGTTCCGTCGTGGTGTCCGTCGTCTCGACGCTCGTGGTCGTCGCGCTCGTCTGGGTCGGCGTGGTCAACACCCCCGGGTGGGCCGCGGTGCAGCGGTCGTTCTTCGACCCGCAGGTGGCGTGGGAGACCCTGCCCGACATCCTGCTCGGGCTCTGGCTGAACGTCCGGATCCTGTTCGCCGCCAGCATCGGCGTCGCCGTGCTCGGCACCCTGCTCGCGGTCGTCCGCGGACTGCGGAGCCCGGTGTTCTTCCCGCTCCGGATGCTCGCGACCGGGTACACGGACCTGTTCCGCGGCCTGCCGCTCATCATCGTGCTGTACCTGGTCGGGTTCGGCCTGCCCGGGCTCGGGGTCTTCCCGCGGCTGGCGCCCGAGTTCTGGGGCACCATCGCGATCGTGCTGACCTACTCGTCGTACGTCGCCGAGGTGCTCCGCGCCGGCATGGAGGCGGTGCACCCGTCCCAGCGCCTGGCCGCCCGGTCGCTCGGCCTGTCCCACGCGCAGACGCTGCGGCTCGTCGTGCTGCCGCAGGCGATCCGCAAGGTCACGCCGGCGCTCATGAACGACTTCGTGTCGATGCAGAAGGACGTCGGGCTCGTCTCGATCCTCGGCGCCGTCGACGCCGTCCGCAGCGCCCAGATCGCGCAGGCGGAGCAGACGAACTTCACGCCCTACCTGGTCGCCGGCCTGCTCTTCGTCCTCATCAGCCTGCCGCTCATCCGGGTCACGGACGCCGTCGCCCGGAAGCAGCAGCAGCGTGAACAGATCGGAGGCACGGTGTGACCGAGCAGACCGCTCCCGTCCTCGAACTGCGTGGATTGCGCAAGTCCTTCGGCGACCGCCCCGTCCTGCGCGGGATCGACCTGACCGTGCACCGACACGAGGTGATCTGCGTCATCGGGGCGTCCGGCTCCGGCAAGTCGACGTTGCTCAAGACCGTGAACCTGCTCGAGGGCATCGACGACGGGCAGGTCCTCCTCCAGGGCGAGGACGTCTCGGACCCCCGCGTCGACGTCGACGCCACCCGCGCGCGGATCGGCGTCGTCTTCCAGCAGTTCAACCTGTTCCCGCACATGAGCGTCCTCGACAACGTGACCCTCGCATCGCGGAAGGTGCACCGGGCCTCCCGTGCGGACGCCGAGGCGACGGCTCGCCGCCTGCTCGACCGGATCGGGCTCGGCGACTTCGCCGGCTCGTACCCGGACCGTCTGTCGGGTGGGCAGCAGCAGCGCGTCGCGATCGTCCGGGCCGTCGCGTCGGACCCGGAGCTGCTCCTGCTCGACGAGGTGACGAGCGCCCTCGACCCGCAGCTCGTCGGCGAGGTGCTCGACCTCGTCACCGAGCTCAAGCAGCAGGGGTCGACGATCCTCATGACGACGCACGAGATGCACTTCGCCCGGAACGTCGCCGACCGGATCGTCTTCCTGCACGAGGGCGAGGTCGTCGAGCAGGGCGCTCCCGCGGCCGTCCTCGACGCCCCGCAGCACCCGGCGCTCCGGGCGTTCCTGGCGCGCGTGCACGCGTAGCGGCGACACGGCCGTCGACGGTGTGACCGCCGCCGGCACCGCTACACGGCGAGCAGCAGCTTCCCGACGACGTCGCCGGACGCCAGACGCCGGTGCGCTTCGGCCGCGTCGGCGAGGGGCAGCACGGTGTCCACGACCGGACGGACACGGCCGTCCTCGACGAACGGCCACACGTCCCGCCGCACGGCAGCGACGATCTCGGCCTTCTCGGCAGCCGGTCGTGCCCGCAGGGTCGTGCCGCTGACCGAGGCGCGCTTCCGCATGAGCTGGCCGATCGGCAGGGTCGCGTCCGGCCCGGACCCGGCGGCGATGATCGCGAGGTGCCCGTTCGGCGCGAGGACCTCGAGGTTGCGGTGCAGGTACGACGGACCGACCACGTCGAGGACGACGTCCACGCCGACACCGTCCGTGAAGGCCAGGGCACGCTCGACGAAGTCCTCCTCGCGGTGGTCGACGACCAGGTCCGCGCCGAGCTCGCGGGAGGCCGCGACCTTCCGCGCGCCACCGCTCGTCGCGACCACCCGGGCGCCGAGGGCCTTCGCCCAGAGCACTGCGTGCGATCCCATGCCCCCGGTCCCACCGTGGACGAGCAGGGTCTGCCCCGGCCGGAGTCCGGCGAGCATCCCGATGTTCGAGTACACCGTGCAGGCCGCTTCGGGGAGCGCGGCGGCGGACACCAGGTCCAGCCCGTCCGGCACCGGCAGGAGCTGTGCCACCGGCACCACGGCGAGCGACGCGTACCCACCGCCGCTGAGGAGCGCACACACGCGGTCTCCGACGGACCAGCCCGTCACGCCGGTGCCGAGCGCACGGATCGTCCCGGACACCTCGAGCCCGAGCACGTCGGACGCTCCGGGCGGCGGCGGGTAGTTCCCCTGGCGCTGCTGCAGGTCCGCGTTGTTGACGCCGGCCGCCGCGACCTCGACGAGGACCTCGCCCTCGCCGGGCACCGGGTCGGGGAGCTCACCGAGGGACATGACGTCGACGTCGCCGGGCTGGGAGATGGTGATGGCACGCATCCCTCGACCGTACGCGCGTCCCCGGTCGGGACGGGGCGGACGGGGCTGGGCGGACGGGGGTGGCCGTCCCGCACTCCCTGAGCATCCGATCAGTACTGTCGGGGCGGAACGGGGCCTCCGGCCGGCGGCCCCACACCGACCAGGGGGGATCCCATGTCCACGAAGCACGTCTCCGTCCTCGCGACCGCAGCGCTCGCCGCGGTCCTGCTCGCCGGTTGCTCCTCGGGCGGCAGCACGACGGCCGAGGGGACCCAGGGTCAGGGCGCCACGAGCGGGTCCTCGAGCGCACCGTCGAAGGCCGCCGAGGAGCAGTCGGGCTCGCAGTCCAAGGCCGACGCGTGCGCCGCCTTCGAGAGCAAGGTGCGGTCGGCCGCCGAGGGGCTGCAGTCCGAGGCCACGAAGCTGCAGTCCGACCCCGACGCCGCGGTCGCCAAGCTCAAGGAGCTCGACGCGGACATCGACGCCGGTGTCGACGCGGTGAGCAACACCGAGGTCAAGGGCAAGGCCGAGGCGTTCCAGAGCGCCTACGGCGACATGGTGACGCGACTCGAGGCGATCACGAAGGACCCGCAGTCGGCCGACCTCGGCGCGTTCCAGGACTCGGCCACGGCGGTCCAGACGGCCGGGACCGACTTCGACTCGACCTGCGCGTCCTGAGCGGCACCGTCCGCTGACGGACGCACCACGGGCCTCCCGTCATCCGGACAGGAGGCCCGTGGTGCGCGAGCCGGTCGGCTCGCTGTGGCGCGTGGCGGGACCTACGCGGCCTGCTCCGGACGCGACGCGTCGAGACGCTCGACCTCTTCCGGACGGAGCTTCACGGTCGCGGCCGTCACCGAGTCGAGGATCGACTGCGGGCGGGACGCCCCCGGGATCGGGATGACGACGTCGCTCTTCGCGAGCTCCCACGCCAGCGCGATGACCTGGGGGGTGACGTCGCGCTCCTGGGCGAGGACGGCGAAGTCCTCGGCCGTGGTGCCGAGGTCGGCCGCGCCGGCGATGCCGCCGAGCGGGCTCCACGGCAGGAACGCGATGCCGAGCTCGTCGCAGAGCTCGAGCTCCGGCTCGCTCGAGCGGAACACGGGGGAGAACCGGTTCTGCACCGATGCGAGGCGGCCGCCGAGGACCTCGTTCGCCTGCCGGATCTGGTCGACCGTGGCGTTCGAGATGCCCGCCATGCGGATGACGCCCTCGTCGAGCAGTTCGGCGAGCGCACCGACCGAGTCCGCGTACGGGACGGCCGGGTCCGGGCGGTGGAACTGGTAGAGGCCGATCGCCTCGACGCCGAGACGCTTCGCCGAGGCCTTCGCGGCCTCCTTGAGGTAGGCCGGGTCGCCGTTCTGTGCCCAGGCCCCGGGTTCCGGCCGCAGGTGGCCGCCCTTCGTGGCGATGAGCACCTCCGACGTGTCCCCGCCGTACTCGCGGACGGCCCGGGCGATGAGCTCCTCGTTGTGGCCGACCTCGTCGTGGGCGGCGAGGTCGTACGCGTCGGCGGTGTCGATGAGGGTGACACCGGCTTCGAGGGCGGCGTGGACGGTGGCGACGGAGCGCGCTTCGTCCGGCCGGCCCTCGATGGACATCGGCATGCCGCCGAGTCCGATGGCGCTGACGGACGTGTCTCCGATGACTCGTTGCTTCATGGGCCCAGCATGCGCCGCGCCGGTCGGCGGACGTCCAGCCGTGGACGCAGGGCGGCTCAGGGGACGGGGAGCTGTGCGGTGTCGAAGCCGCGCCCCGGGCCGACGCCCTGCTCGTCGAGCGCCTGCACGACGAGCACCGTCCCCCACGTGACGACGGCGACGGTCAGGACGAAGCCGATCCCGGCGATCCACCACGACGTCCGTCGCCGGATCCAGGCGCGGATCGCGAACACGAGCGTGACGACCCCGATGACGAACGCTCCGCCGACCGCGATCGCCGCACCGCCGACGGTCCCGCCGGGGGAGCAGCCGTCGTCGGCGCCGCAGGACGCGGTCGTGGAGGCCACGGCGATCACGCCCGCGACGGCGGCGATCGCGGTGAGGACCGCACCGGCCACCAGGAGCAGGACGGTGGACACCCGGTCCGCGATCTTCGCCGGCGGGAACAGCGACGTCGCACCCTGCTCCCACGCGACGCGCTCGGCCTCGCTGTGCTGCCGGGCGCCCGGGTGCTGCTGCGGTCCGGATCCGGGGACGTTCGACCAGGTCATGGCACCGTTCCTACCGCGCCTCCACCCCGAACGCCTGGGCGAGGCGCTGGATCTTCTGCGCCCGTCCGAGTCGCGGCAGGTCCGACCCGTCGCGGATCACGCGTCCGCGCGCCTCGAAGTCGTCGAGGAAGTCCTGCGCCCAGGCGACGTCGGTCGGGGTCGGCGAGATGACCTCGTTGATGACGGGGAGCTGCTCGGTGTCCAGGCAGAGCTTGCCGGTCAGGCCGAGCGACACCGCGACCTGTGACTGCTCGCGCAGGATCGGGTGCGAAGAACCGACGGTGGGGCCGTCGATGGGCCCGGGCAGGTCGCCGACACGGGACGCCACCACCAGGCGGGACCGCGGGTACGCCATCGCGAGGGTGTCCGCGCTCGTGCCGGTGTCGCGGCGGTAGTCGCCGCTCCCGAAGGCCAGGCGGAACGCCCCCTGCGCGCGGGCGATCGACACCGCTTCCTCGATGCCCAGCGCCGATTCGACCAGCGCGATCACGGGGGTGTGTCCGCCGAGCCGGTGCCACGTGTCGGTGACCTGCGCCGGGGACTCCGTCTTTGCGAGCATCACGCCCTGCAGCCCGGGCAGGCCGCGGAGCTCCTCGACGTCGTCCTCCCAGAACTCGGTCGTGACGTCGTTGATCCGCACCCAGGCCTCGCCGCCACCGGCCAGCCAGGCGGCGACGGTGGTGCGGGCGGACGGCTTCGCGGCGGGGTCGACGGCGTCCTCGATGTCCAGGATCACCTGGTCGGCACGGGAGCGGGTGGCCCGCTCGAAGCGTTCCGCGGCGGTGCCGGCGACGAGGAGCCAGGAGCGCGAGATCTCGGCGGGGACCGATCGACGCCGGGACACGGCAGGGGTGGGCGGAGCAGGACGGTCGTCGGTGGCCATGCACCGTTGGTACCACACCCGCGCCTCCCGGCCCCGGCGCGGCGGCGGGGCGGTCCACCACAGCGCATCCGGGCCGGGTGAAACGCCGAAACAGCGGGCTCATTGCCAGAGTGCCGCAGCGCTTCCGCCTACAGTGGGCGGGTGTGGAGAGTGGACAGGGCGACCGACGATGAGGACGACGTGAACGACGACGCCCCCGTCGAGGGCACCGACCTGCCCGACGAGCAGTCCCCGCTGCGCCCAGAGCTCCAGGTCACGAGCCCGCACGCGATCAGTCTCGGCGACCCGCGGCTGACCGCGGGCAACGCGGCCGAGCCCGCGTGGGACGCGTGGCGCGAGCAGCTCGCCGGCGTCGGTGGGACGAGCCCGCTCGTGCACTTCGCCGACCACCCCCGCGCGCGCATCGAACTCTCGACGACGCATCCGGGCGGTCTGGCCCAGTTCATCACCGGCAAGACCACGCTGCTCTCGAGCCTGATCCGCGACGAGGTCGCGCTGCGGGCCGCCCGCGTCGCCGCCGGACACGTCGAGGCGAAGGGCACCGAGCTCGCCACCGTCCGCGGGATCGACGCCGTCAAGCTCGGCATCGGCATCGCGGACTGGGAGCACGGCGACGAGCACCACCGGGGCCCGGTCCTGCTCCGCCCGCTCGCGATCCGACGACACGGCCGCGACTTCGAGGTCCGGCTGCTCGGTGAACCGGTGCTCAACCCGGGCCTGGCCGACGCGCTCCGCGAGCAGTTCGGCATCACCCTCGACGCGCAGTCGTTCGTCGCCCTCGCCCAGCAGGACGGCTCCTTCACCCCGAACCCGGTGATCGACCGGCTCCGCGGCCTGACGGCGCACATCCCCGGCTTCTCGGTGCACGCCCGGCTCGTCGTGTCGACGTTCGCCGAGGTCGCGACCGGTCTCGTCGAGGACACGAAGGACCTCGCGCACCCGGTGCTCGACGCCCTCGCCGGCAACCCGAGCGCCAAGTGGCAGGTCGAGCAGTCGTACCACCCGGTCGAGCAGACGCCGTCGGACGAGCGCAGCCCGGAGACGGACACCCTGCTGCTCGACGCCGACGACGAGCAGGAGAACGTGATCGCGCAGATCACGGCCGGCAACTCCATCGTCGTGAAGACGCTCCCCGGCACCGGCGGCACGCAGACGATCGTGAACGCCCTCGGCGGCCTGGTCGCCGCGAACAAGCGCGTCCTCGTCGTCAGCCCGCGCCGCGCCACGCTCCGTGGCATCGCGGCCCGCTTCGGCGAGGTGCACCTGCCCGGCGTCGCCGTCACCCCGGCGACGCTCCGCCGTGACGTGGTCCGTGCGATCGCCCGCAACGAGAAGGCGAGCCGGCCGAACCTCCGCGAGGTCGACGACGCCCTGGTGCGGCTCCGCAAGGTCCTCACCGACTACCGCGGTGCCCTCACCCGCACCGACCCCGACTTCGGGGTCAGCGTGCTCGACTGCCTGGTCGAGCTCTCCCGCCTGTCCCTGCTGCCGGTCGCCCCGTCCACGACGGCCCGGCTGTCGAAGCAGTCCGTCGTCTCGATGGTCACCGGTCGCGCCCGCGTCGCCGAGACCATGGTCAGCGCCGCGAACCTCGGCGAGTTCCGCTACGGCCCCGACGACTCGCCCTGGTACGGCGCGCGGTTCACCTCGAGCGACGGCGCCCAGCGTGCCCACGCGACCGCGCGGGAACTCGACGGCGGCGCACTGCCGGCCCTCCTGCAGCGCGCACACGACCTCGTGGCGTCGACCCACATGCGGCAGTTCACGACGATCAACGAGCTCGGCATCTACCTCCGCCTGCTCACCGAGATCCGGGACACCCTCGACCGCTTCCTGCCGATCGTGTTCGACCGGTCGGTGTCCGAACTCGTCGCCGCGACCGCTCCCCGGGGCGAGGGCGCGCCGATGTCGAGCACGAACCGCCGTCGGCTCAAGAAGCTCGCCCGCGAGTACGTCCGTCCCGGCGTGCACGTGTCCGACCTGCACGAGGCCCTCACCCGCGTCCAGCAGCAGCGCGTCCTCTGGCAGCGCTACGTGGCCGCGGGCGTGAACCCCGAGGTCCCCACCGGCATCGCCGACGTCCAGGTGCTGTTCTCGAACGTCGTCGAGGACCTGGCCCGACTGGACGAGCCGCTCGGTCGCACCAGCCGCGACCAGCAGCTCGCGAACCTGCCGATCGACGAGCTCGTCCCGACGATCGCCGAACTGGCCGCCGAGTCCGACGTCCTGCACAACCTGCAGGAGCGCACCGAACTCATGCAGACGCTCCGCGACCTGCAGCTCGAGCCGCTGCTCACCGACCTGGCGAACCGGCACGTGCCGGACGTGCAGGTGCCCGCCGAGCTCGAGCTGGCCTGGTGGCAGTCCGCGCTCGAGACGATGCTCGAGTCCGACCGGGCCCTGCTCGGTGCGAACACCGACATGCTCGACCGGGTCGAGGCCGACTTCCGACTCGTGGACGACGCGCACGCGGCCGGGGTGTCCCAGGGCTTGGCGTGGCAGCTCGCCGAGAACTGGAAGGTCGGGCTCGTCGACTGGCCGGAGGAGTCCTCCGCGCTGAAGACGCAGCTCAAGGAGGGCGCGATCACGTCGCGTCTGCTCCACGACTCCGCACCGCACCTGTCCCGCGCCATCGCCCCGGTCTGGCTCGCCTCCCCGTACGAGGTCGCGCAGATCGCCGACACGATGCCGTTCGACACCGTGATCCTCGTCGACGCCGGCGCCGTGACGATCGCCGAGACCGTCGGCGCCGTCCGCCGCGCTCGGCAGACCGTCGTGTTCGGTGACCCGGTCACGCAGACGCCGTCGCCGTTCCGCATCGCCGTCGACCCGGACCACCGCGCGCTGCAGGTGGACGAGGAGACGCTCGACGCCCTGCACGCCGACTCGGCCCTCGCGAAGCTGTCCACGCTCCTGCCCACCCTGTCGCTGACCCGGTCGTACCGGGCCGGCGGCGAGGACCTGGCGGAGCTGGTCAACCGTCGCTTCTACGGCGGACGGATCGAGTCGCTGCCCTGGGCCGGCTCGTTCCTCGGCCACGGCTCGATCGCGCTCGACTACGTCAGCGAGGGCAAGGCCGTGCCGGACCCCGAGTCCGGCGCCGTCGAGAGCGTCGACGCCGAGGTGGACCGGGTCGTCCGGCACGTCATCGAGCACGCCCGCACCCGTCCGACCGAGTCGCTCATGGTCATCACGGCCTCGGCGAAGCACGCGGTCCGGGTCGAGCAGGCCGTGCTCGCTGCCGCGCAGGGCCACAAGGACCTCACCGAGTTCGTCATCGGTGACCGTCCGGAGCCGTTCATCGTGGCCACCCTCGAGCAGTCCGTGGCGCAGAGCCGCGACCGGGTCGTGTTCTCCATCGGCTACGGCCGGACCCCGCACGGTCGGGTCCTCCGCGACTTCGGTCCCCTCGGCAAGCCCGGGGGTGAGCGGCTGCTCGCGGTCGCGATGACCCGTGCCCGTCGGTCGATGGTCATCGTCACGTGCTTCCAGCCGTCCGACATCGAGGCCGAGCGCATGGGGCACGGCACGGTCGCCCTCGCCGAGATCCTGGCCGAGGTCCGCGCCCGGACCACCGCCGAGTACGTGCCGGACGACTCCGACCCGCTGCTCGTCGACCTGGCCCGGCGGCTGGAGATGCGCGGCATCCCGGTCGCGCTCGGCCACCGCGGCAAGCTCGGCCTGGTCGCCGCGCACGGCGGGGTCTGCGTCACCATCGAGACCGATGCGTCGCTCGTCAAGGGGTCGCTGCGTGAGTCGCTCCGGCTCCGTCCCGAGGTGCTCCGTCGTCTCGGCTGGCACTACGTCCGCGTGCACGCGTTCCAGCTGTTCTCCGACCCGGACCGGGTGGCGAACACGGTGGCGCAGGTGCTCGGGGTCGACCGCGGTGCCACCCAGGAGATCTCGATCCCGCCGGTGCCCGCACGCCGATGACCGCCAGGGTCCCACGCCGGGCCTCGCGGCAGGCAGGACCGGTGACCTCGACGACGGACCAACTGACGGGGACGTGGACACCGGACGCGGGTGCGTCCCGGGCAGGAGATGCGTCGGGGGCGGCCACCGACCCCGCGGCGACCCCGGAACCCGCCTTGCCGCGGTCGACCGGGCCGGGAGGCACGTCCCGCTCCGGCAGGCGCGTCACGACCCGTGCGGTCCCCGGCAGCGACCCGACACCGGCGCCGGAACCGGCGCGCCACGGCGCGGGCGAGAACGACGACCGGCTCCTCCGCGACCGGCCGCCGCACTGGGGATGACCGTCCCGGCTGACGGAGGACGGCCTGCCGCCGGTCGGGTGCGACCGACGAGTGCACGGGTCGGACCGGTACCCTTGCAGTGACCCACCCCGAACGGAAGCGTGTGATGACGGAGCCCTCCCGGCGGACCCGGCCCGACTGGCAGACGCTGCCGAACCTCATCACGCTGGTGCGCTTCGCCCTCATCCCGGTCTACGTCGGGCTGGTCGTCGCCGGACACCCGGGATGGGCGTTGGCCTCCCTGGTGGTCCTCGGCGTGAGCGACTGGGCCGACGGGTTCCTGGCGCGACGACTCCACCAGGAGTCCCAGCTCGGCAAGACGCTCGACCCGATCGCCGACCGGTTGGCGATCGTGGCGATCGTGCTGTCGCTCGTGCTCGTCGGGCTGCTGCCGTGGATCGTCGTCGTGGTCGTGGTGGCCGTCGACCTGGCGCTCCTGGCGCTCTCGAGCGCGTGGTTCCGCGGCAACCCGGACCTCCGCGTGACGTGGACGGGCAAGATCCGGTCCGCGCTGCTGTTCGTCGGGCTGCCGGTCCTGCTGTTCTCGTCGACGTCGGTCGCCGCCGACCACCACTGGGTCCGGGGCGTCGGTCTCGTCTTCGTCTGGCTCGGCACGGTCGGGCACGTCCTCGCCGGGCTGCAGTACGCGGGGGAGATGGCCCGGAAGCACCGGGCGCATCGCGCTCCGGCGTAGGCCGACCCTCCCGGCACCGGCACCGGCACCGGCACCGGCACCTACAGCTTCGTCGTTCCGGCGATGCCGGCGCCCTCGGGTGCGTCCGCCGGAGCGACGTGCGCTCCGTGCCCGCCGACACCCGGCTCGGCACCCTGCTGGGCGCGCAGCAGGTCGCGGATCTCGAGGAGCACCTCGACGTCCGTCGGCGGGACGTCCGCGGGCGGTTGCTCCTCGTCGTGCTTCGTCCGGTCGAACGCGACCTTCTTGAGGTGGTTCACCGGCACGACGAGCGCGAAGTAGACGACCGCTGCGACGATCACGAAGTTCAGGACGGCGCCGAGCACCTTGCCGAACAGCAGCTCGGTGTCGCCGCCGGACACGGTCGGGAACGACACGATCAGGGCCTTGTCCAAGCTGGAGGCGTTGAAGACCGCACCGATGAGCGGGTTGATCAACGCCGTCACGACCGCCGTCACGATGGCGGTGAACGCGGCTCCGATGACGACCGCCACCGCGAGGTCGATGACGTTCCCGCGGAGCAGGAACTCCCTGAAGCCCTTCACGCGAGCCCCCTTCTGTCGTGGACGGCCACCGCGCGATGGCCCGGTCCAACCTATCCAGCAGGCGCGGGGCCGGTCAGGACGCGGACGACCCCGACCCGGAGGACGACCCGGACCCGGAGGACGACGCCGAGCCGGACGAGGACCCGGAGCCGGACGAGGACCCGGAGCCGGACGAGGACCCGGAGCCGGACGAGGACCCGGAGGAGCCGGACGACCCCGACCCGGACGACGACCCCGACCCCGACGATGAGCCGGATCCCGACCCCGACGGCGTCGCGCGCGAGTCGGTCCGGTAGAAGCCACCTCCGTTGAAGGTCACACCGACGGGCGAGAACACCTTCCGTAGGACCCCGCCGCAGACCGGGCACTCGGTGAGCGTGGCGTCGGAGAAGGCCTGCTTGATGTCGAACGCGTTGCCGCACTCGGTGCAGCGGTACGAGTAGGTGGGCACGTCAGCTCCGGAACGTGATGATGCGCGACGGCGTGATGATGCCGTCGACGGGTTCGTCGTGGGGTTCGCGCGGGACCTCGTCGAGGTACTCCGTGTCGAACACCACAGCATAGACGGGCGGGCGGTTGGCCATGGACCCGAGGGTCTTGTCGTAGTACCCGCGTCCCCAGCCCATCCGGACGCCGTCGTGCCCCACGGCGGCGGCCGGCGTGATGATCACGTCGACGTCGTTGATCGCCAGGGGGGAGAGCACCTCGCCGACGACCTCCGGCATGCCGAACGGTCCCTCGCGCTCCGAGGACCCGTCGCCGACCGCCCAGTCGAGCAGCCCGTCCTCGCGGGTGATCGGCAGGAGCACCCGGATGCCCCGCGCGAACGCCCAGTCGAGGAAGGGACGGACGTCGGGTTCGTCGGGCGCCGACAGGTAGAGCGCGACCGAGGTGATCTGGCGTTCCTCGACGAAACGCTGCAGCGTGGCGGTCAGGGCGAGGGAGTCGGCGTCACGGACGGTCGAGGTCCGGCTGCGTCGCCGCTGCCGGAGGTCGGCTCGGAGGGCGCGCTTCTCGTTCCCGAGATCGGCGGTCATGGCGAAGAGTGTAGCGAGCGCCGGTGCTGCGGCTTCCCGCTGATCTGCCTGTCCTCCTATCAGTTGACATGCCCGCGAAATGCGTTTCGGATACGGTCTGTCCATGGGCTTCCAGATTTCGAAGGCAGTGATCCCCGCCGCAGGGCTGGGCACGCGCTTCCTCCCCGCGACCAAGGCGATGCCGAAGGAGATGCTCCCCGTCGTCGACAAGCCGGCCATCCAGTACGTGGTGGAGGAGGCGGTCGACGCCGGACTCACCGACGTGCTGATGATCACCGGGCGCAACAAGAACGCGCTCGAGAACCACTTCGACCACGTGTCGGAGCTCGAGGAGACCCTCAAGAAGAAGGGCGACCACGAGAAGCTGCAGAAGGTCAACCAGTCCACGGACCTGGCCGACATGCACTACGTGCGTCAGGGTGACCCGCTCGGCCTCGGTCACGCCGTGCTCCGCGCGAAGATGCACGTCGGCCGCGAGCCGTTCGCCGTGCTCCTCGGTGACGACATCATCGACGCCCGCGACCCGCTGCTCAAGCGCATGATCGAGGTCCAGGGCGAGAAGAAGGCCACGGTCGTCGCCCTGCTCGAGGTCCCGGCGTCGCAGACGCACCTCTACGGCATCGCGACCGTCGAGGAGACCGACACCGACGACGTCGTGAAGATCACCGGCCTGGTCGAGAAGCCGGCCCAGGGCGAGGCCCCGTCGAACCTGGCGATCATCGGCCGCTACGTCATCCGCCCCGAGGTCTTCGACGTCCTCGAGAAGCAGGAGCCCGGCAAGGGCGGCGAGATCCAGCTCACCGACGCGCTCATGAAGATGGCGAGCGCCGAGGAATGGACAGGTGGCGTGTACGGCGTCGTCTTCCGTGGACGCCGCTACGACACCGGTGACAAACTCGACTACATCAAGGCGATCGTGCAGCTCGCCTCGGACCGCGAGGACCTCGGCCCGGACCTCAAGTCCTGGCTCAAGGAGTTCAACGCGGGCGAATGAGTCGACCCATCCCGCACGGGTCCGGTGACCCCGGCCACGTGCGGGACACCCGTCCCGCCGAGCGCGGGACCCCGGAGGAACCAGAAGCGATGACGACGATCCCGACCCTCACCCACGGGCGGGTCACCATCCGCCCCCTCCGGATCCGCGACGCCCGTGAGCTCGACCTGGCGTTGGCCGGCAACCGCTCGTGGCTCCGCACGTGGGAGGCGACGAACCCCTCCGGGTTCGCGTCCGCCGACGTCAAGGGGAGCATCCGCGCGCTGCAGGCCAACGCCCGGGCCGGGTTGGGCCTCCCGTTCGCGATGGAACTGGACGGACGCTTCGTGGGCCAGCTGAACGTCTCCGGGATCACGTACGGGTCGCTCGCGAGCGCCTCCATCGGGTACTGGGTGGTGCAGGACGCCGCCGGCCACAACGTGACGCCGACCGCGGTCGCGCTGGCGACCGACCACTGCTTCCGCTCCGTCGGCATCCACCGTCTCGAGATCTGCATCCGTCCCGAGAACGCCCCGAGCCTCCGCGTCGTGGAGAAGCTCGGGTTCCGGTACGAGGGCCTGCGCCGCCGGTACATCCACATCAACGGCGATTGGCGCGACCACTTCTGCTTCGGCCTCGTCGCGGAGGAGATCCGCGAGGGCGTCCTCGACCGCTGGGTCCGTGGGCAGGTGCCGCACGGTGCCGGCCGCGTGCCGCAGGAGGCCTGGGACGAGGCGGGCGTGCCGCTGCCCGTCTCGCCGCGCGGCTGACGACCCACGGGACGGGTCGCGTCGCGGCCCGGTGACCCCGGCGTGGCCGGGAGGCCCGCCGAGCCTCCGACGGATCCGTCACGACTCGCTCGACACGCTCCCGGCAATGGGCGTCCGGGCGGCGCGCTCCCCCTACCGTTGCCCCCATGGGAATCGGGACCTGGGGCGGCGGCGTCGTGCTGCTCGTGGCGGCCGTGCTCTGGGTCGTGTACCTGATGCCCGCGTGGGCGGCCCGTCGTGAGTACCTCGCCACCGAGCGGAACGCGATCCGACTGCAGCAGACCCTCCGCATCCTGGCGCAGACCGCCGAGCTGCCGGACGAGGTGCGCGTCGAACTGAACGCGAAGTCCCTCGCCGAGGCGCAGCGCGTCGCCCGGTCCGAGGAGGCGAAGCGTGCCGCGATCGTCCGCGCCCACGAGGCCGCACGGCAGCGGGAGATCACCCGTCGCCTCGCCGCCCAGGCGCCCGTGCTCGAGAAGGCGTCCTCGGTGCCCGCCCTGACCGCGATGCGCATGCGTCGCTCACGTCTCGGTGCCACGACGCTCGGCACGCTCGGGCTCGTGCTCGCGGTGGTCGTGCTCGTCGTCGCCCCCGGCGCCTGGTTGCTCGCGGTGGCCGGACTCGTCGCGGCCGGTGGTTCCGCGGCCGTGCTCGCACAGCTGCACCAGGTCGCGACCGCGCGCCGTCGACGGGCCGCGGCCGGTGCGGCGGAGCAGACCCGGGCCTCCCGGCCGAGCACCGCGTGGACCGATCCCGCGCCGCCGCTCTCCACCGACCAGCCGACGGCCGCGCCCGCGGACCGCACCTGGACGCCGGGGCCGATCCCGAAGCCGCTGTACGTGCAGACGCCGACCCGACCCGATCCGTCCCCGGAGTCGTCGGCCGAACTCGCCGCCCGGCTGCGTGACCGCGTGGCCCAGGCGAAGGCCGAGGCGGAGGCAGAAGCGGCTGCCGTCCGAGCCGCTGCGGCCGACCCGTCGCTCGCACGGGTGTCGCGGATGCGTGCCGACGTCGAGGAGGCCGCCGCGGCGCTGTCCTCGCACGACCAGGGGCGGCTCGCGGAGCGGCTCGGGCTCCGTGCCGCGACCGCCGGGTCGCCGGCTCCCCGGAGTGCGCCCGCGGCCGGTGCGTCGGCTGCGCCCGGTCCGGTTGCGCCCGGTCCGGCTGCCTCCGCGACCGACGAGGCCGCCGCCCCCGCCGCCCCGAGCCGCTGGGCCGGGATGGGCGTGATCGGCGACGACGCGTACGGACAGACGGACCTCGACGCGATCATGCGACGCCGTCGAGCGGTCTGACCGGACGGCACGCCCGACCGCCGCGGCCCGATTACCGGATCGCCGCGACCCGGTGCTATCGTTGTCGAGCACTCGGGGCTATGGCGCAGTTGGTAGCGCGTCTCGTTCGCAATGAGAAGGTCAGGGGTTCGAATCCCCTTAGCTCCACCGAGAAGCACGACGGCCCGGAACCGATTGGTTCCGGGCCGTTCTCGTTGCCGGCCGTCCACAGCCCGCAACGGGGGGTGTCGGTGCCGGGTGCTCGGCCCCTAGACTCCCCGAGCGCCACAACAGGTGGTCCCGAGGGGGAGCCGCCACTCGGCCGGGCACCGTCGCCAGACCGAGCACCATCGTCCGCTCGGGCAGGCGTGCCCGATCGGGCACGCCGCCCGCTCGGGCACGTCGCCCGCTCGGACACATCAGGGGGAGAAGCATGAACCGCGTGCGTCGTCTCGTCGCCACCGTCGTCACCGCCGTCGTCATCACAGCAGGTGTCGCCGTCGCAGGCCCGACCGCCGCGGCCTCCGCCGCCGTCACCCCGACCGGGGTGGACATCTCGTGGCCGCAGTGCGGGAAGACGGTCCCGACCGGACAGGCCTTCGGCATCGTCGGGGTGAACGGATCGCTCGGCAACACGACGAACCCGTGCCTGGCCGAGCAGCTGGCCTGGGCCGCGGGCTCCGTCGGCGGATCGACCCAGCCGAAGACCCAGCTCTACGTCCTGTTCGCCAACCCCGGCCTGCAGGCGTCGGTGTGGCCGAAGTCGAACACCTACAAGGGCACCGCGCCGACGAACCGGTTCGGTCGGTGCTCGACCAAGGGCGGTGCGAAGCAGCTCACCCTCGCGTGCTCGTTCATGTACGGGTACGCGCGCGGTTACGACGACGTGACGATCCGCGGCATCGGCCGCCCCGCCGCGTACCGCTGGTGGCTCGACGTCGAGGAAGGGCTCTCGTACCAGAAGGACACGGCGCAGAACCGTGCCGCGATGGAAGGCATGATCGCCGGACTCAAGGCGGGTGGGGTCCGGATGTTCGGCATCTACTCGACGCCGTCGCAGTGGAAGACCATCGCCGGGTCGGTCAGCTCGTCGAGCACGCTGTACGGCCGGTCGAACTGGATCGCCCTCGGCAAGAGCACGACCACGAAGGCACGTCGGGCCTGCTCGGGGACCCCGCTGTCCGGCGGCACGATCGTGATGACCCAGATCGAGGCCGCGTACGGCTCCACCACGATCGACCGCGACGTCTCCTGCCGCTGATCGGTCCTTGCGGGGCTCCGTGTCGGCTGTCACGATGAGGCGACGGACGAAGGAGCCCATCATGACCTCGCGACTGAACCCCTACCTCGGCTTCCGGGACGACGCCCGACAGGCGCTCGAGTTCTACCAGTCGGTGTTCGGCGGTGAGCTGCGGATCGGTACCTTCGCCGAGATGGGCGCCGACGGGGACCCGGCCGACGCGGACAAGGTCATGCACGGGCAGCTCGAGACGACGCGGGGGTACGTGCTCATGGCGTCGGACACCCCGGCGTCGATGGGGCGGTCGGAGACGAACAACATCTCGCTGTCCGTCTCCGGTGACGCTGACGACGCCGAGGACCTGCGCGGGTACTTCGCGGCCCTGTCCGTCGGCGGGAGGGTGCTCGAACCACTCACGCAGGCGCCGTGGGGCGACGAGTTCGGCATGGTCACCGACCGGTTCGGGATCACCTGGCTCGTGAACGTCAGCGCTCCCGCTGCCTGACCCCGCTGCCTGACCCCGCTGCCTGACCCCGCGCTGCTCCCGGCGGTGCGGTCGGCCGATCCCGGGACGACGTCGCATAGCCTGGTCCGGTCATGACTGCTCCGATCACGCGCCGCACCCTCCTGTCCCTCGCCGGCATCACCGGTGTCGGCCTCGTCGCCGCGGCCTGCTCCGCGGACGGGCCGGGGCTCCGGTCCTCGTCGACGCCGGGGTCGTCCGGCGCGGCACCGGCCGGCGGGACGTCGTCGGGCTCGTCGTCGACCGGAGCCGCGAGTGCGCGCCCCTCGGCCACGACGGTCGAGCCGGCGGAGCTGCCCCTCGCCGGCGGCGTCACCGTGACCGTCACCGGGTCGGGGCTCGCCGTCGTCAAGGGCGTCACCGTCGGCGGGGTGGCCGCACGGGACGTGGTCGCCCGAGCGGGCAAGGTCACGTTCACGGCGCCGCACCAGGCCATGTACACCGCGGGGCCGGCCGACGTCGCGCTGTTCACCGAGCCCGTGGAACCGGTCCCGTCGGCGAACCGGACCTCGGACGGCAACGGCAGCCAGGCGAACGACGGCCAGGTGGGTGCCACCCAGGACGGTGCCGCCAGCACGCCGACCCCCACGGCCTCGGCCACTCCGGACGCGAGCACCGCGGTCGCCACCACGACCGTCGCCTACGCGGCCCAGACCGCGGTCGACCGCCAGCTCGAGTACGCCATGCGGCACTGGGCCGACTACAACACCGCCGAGTACGGGACGATGAACCCCATCGGCGGGGACTGCGCGAACTACGTCAACCAGACGCTCGAGGCCCGCGGCTGGGAGCAGCGCGCCGACTGGTACAACCGGGCCGGCGGTGCAGAGCACTCCTCGACGTGGACCTACTGCCCGGCCATGGACCCGTGGCTCGACCGGAACGCGGCCACGTTCGGGCTCACCCGCCGGACCTCGGACGAACGCCAGCACGTCGCGGTCGGCGACATCGTCATGTTCGACTGGAACGGCAACGGCTCGCCGGACCACACGACCATCGTGTCCGAGGTGTTCACCGAGGCCGACGGCACGATCCGCATCAAGTCGGCGAGCCACAACCAGGACGGGCCGTACCGTGACCTCGACGAGATGATCACGGTGCAGCACCCGGGCGGCACCGCCTGGTTCCACACGATCGCGGCGTAGGGACCGGAACCTCCGCACGGCACGGAGGGTGCGGCGCGTCGGTACCATCACGGGTGTCCTCGTACCGCGACGAGAGGGGATCCCGTGCCCGCACCTGCACTCCGCGAGACCGACCGCGGTCCGGCCTTCCCCGCCCGCGTCCGGTCCGACGTCGTGGCCGCCGTGGTCAGCGCGGGGCTCGCCGTGCTCCTGCCGGTCCTGTTGCTCGTCGTCGGCTCGCTGCTCGGCGGGGCAGGCGGCAACCCGCTCGGCTCGACGGCCGGACTGCTCCGACAGGCCCTGGGCGACGGGGTCGTGCTGGTGGTCCTCGTCGTGGTGGTGTCCGCGCTCGGCGGGTGGCGGTCCGTCCTGGCCGAGCCCGCTCGCGCGCGGTCGTGGTGGGGTGTCGGCGTGCTCGTCGTGTTCACCGCGGTGACGCTCGTCGCGTTCACGACACCCCTGCGGGCCGATGCCGGTGGGTACCTCGGCGCGCTCCTCGTCGGTGTGCTAGCCGTGGCCCTCGTCGAGGAGCTCGTCTTCCGCGGGGTCCTCGTCGCGGGGTTCCGCCGGGTCGCGCCCGAGTGGGTGGTGTGGCTCGTCGCCACCGCGACCTTCGCCCTGGCACACGCCTTCAACGCGGACGGCAGCGCGTTCCAGGTCCTCACGACGTTCCTGCTCGGTTCCGCCTGTCACCTCGCCCGTCGGGTCACCGGGTCGCTCCTCGGGGCCGTGTTGCTCCACGTGCTGTACGACGCGTTCCTCGGCTTCCGGAGCCAGACGGTCGACGGGATGCCGTTCCTGCTCAACGCCGGGGCCACCCTGGCGGTGGCCGTGGCAGCCGTCATCGGCTTCGTGGTCGCACTCCGCACCCCGGGACCGCGCCGCGGGTCCGGCACCGGCGCCTGAGGCACGAGGCCCGCGTCCGTGGTCGGGCGCCGGTGCCCGGGTTCAGGGGAACCCGAGGAACCAGAGCAGGACGACCGCGACCGCCTGCAGGCACACGCCGACCACGAGCCACCCGGTCGCCCGTCGCCGGGTCGCGGTGAACGTGTCGGCGGCGAGCAGCGGCGCGACCGGCATGAGCAGTCGGGGCAGGCTCTGCTGCGGCAGGAACACCGCCACCAGGTACGCCACGTAGGCGACCGCGAAGCCGAGGACGTCGGGCCCGAGCGCGCGGACGCCCCGTCGGCAGGACAACCACGCGGCCCCGGCGAGCACGAGCACCACGAGCACGATGCCCGCGGGCCCGAGCCACGTCCCCGCCATGAGGAACCACGGCGTCAGCGGTGCGAAGTGCTGCCGGCCGACGAACCCGACCCACCACGACAACTCCGTCTCGAGGTACGCGTCCGGACGACCGGTCACCGCGCTCGCGACCACGGGCCACGCGAGCCCCGCCGCCGCGACGACGAGCCCTGCGGCGACGACCGCGCCGCGATCCCGCCACCGGAACGGCTCCCCGCCGGGTCGGCCGCCTCCCGCACGCCGGGCGGCGACCTCCCGCACGACGAGGTGCACGGCGAGGGCGACGGCGAGCGCCAGCACCCCCGGGCGGGCGGCCGCCGCGAGCACACCGAGGACGGCGACCAGCCAGTACCGCCGGCGCACGAGCGCGAGCAGTGCGCCGAAGAGCAGGACCAGGAACATGCTCTCGGCGTACGCGACCTGCAGCAGGAAGCCCGTCGCGCCGAACGCGAAGAACGCGGTCGCCCACCGCGCACGTCGGGCGTCCGCGACCGCGAGGACGAGGCGGAACAGGACCACGCACGCCCCGGCACCGCACAGGGTGGCGACGACGAGCCCCGCCACCCAGAACGACGACCCCGTCAGCGCCATGAGGACCCGGACGACGCCGGGGAACAGCGGCAGGAACGCCCACGGGTTCGGGAGGACGTGCCCGTCGCCGTCGGTGGGCAGGTCGCGCGGGTACCCGTGCTCGGCGATGGTCCGGTAGAAGGACGCGTCCCACGAGCCCGAGAAGGTGGCGAACGACGGGTCACGCCGGTACGAGGCGAAGTGCCACCCGTTCGCCGTCGCGAGCCAGTAGACCGAACCGAGGAGCACCGTGCTGACGATGCGCGAGGCCAGCCACAGGAGGAGGGGAGTCGTCCACCCGCTGTGGCGGGCCTCCAGGACGGCCGTCACCGTCCGCCCCACGCGGGCCCGCCGGGAGGCTCGGGTCGTCGCCGCCGGGTCCGTCACCTGCCCGATCCTGGCAGACGGTCCGCTGTCCGTTCGCCGCACCGGCCAGGTCGCGTCCAGAGGCCGGGCGTTGCATCGCGGTCGTTCCCTGGAAACCACCACCACGGAGGCAGCATGCCCTTCATCACCGTCGGAGCCGAGAACGGGCACGACATCGACCTGCACTACGACGACTTCGGCACGGGTGACCCCGTCGTCCTCATCCACGGCTGGCCGCTGTCGGGCCGCTCGTGGGAGGGCCAGGTCCCGGCCCTCGTCGCCGCGGGGCACCGCGTCATCACCTACGACCGCCGCGGGTTCGGTCAGTCCTCGCAGCCGTGGAACGGGTACGACTACGACACGTTCGCCGCGGACCTCGACAAGCTCATCACGGAGCTCGGGCTGACGGACGTCACGCTCATCGGGTTCTCGATGGGCGGCGGCGAGCTCGCCCGCTACGTGTCGACCTACGGCACCGGCAAGGTCGCGAAGCTCGTCTTCGCCAGCGCCGTCCCGCCGTACCTGTGGAAGTCCGACGACAACCCCGAGGGCGGCGTCGACCAGGACCTCGCCGACTGGTTCGCGACGGGCATCACGGGCGACCGCCCGGCGTTCCTGCACGAGTTCGTGGACATGTTCTACACCGCCGGCGGCAAGGTGTCGCTGACCCACAAGCCGCTCGTGAGCGAGGACCAGCGCGCCTACGACCTCGCGATCGCCGAGCTCGCCTCGCCGAAGGGCACGCTCGACTGCACGGCGGCGTTCGCGACGACCGACTTCCGCGACGACCTGACGAAGGTCGACGTCCCGACGCTCGTCATCCACGGCGACGCCGACGGCATCGTGCCGTTCGAGGTGTCCGGCAAGCGGACCGCCGAGGCGATCCCGGACGCGCAGCTGCACGTCATCGAGGGCGGCCCGCACGGCGTGCTCGCGTCACACCGCGACGAGTGGAACGAGGCGGTGCTCCGCTTCCTCGCGGGGTAGTCGCGTCCGTCGGCGCCTCGGTGCCGGCAGACGGACGGGAGGCCCGTGACCGACTGGTCACGGGCCTCCCGTCCGTTCCGCCACCCGTCGGTTCCGCCACCCGTTCGGCGGACCGCCGCGGTCAGCGGCCGAGCACGGCCCGGCGGATCCGCTCGATCGGCTCCTTCGGGCTCCGGTCCGCGTTGAGCAGACCGTTCGTCTCCTGCATCGTGTCGGTGAGCTGGGTCCAGCAGCTGCCGGCGAGGAACGAGCTCGCGCGCACCGCGTCGTAGAGGGCGGTGATCCTGGCGATCCAGTCGTCGCCGTCCGCCGCGGTCGTGTACCCCCAGGCGTCGTCGCGCTGCACGCCCGGCTGGTGGTTCACGCCGCCGAACTCGGTCAGCATCACCGGCTGGCCGCGGTCCACCGCCCCACCGACCAGGATCGGACGGTCCGCCGGACCGATGCCGGCGAGCAGCCGGGCCCGCGCGGTGTCGTCGGCGTACGTGCGGGCGAGCCGCTCCCCGTCGCCCTCGTAGTCGTGCACCGACAGGATGTCCGAGTCGGGGTGCTCCCACCCGTCGTTCGAGATCACCGGCCGGGTCGGGTCGAGCGCCCGCGTGACGTCCGCGAGGGCACGGGCGTACGCCTGCTGCGCGGGGTCCGTGGCGATGTGCTGCACGCCCCAGCTCTCGTTCGCCGGCACCCAGGTGACGACCGAGGGGTGCGAGGCGTCCCGCTCCACCGCGTCCATCCACTCGCGCATCAGGCGTTGCACGGCCGTGGGGGAGAAGGCGTACGCACCGGGTGCCTCGCCCCAGACCATGAGGCCGAGCCGGTCGGCCCAGTACAGGAACCGTGGGTCCTCGATCTTCTGGTGGTTCCGCGCCGCGTTGAAGCCGAGCTCCTTGATGAGCTCGACCTCGCGGCGGAGGGCCTGGCGGGTCGGTGCGGTCAGGTGCGACTCCGGCCAGTAGCCCTGGTTCAGCACGCTGCGCACGTCGATGCTGCGGTCGTTGAGCAGGAACCGGCCACTGCCGACCGCGGTGGTGCGGATGCCGAAGTACGAGCTCACGGCGTCGAGCGGCGCGCCGTCGGCGGACACCAGGGACACCACCGCGTCGACGAGGTGCGGTGCGTCCGGGCTCCACTGCAGCTCCTGCTCGGCCTGCCCGTTCGCCTGCCGGGCGATCGGCACGACGAGGTCGACCTCGTGCGCGGTCGGCTGGACGGCGACCTCCACCGTGGCGAGGTGCTCGTCGTGCTCCGCCCAGTGCGCCTCGACCCGGAGCCGCGTCCCGGCCGGGTGCGGGCCCGCCAGCCGGACGGTGAGCCGCATCGTCTCGTGGTCGACGTTCGTCCACCGGACGGACCGGACGGCCGTGCTCGGGACCGCCTCGAGCCAGACGGTCTGCCAGATCCCCGTGGTCCGGCGGTACCAGATGTCGTGCGGCTGCTCGTGCCAGTCCTGCTTGCCGCGGGGCTGGGTGAGGTCGTGCGGGTCGTCCTCGGCGCGGACGACGAGCGTGTGGTCGTCGGTGTCGGTGCCGGTGCCGGTGTCGGTGCCGGTGCCGTCGCCGGTCAGGGCGTCGGTGACGTCGAGGGTGAACGGGGTGTGGCCGCCCTCGTGGTCGCCGACGAACCGGCCGTCGACCCAGACGCGTGCGCGGTGGTCCACGGCGCCGAAGTGCAGGAGGAGGCGCGGGGCGTCGGCGCCGTGGCCGGCGGCCGCGAGGTCGGCGGCGGTGATCGTCCGCGCGTACCAGACCACGGGGTGGAACCCGGGCTCGTCGATGCCGGACGCCGCGGACTCCGGCGGGAACGGGACGACGATGTCCCGGGCGTCGGGGAACCCGTCCCGCCACGAGGGGTCGTCCCCGGTGTTCCGGAACGACCAGGTGCCGTCGAGGTCCGCCCAGTGGGACCGCATCATCTGCGGCCGCGGGTACTCGCCGTCCTGGCGGGTCGCGACGGGGAGTGCGGGTGCGGCGTCGTTGCCGGGGTACGCGTTCATGGCTCCATGCTGGTCGTGCGGTACATCGATGTAAAGGTGGTGTCGGCAGACCGGACAGCGCCCGGGAGTGGCGGGCGGACGGCACGGAGTGGCCGAACCCCCGGACCGGTGCAGCCGCGACGGGTACCGTCCCCGACATGACCGACGCCGTGCACGCCGACCCCCTCGAGACAGCCGTCGCCGGCTGGATGGCCGACCAACGCTGGTACGCGGCGAAGGGCGGGACCCCGCGGGTCCGCGTCCTCGCCGAGGACAGCGACGACACCGCCGACGCCCGCATCCGCACCCTCTACGTGCTCGACGACGCCCCGACCGGACCGGTCCTGTACCAGGTGCCGCTCACGATCCGGCAGACGCCCGTCCCCGAGCTCGCGCACGCCCTCGTGGCCGAGGTCGACGGCGCACACGTCTACGACGGCCCGCACGACGTCGCCTACGCACGCTGGTTGCTCGGACGCATCGAGGCCGACGGCGACCACATCGGCCCCGTCACCGACGCCCGTGTCCTCAGCGGCGAGCAGTCGAACACCTCGGTGATCTGCGGGACCGAGGAGAGCGGCCAGGTCATCACGAAGGTCTTCCGTGTGCTGCACGACGGCGCCAACCCCGACGTGACCACGCAGCGGGCGCTCTCGGCGGCCGGGTCCGAGCGTGTGCCCCGGACCTTCGGCGCGCTCGCCGGGGAGTGGCCGGACGACGGGCAGCCGGGCGGCACCGCACACGGCCACCTGGCCTTCGCGCAGGAGTTCCTGCCCGGCCTCGAGGACGCCTGGCGCGTGGCCCTGACCGCGGCCCGTGGCGGCGAGTCCTTCGCGAGCGCCGCGGACCGCCTCGGTGCGGCCCTCGCCGAGGTGCACACCGTCCTCGCCGACGCCATGCCGACCGCGACCGCCGGCCCGGAGCAGGTGGACGAGGCCGTCGCGACCATGCGCCGCCGACTCGAGACCGCCGCGGCCGAGGTGCCGCAGGTCGCCGACCACGCCGCCGCCGTCGCCCGCGTGTACGACCGTGCGGCGTCCGTGCCGTGGCCGACCATGCAGCGCATCCACGGTGACCTGCACCTCGGGCAGGTCCTGTCGGCCCCGGAGCCCCGCGGCTGGGTGTTCCTCGACTTCGAGGGCGAGCCGCTCCGCCCGATGCCCGAACGCTCGCGTCCGGACGTCGCACTCCGGGACGTCGCCGGCATGCTGCGCTCGTTCGACTACGTCGCGGGTGCGCTCGCACACGACGACGATCCCGTGGACACCGGCGACTGGGCGCAGGAGGCGCGGAACGCCTTCCTCGACGGCTACGCGCGGGGCAGCGGTGCGGACCTGCGCGCGCACCGGGCGCTGCTCGACGCGTTCGAGCTCGACAAGGCCGTGTACGAGGTCGTGTACGAGGCGCGCAACCGTCCGACGTGGGTCGGGATCCCGGTCGCGGCCGTGGACCGACTGGTCGCACGCTCGGCGGGCTGACCGCACACCGGACGGGAGGCCCGTGGCGACACCGCCACGGGCCTCCCGTCCGTCCGCGTCCGGTCCGTCCGCGTCCGTGCCCGGGTCCGACCGGGGAGGTCCGGGGCTAGTTGACGGGACCGGTGTACTTCTCGCCCGGCCCCTTGCCCGGCGCGTCCGGGATGGCCGAGGCCTCGCGGAACGCGAGCTGCACGGAGCGCAGCCCGTCGCGCAGCGGACGGGCGTGCTGGTCGCCGATCTCGGTGGCCGCAGCGGTGACCAGGCCGGCGAGCGAGGTGATGAGCTTGCGGGCCTCGTCCAGGTCGGTCTGTCGCTCGGGGTCGTCCGCCAGGCCGACCTTGACGGCGGCGGCACTGAGCAGGTGGACGGCCACGGTGTTGACGAGCTCGATCGCGGGGACCTCGGAGATGTCCCTGGCGGCATCGCCCGCGCCGTCGAGCCCGTCCTCGTCGGATCCGGGGGCCTGGTTGCTCGGGGTGTCGGTCACGGTGCTCCTCTGCTAGACTGGCCGACGGCAGACGCTGTCCGCGCGCCCGGATCCTTCCGGGAGTCAGGACGGTGTCACGAAAGAGGAGTTCCTCCCACCCGTGGCTGCACCAAGGCTACCGGGTCACCACCGCTCCGCCGGTGCTCACGACGTGGGCCCCGGTCGGCCGGACCGCAAGGGTCGGCGTCGGGCGGCTGCCGAACGGATCTGCGATCCGTGCGTCAGATCTCCTCTCTCGTGCCGTCGTCCCGGGCACACGCCCCGGACGGCCACCACCTGATTGAAGGAGCTCCGCATCACCGATCCCCGTACCAACGACCGAATCCGCGTCCCCGAGGTCCGACTCGTCGGTCCCCAGGGCGAGCAGGTCGGCGTTGTCCCCATCGCCGTCGCACTGCGCCTCGCGCAGGAAGCCGAGCTGGATCTGGTCGAGGTCGCGCCGAACTCGAAGCCGCCCGTCGCCAAGATCATGGACTACGGCAAGTTCAAGTACGAAGCCGCTCAGAAGGCCAAGGAAGCCCGCCGCAACCAGGTCAACACCGACCTGAAAGAGGTCCGCTTCCGCCTGAAGATCGACGTGCACGACTACGAGACGAAGCGCAAGCGTGCCGAGGGGTTCCTCCTCGGTGGCGACAAGGTGAAGGCGATGATCCTCTTCCGCGGTCGCGAGCAGTCGCGTCCCGAGCAGGGTGTCCGACTCCTCCAGAAGTTCGCGGAGGAGATCGCCGAGTTCGGCGTCGTCGAGTCGCGTCCGACCCAGGACGGCCGCAACATGACGATGATCATCGCGCCGCTGAAGAACAAGTCGGACGTCAAGGGCGAGCTCAACGCCAAGCGTGCCGCCGAGAAGGCGGAGCGCAAGGCCTCCGAGCACTCCGCGAAGACCAAGCCGGCGGACGAGACCACGTCCGGGACCGCCGCAGCAGCTCCGGCCGACTCCTCGGCCGAATAGGTCCTCCCAGACCGATCCCGCGCTCGCGCGGCCCCCATCCACCCCACGGAAAGGCACACGATGCCCAAGCAGAAGACCCACTCCGGGTCGAAGAAGCGCTTCAAGGTCACCGGCAGCGGCAAGATCATGAAGCAGCAGGCCGGTATGCGCCACAACCTCGAGGTCAAGTCCGCCAAGCGCAAGGCCCGCCTCAACGAGGACCAGGTCCTCGCCAAGGCCGACGTCAAGGCCGTCAAGAAGCTCCTCGGCCACTGAGCCGTCCCGGAACGTAAAGGAACAGATCAATGGCAAGAGTGAAGAGAGCGGTCAACGCCGCCAAGAAGCGCCGCGTCATCCTCGAGCGCGCCGAGGGCTACCGCGGCCAGCGTTCGCGCCTGTACCGCAAGGCGAAGGAGCAGGTCACCCACTCCCTCGTCTACGCGTACCGGGACCGTCACGCGAAGAAGGGCGAGTTCCGTCGCCTGTGGATCCAGCGCATCAACGCCGCGTCGCGTGCGAACGGCCTGACCTACAACCGCCTCATCCAGGGTCTCAACCTGGCCGGCGTCGAGGTCGACCGTCGCATCCTCGCGGACCTCGCGGTGAACAACGCCGAGACGTTCGCGGCGCTCGTCGAGACCGCCAAGAAGGCCCTGCCGGCCGACACCTCGGCGCCGAAGGCAGCCTGAGCCACGTCACCGTGCACCGGGACCCCCACTCCGTCGGAGTGGGGGTCCCGTCGTTCCCGGGGTCGGGTCGTTCCTAGACTGAGCACGTGAGCGATCTCCTCGAGAACCCCCGTGCCGGCCGTGTCAAGGCCGTGGCCGCCCTGGCCAAGAAGGACGTCCGCGCCGAGACCGGGCTGTTCCTGCTCGAAGGGCCGCAGGCGGTGCGCGAGGCGATCGAGTACCGCCCCGAGCTCCTCCGTGAGCTGTACGTCACCCCGACCGCTGCGGCGCGCCACGGGCTGGACGACGCTCCCGTGGACACGTGGTTCGTCACCGAGCAGGTGCTCGACGCGATGGCGGACACCGTCACGCCGCAGGGCGTCGTCGCCGTGTGCCAGCAGTTCCCGACGTCCGTGAAGGACGTCTTCCCCGACGCCCGCGCGGAGGCCCGCGTCGACGCCGACGCGTCGGACGCCCTGCCCGGACTGGTCGCGATCCTCGAGGAGGTCCGCGACCCGGGGAACGCCGGCACGATCATCCGGGCCGCCGACTCCGCCGGCGCGGACGCCGTGGTGCTGACCGGACGCAGTGTCGACCCGTACAACCCGAAGGTCGTGCGCTCGACCACGGGGTCGCTGTTCCACGTCCCGGTCTCCGTCGGGGTGACCCTGGCCGACGCGGTCGAGCGTGCCCGCGGGCTCGGCTACACGATCCTGGCCGCCGACGTCTCCGGCGACGACCTGCCGGACGTCCGCGCCGACGGCATGCTCGACGGACCGACCGTGTGGGTGTTCGGCAACGAGGCCCGCGGACTGACGGCGGAGGACCTGGCGCTCGTCGACCGCGCGGTCAAGGTGCCGATCTACGGGCGGGCCGAGTCGATGAACCTCGCGAGCGCGGCGTCGGTGTGCCTCTACGAGAGCGCGTTCGCACAGCGGACCCGTCCCTCCACAGCCACGGACTGACGGCGACCGTCCGCCTGGTGCAGGACGGCGGTATCCCGACGGCCGGTAGGCTTGGGTCTCGTGTCAGAACCTCTCGAGATCAGCGAATCGGCGGTCGCCGACGCCGTGGACGCGGCCCTCGCCGCCGTCCGCGCCACGACCACCGTCGCGGAGCTGAAGCAGGCCCGTGCCGAGCACACCGGTGAGCAGTCGACGCTCGCCCGGATGAACGCGTCGATGCGCAGTGTCCCGCCGGAGCAGAAGGCCGCGGCGGGCAAGCTCGTCGGACAGGCCCGCGGGCAGGTGGCCCAGGTGGTCGCCGCGCAGGAGTCCGTGCTGGCCGAGGCCGAGGAACGTGCGCGGCTCGAGTCGGAGCGTGTCGACGTGACCGCGCTGCCGTCCCGCCGGACGCCGGGCTCGCGCCACCCGCTCTCGCTCCTCAACGAGACCGTGGCCGACGTCTTCGTCGGCATGGGGTGGGAGGTCGCGGAGGGGCCGGAGCTCGAGCACGAGTGGTTCAACTTCGACGCCCTGAACTTCGACCAGGACCACCCGGCCCGGGCGATGGCCGACACCGTCTTCGTCGAGCCGGTCGACCGGCACCTGCTCATGCGGACGCACACCTCGCCGGTGCAGATCCGCTCCCTGCTCACGCGTGCGCTCCCGCTCTACGTGATCGCGCCGGGTCGTGTGTACCGCGCCGACGAGCTCGACGCCACGCACCTGCCCGTCTTCACCCAGGTCGAGGGCATCGCGATCGACAAGGGCCTCACGATGGCGCACCTGCGCGGCACGCTCGAGCACTTCGCGCGTCAGGTCTTCGGGGCCGAAGCGCAGATCCGGCTCCGCCCCAACTACTTCCCGTTCACCGAGCCGAGCGCCGAGATGGACGTCTGGCAGCCGAACGCCAAGGGCGGCGCGCGGTGGGTCGAGTGGGGTGGCTGCGGCATGGTCAACCCCAACGTCCTGCGCGCCGCGGGCATCGACCCGGACGAGTACCAGGGCTTCGCCTTCGGTATGGGCATCGAGCGGACGCTCCAGTTCCGCAACGGCCTGAACGACATGCGTGACTTCCTCGAGGGCGACATCCGCTTCTCGCAGCAGTTCGGAACGGTGGTCTGATGCGCGTCCCACTCCGCTGGCTCGGCGAGTCCGTCGACCTGCCCGACGACGTCTCGCTCGAGCACGTCCACGCCGCCCTGGTGTCGGTCGGGTTCGAGGAGGAGTCCGTGCACACCTTCGACCTGACCGGGCCCGTCGTGGTCGGTCGGGTGCTCGAGCGCGTGCCCGAGCCGCAGAAGAACGGCAAGACCATCAACTGGTGCCAGGTGGACGTCGGCGAGTCCGAGCCCCGCGGCATCGTGTGCGGTGCCCACAACTTCGACGTCGGCGACCTCGTCGTCGTGACCCTGCCCGGCGCCGTGCTCCCCGGTCCGTTCCCGATCGCGGCCCGGAAGACGTACGGCCACGTGTCGGACGGCATGATCGCCTCCGCACGGGAGCTCGGCCTCGGCGACGAGCACGACGGCATCCTGCGCTTCGCCGACCTCGGCATGGAGCCCGAGGTCGGGGCGGACGCGATCGCGCTGCTCGGCCTCGACGACGCCGCGGTCGAGATCAACGTGACGCCGGACCGCGGCTACGCCATGAGCATGCGCGGCGTCGCCCGTGAGTACGCGCACGCCACCGGTGCGACCTTCTCCGACCCGGTCGACCGGGTCCTGCCGCGCACCGGCGACGGCTTCACGGTGACCGTGGACGACGCCGCCCCGATCCGTGGTCGTGTCGGCGCGCACACCTTCGTCACCCGGGTCGTCCGCGGCATCGACGCGACCCGGCCGACCCCGGCGTGGATGGTCGCCCGCCTGACCCTGGCCGGCGTGCGTTCGATCTCGCTGCCCGTCGACATCACGAACTACGTCATGTTCGAACTCGGGCAGCCGTTGCACGGGTACGACCTCGCGACGCTGCAGGGCGGCCTGACCGTCCGTCGGGCCACCCCCGGGGAGCGCCTGACCACCCTCGACGACGTCGAACGCACGCTCGACGCCGAGGACCTCGTCATCGCGGACGACGCCGGCGCCGTCGGTCTCGCGGGCGTCATGGGCGGTGCCCGGACCGAGATCACCGCGGCGACCACCGACGTCCTCATCGAGGCCGCCGGCTTCGACCAGGTGTCGATCGCCCGCTCCGCCCGGCGACACAAGCTGCCCAGCGAGGCCTCGCGCCGGTTCGAGCGCGGCGTCGACCCGCTCGTCGCCGAGGCCGCGGCGAACCGGGCCGTCGAGCTCCTCGTCGACCTCGCCGGCGGTACGCCGGACCTGCTCGGGTCGACCCTGGTCGACGACCGCCCCCGTCCGACCGTCGCGATGCGCGCCGGTCGGGCCGCCGAGCTCATCGGTGTCGCCTACACCGACGCCGAGGTCCTCGACACGCTCCGGGCGATCGGCGCCACGGTGGAGGTCGACGGCGACGTGCTCGCCGTCACGCCGCCGACCTGGCGCCCCGACCTGGTGGACGACGTCTCCCTGGTCGAGGAGATCGCCCGCATCGTCGGCTACGACCGGATCCCGAGCGTGCTGCCCGTCGCGCCTCCCGGCCGTGGTCTCACGCTGCACCAGCAGGCCCGCCGTCGGGTCGCGGCAGCCCTCGCCGCCGCCGGGCTCACCGAGGTCGTGACCGCTCCGTTCGTCTCCGCCGCGACCGCTGCCGCGTACCCGGGCATCGACGCCGCCGGCGGACCGAGCGTCGTGCTCGCGAACGCGCTCGACAGCGCGCAGGACCACCTCCGCCGCAGCGGCGTGCCGGCCCTCGTCGACGTGGCGCGTCGCAACGTGTCGCGCGGACTCGTCGACCTCGCCGTGTACGAGACGTCCCGTGTCTTCCTGCCCGAGCAGGGTGTCGCGCTCGGGACCGCGGAGGTACCGGTCGGCGCGCAGCGTCCGACACCCGAGACCCTCGCCGCGCTCGACGCCGCCCTGCCCGCGCAGCCGTTCCACCTGAGCGCGCTCCTGCTCGGCAACGCGGTCGTGAAGCAGCCGGGCGTCGTCGCGGAACCGTTCGGCATCGCCGACGCCCTCGACGTCGCGCGGACCGTCGCCTGGGCGGTCGGGGTCGAGCTCACCGTGGCGCAGACGACCCACCCCTCGCTGCACCCCGGTCGTGCGGCGTCGCTCCGGGTCGGCGACACCGTCGTCGGCGTCGCCGGCGAGCTGCTCCCGGAGCTGGCGGCGGACGCCGACCTGCCCCGGGTGGTCGCGGTCGTCGAACTCGACCTCGACGCCCTCGTGGCCGCGGCGCCGGACGTCGTCGAGGTCGCGGCGATCGTCTCCTACCCGGCGGCGACGCAGGACCTCTCCCTCGTGGTCGACGTCGCGACCCCGGCCGGCGACGTCCTCGCCGAGGTGCGCGCTGGTGCCGGGGAGCTGTTGGAGTATGCTCGGCTCGTGGACGACTACCGCGGCGCCGGCCTGGACGAGGGACAGAAGTCCCTGACGTTCGCGCTGCGCTTCCGCGCCACGGACCGCACGCTGACCGCTGCCGAGGCCTCCGAGGCCCGTGACGGCGCTGTCCGACGTGCCGGCGAGCGATTCGGGGCGACCCTGCGCGACTGATCCACGACGGATCACCGCCCGGGGTCGCCGCCTCCGACTCCCTCGACGAACAGTCCGACCAAAGGTGGAACCCATGTCCGTATCCGTCGCCGTGGCTGGTGCCAGCGGCTACGCGGGTGGCGAGTTGCTGCGCATCCTCTCCGCTCATCCCGAGTTCGACGTGCGGACGGTGACGGCGTTCTCGAACGCCGGACAGCCGCTCATCGCGACGCAGCCGCACCTGCGGTCGCTCGCGCACCTGACCCTCGTGGAGACGACCCCGGAGAACCTCCGTGGGCACGACGTGGTGTTCCTCGCCCTGCCGCACGGCCAGTCCGGCGCGATCACGGCGGAGCTCGACGCGGACACGCTCGTCGTGGACTGCGGCGCCGACCACCGGCTGACGGACGAGGCCGCGTGGGCCGCGTTCTACGGCGGCGAGTACCACGGCGCCTGGACCTACGGGCTGCCCGAGCTCCTGCACGCGCCGCCCGCCCCCGGTGCCGCGGACGAGTGGCGGGACGTCGACGACATCGTGCCGCAGGGCCGACAGCGCACCGAACTGGCGGCCACCAAGCGGATCGCCGTCCCCGGGTGCAACGTCACCGCGGTCACGCTCGGCATCCAGCCCGGGGTGCAGGCCGGCCTCGTCGAGTCGGACGACATCGTCGCGGTCCTCAGCGTCGGACCGAGCGGTGCCGGCAAGAAGCTCGAGTCCACCTACCTGGCGGCGGAGATCATGGGGTCCGCCAGCGCGTACGCCGTGGGCGGGAAGCACCGCCACGTCCCGGAGATCCAGCAGAACCTCCGCGTGGCCGGTGCGTCGGACGTCCGGGTCTCGTTCACGCCCGTCCTCGTGCCGATGGCCCGCGGCATCCTCGCGACCACGACGGCTCGGCTCGCCCCCGGGGTGACCGCGCACGACGTCCGGCTCGCCTGGGAGCAGGCCTACGCCGACGAGCCCTTCGTGCACCTGCTGCCCGAGGGCGTCTTCCCCCGGGTGGCCGACACCATCGGGGCGAACACCGCCCTCGTGGGCATCGCAGTCGACGAGGCCGCCGGCCGGGTGGTCGCCGTCTCCGCACTCGACAACCTCGCCAAGGGGACCGGCGGTGCCGCCGTGCAGTCCGCGAACATCGCGCTCGGGCTCCCCGAGACCCTGGGCCTCAGCGTGGACGGAGTCGCCCCGTGACCGACCGCAACGACAGCGCCGACGCGACCACGGGCCTCCCGGCGACCGACGGCGCCCTGCAGGGCGTCACCGCCGCCGCCGGCTTCCGTGCCGCCGGCGTCACCGCCGGCCTGAAGACGAGTGGCAAGCCGGACGTGGCGCTCGTCGTCAACGACGGCCCCTCGGACGCCGTGGCGGCCGTCTTCACCACGAACCGTGCGCAGGCGCACCCGGTCATCTGGTCCCGCCAGGTGGTCGGCGACGGCATCGCCCGTGCCGTCGTCCTCAATTCGGGAGGCGCGAACTGCTTCACGGGTCCCTTCGGCTTCCAGACGACCCACCTCACCGCGGAGGCGGTCGGCGACGCGCTGGGCATCGGAGCGGGTGACGTCGTCGTGTGTTCCACCGGGCTCATCGGCAGGGGCGACCAGACCTTCCGTGACGGCGTGCTCCGCGGCGTGACGCTCGCCGCCGACGCCCTCGACGGTGCCGGCGGACCCGACGCCGCGGCTGCCATCATGACCACCGACACGAAGCCCAAGCAGTCCGTCGTCTCGGTCGACGGCTGGACGGTCGGCGGGATGGCGAAGGGCGCGGGCATGCTCGCACCCGGCCTCGCGACGATGCTCGTGGTGATCACCACCGACGCGGCACTGCCCGCGGACGAGCTCGACCGGGCCCTGCGCGCGGCGACCCGCGTGACCTTCGACCGCGTCGACTCCGACGGGTGCATGTCCACGAACGACACCGTCGTGCTCATGGCCTCCGGTGCTTCGGGCACGACCCCCGACGCCGAGACCTTCCAGCAGGCCCTGACCGGCGTCTGCGCCGACCTCGCCCGCCAGCTCCAGCAGGACGCCGAGGGCGCAGCGCACGACATCACGATCGAGGTCGTCGGCGCGGTCAGCGAGGACGAGGCCGTGACGGTCGGCCGGAGCGTCGCCCGCAACAACCTGTTCAAGGCGGCGGTCTTCGGCAACGACCCCAACTGGGGGCGGGTGCTCGCCGCGATCGGGACGACCGACGCCGAGTTCGACCCGTACGCGGTCGACGTGTCGATGAACGGGGTGCGGGTGTGCCACGCCGGTGCCCCGGACCAGCCGAGCGACGACGTCGACCTCAGCCCGCGGGACACGCACGTGCTCATCGACCTCGGGGTCGGCACGGCCGCGGCGACGATCCTGACGAACGACCTGACGCACGACTACGTCCACGAGAACAGCGCGTACTCCAGCTGATGAGCGACGCGGACCTCTCGAAGGAAGAAGAGCACGAGCTCGCGACCGTCAAGGCCGCGACCCTCATCGAGTCCCTGCCGTGGTTGAAGCGGTTCTCGGGCAAGATCGTCGTCGTCAAGTTCGGCGGCAACGCGATGGTGAATGACGACCTCAAGCGGGCGTTCGCCGAGGACATGGTCTACCTCCGGTACGCCGGCCTGCACCCGGTCGTCGTGCACGGGGGCGGTCCGCAGATCTCCGCGGCGCTGAAGGAGCAGGGCATCCAGTCCGAGTTCCGCGGCGGCTACCGCGTCACGACGACCGAGGCGATCACGGTCGTCCGCGACGTCCTGGCCGGCGAGGTGAACCGCGAGATCGTCGACCTCATCGACGAGCACGGCGACGGCCTCGGCGTCGGGGTGTTCGGCGACGGCGGGTCGCTGTTCACCGGCGAGAAGAAGGGCGTCGTCGTCGACGGCGAGCACTTCGACCTCGGCCACGTCGGCGACATCACCCACGTCGACCCGTCCGGGGTCCTCGCCGCGATCCGTGCCGACCGCATCCCGGTGGTGTCGAGCATCGCGATCGACGACGCCCACCCGGACCAGGCGCTCAACGTGAACGCCGACGCCGCGGCGGCCGCACTCGCGATCGCGCTGAACGCGTCGAAGCTGATGATGCTCACCGACGTGCCCGGGCTGTACCGCAACTGGCCGGACCGCGACTCGATCATCGACCTCATCGCGGTCGAGGAACTCCGCCAGCTGCTGCCGTCGCTCGAGTCCGGGATGATCCCGAAGATGACCGCGTGCCTCGACGCCGTGGTCGGCGGCGTCGGTGGTGCGACCATCATCGACGGCCGCATCCCGCACTCGATCCTGCTCGAGGTCTTCACCCTCCGCGGCGCCGGCACCGAGGTCATCCCGGACCCGAGTCGCCGGACCGAGAACCAGAACACCCACGCCGAGATCGGCCGACGCGCGGCGGTCCACGCCCCGGGCAGCGGCCACGACGACGTCCCGGGCGGCCAGCACGTCGCCCGACGCGACGACGACTCCACGACTCCGCACGACGACGAGAAGGGCACAGCACGGTGAGCACCGAGACGCAGACCGAGACCTGGAACGACCGGTTCGGGGCGTCGCTCATGCGATCCCTGACCCCGCCGAAGATCATGCTCGAGCGCGGCGAGGGCTGCCGGGTGTGGGACGTCGACGGCAACGAGTACCTCGACTTCCTCGCCGGCATCGCGGTGAACTCGCTCGGCCACGCCCACCCGGCGCTCGTCGAGGCGATCAGCGACCAGGCAGCGAAGCTCGTGCACGTGTCGAACTACTTCGCGACGCCGCCGCAGCTCGAGCTCGCCGAACGCCTCAAGCGGATCTCCGGCGCGGGCGACGCGGGCCGCGTGTACTTCGGCAACTCCGGCGCGGAGGCCAACGAGGCGGCGTTCAAGCTGGCTCGGCTGAACCGCGGCGCGGACGGGCGCAAGACGAAGACCCTCGCGCTGCAGCAGGCGTTCCACGGCCGCACCATGGGCGCGCTCGCGCTCACCGGCAAGCCCGCCCTCCAGCAGGACTTCCTGCCGATGATCCCGGGCGTCGAGCACATCGAGACGTCGATCGAGGCCCTCGAGCGCTCGATCGACGACACCGTCGCGGCGCTCATCCTCGAGCCGATCAAGGGCGAGGCCGGCGTCGTCGACCTGCCCGAGGGCTTCCTGCAGGCCGCGCGGGCCCTGACCGAGCGGCACGGCGCACTGCTCGTCCTCGACGAGATCCAGACCGGCATCGGCCGCACCGGCGCCTGGTTCGCCTTCCAGAACACGGGCGTGGTCCCGGACGCGATCACGGTGGCCAAGGGCATCGCCGGTGGCTTCCCGATCGGGGCGCTCGTGACCTTCGGGTGGGCGTCCGACCTGTTCTCGGCGGGCCAGCACGGCTCGACCTTCGGCGGCAACCCGCTCGGCACCCGCGTCGCGAACGCGGTGCTCGCCGAGATCGAGCGCGCGGACCTGGTGGCCGGTGCGGTCGTCAAGGGTGAGCGCATCCGCACCGGGATCACCGCACTCGGCTCCGACCTGGTGGAGGAGGTCCGGGGGAGCGGCCTGCTCATCGGTGTCGGCCTCCGTCGCCCGGTCGCCGCCGCGGTCTCGGCCGCCGCGCTCGAGCGCGGCCTCATCATCAACGCACCGAACGAGTCGAGCCTGCGCATCGCGCCGCCGCTCATCGTGTCCGACGCCGAGATCGACGCGTTCCTCGCGATCCTCGCCCAGAGCATGGCGGCCGTCGAGGGCGCCGACGAGGAGACCTCCGCATGACCCGCCACTTCCTCCGGGACGACGACCTCACGCAGGCCGAGCAGTCCGCGATCCTCGACCTCGCCGTCGAGATGAAGCGCGACCGGTGGGGCGCCAAGCCCCTCGCCGGTCCGCAGAGCGTCGCCGTGATCTTCGACAAGTCGTCCACCCGCACCCGGGTGTCCTTCCACGTCGGCATCAGCGACCTCGGCGGCAGCCCGCTCATCATCTCGACCGCGAACAGCCAGCTCGGCGGCAAGGAGACCCCGACCGACACCGCCCGCGTGCTCGAGCGCATGGTGTCGGCGATCGTCTGGCGCACCTACGGCCAGGCCGGGCTCGAGGAGATGGCGGCGAGCACCACGGTGCCGGTCGTCAACGCGCTGTCCGACGACTTCCACCCGTGCCAGCTCCTCGCCGACCTGCTCACCATCCGCGAGCACCGCGGCGCGTTGGCCGGGCAGACCATCGCGTTCGTCGGCGACGGCGCGAGCAACATGGCGCAGTCGTACCTGCTCGCCTGCGCGACGGCCGGGATGCACGTGCGTGTCGCGTCACCGGTCGAGTTCTCGCCCGCACCGCAGGTCGTGACGGACGCGGAGCACCGCGCCGCCGAGACCGGCGGGTCCGTGCTCGTCGTGACCGACCCGGTCGCCGCGGTGGCGGGTGCCGACGTCGTCGTGACCGACACCTGGGTCTCGATGGGCAAGGAGGACGAGAAGCAGCAGCGGCTCGCCACCTTCGCCGGGTACCGCGTCGACGACGACCTGCTCGCGCACGCCGCGGACGACGCCGTGTTCATGCACTGCCTGCCCGCCGACCGCGGCTACGAGGTCACCGCCGAGGTCATCGACGGACCGCGCAGCATCATCTGGGACGAGGCGGAGAACCGCCTGCACGCCCAGAAGGCCCTGCTCGCCTGGCTCCTCGCCGCCAACGCCCCGACCGCCGCAGACGGGGCGACCGCCGCAGACGGGGCGACCGCCGCAGACGTGGCGACCCCCGGCAACTGACAACCACCACCACACAGGAGAGAACCCATGGCAGACCGCGTCGTACTCGCGTACTCAGGAGGGCTCGACACCTCCGTCGGGATCGGTTGGCTCAAGGACGCCACCGGCAAGGAGGTCGTGGCGCTGGCCGTCGACGTCGGCCAGGGCGGCGAGGAGATGGACGCCATCCGTCAGCGCGCGCTCGACTGCGGCGCGGTGGAGTCGGTCGTCATCGACGCGAAGGACGAGTTCGCGGACGACTACCTCGTCCCGGCCCTCAAGGCCAACGCGCTCTACCAGAAGCGCTACCCCCTCGTCTCGGCGCTGAGCCGGCCGCTCATCGCGAAGCACCTCGCCACCACGGCGAAGCAGCTCGGCGCGGACAGCGTCGCGCACGGCTGCACCGGCAAGGGCAACGACCAGGTGCGCTTCGAGGCCGCCGTGGCCGCGATCGCCCCCGACCTGACGAGCGTCGCCCCGGTCCGTGACCTCGCGCTGACCCGTGACAAGGCGATCGTCTACGCGCAGGAGCACGACCTGCCGATCCTGCAGAGCAAGAAGTCGCCGTACTCGATCGACCAGAACGTATGGGGTCGCGCGGTGGAGACCGGGTTCCTCGAGGACCCGTGGAACGCCCCGATCGAGGACCTGTACGCGTACACGCAGGACCCCGCCGTCGACCGTGAGGCCGACGAGGTCACGATCACGTTCGAGCAGGGTGTGCCGGTCGCGATCGACGGTCAGCGCTTCAGCGTCCTGCGCGTCGTGCAGGAACTCAACGCCCTCGCCGGCAAGCACGGCGTCGGCCGCATCGACGTCGTCGAGGACCGCCTGGTCGGCATCAAGTCGCGCGAGGTCTACGAGGCCCCGGCCGCGATGGCGCTCATCGCCGCGCACGAGGAGCTCGAGAGCCTGACCCTCGAGCGCGACGTCAACCGCTACAAGCGCGGTGTCGAGTCGGAGTGGGCCGACCTGGTCTACGACGGCCTGTGGTTCGGTGGCCTGAAGCGCAGCCTCGACGCCTTCATCGACTCGACGCAGGAGTACGTGTCCGGCGACATCCGCATGCAGCTCCACGGCGGTCGTGCCACGGTGACCGGTCGTCGCTCCGAGCAGAGCCTCTACGACTTCGACCTCGCCACGTACGACACCGGTGACACGTTCGACCAGTCGCTCTCCAAGGGCTTCATCGAACTGTGGTCGCTGCCGAGCAAGATCTCCGCCCGCCGCGACCTGGCGAACTGACCGACCGAGGGCGGCGGGACCGGTCGGTCCCGCCGTCCTCGCCGGACGGGAGGCGCGTCACGCGCCCGTCCCGTCGCCGCCGGTCCGGCAGGCGCACCGCCCGGACCGCTCCGACCCCCGACCCGACCCGAGACGACGCAGGACCCTCATGACGGACGCCCCCCGAGCCTCCCGGCCGGACGACAGCAGCAGCAAGACCGACGCGACGAACACGGGCGCCCTGTGGGGTGGCCGGTTCGCGGACGGTCCGAGCGCGGAACTCGCCGCCCTGTCGAAGTCGACGCACTTCGACTGGCAGCTGGCGCCCTACGACATCGCCGGCTCCCGCGCGCACGCCCGGGCGCTGCAGGTGGCGGGGTACCTGACGGCCGACGAACTCGAGCGGATGCTCGCCGGCCTCGACCGGCTCGAGGACGCGCACGCCGACGGCTCCCTGCAGCCGGACGAGTCCGACGAGGACGTGCACGGCGCACTCGAGCGCCTGCTCATCGCCGACGTCGGCCCGGAGCTGGGCGGGAAGCTCCGCGCCGGCCGCAGCCGCAATGACCAGATCGCGACCCTCGGCCGGATGCACATGCTCGACCACGGCCGTCGGATCGGCCGGATGGTCATCGACCTCGTCGACGCGATCAGCCAGCAGGCATCTGAACACGAGGGCGCCATCATGCCCGGCCGGACGCACCTGCAGCACGCGCAGCCGGTCCTGCTCGCGCACCACCTGCTCGCGCACGCCTGGCCCCTCGTGCGGGACCTCGAGCGGCTCCGCGACTGGGCGGGCCGCGCGAGCGTCAGCCCCTACGGCGCCGGTGCGCTGGCGGGCAGCTCGCTCGGACTCGACCCGGCCGCCATCGCGCAGGAGCTGGGCTTCGACCGGCCCGCCGACAACTCGATCGACGCGACCGCCGCTCGCGACGTCGTCGCCGAGTTCGCCTTCGTCCTCGCCCAGATCGGCATCGACGTCTCCCGCCTGGCGGAGGAGGTCATCCTCTGGAACACGAAGGAGTTCGGCTTCGTCCGGCTCCACGACGGCTTCTCGACCGGGTCGAGCATCATGCCGCAGAAGAAGAACCCGGACATCGCCGAGCTCGCACGCGGCAAGTCCGGTCGGCTGATCGGCAACCTGACCGGCCTCCTCGCCACCCTCAAGGGCCTGCCGCTCGCGTACAACCGCGACCTGCAGGAGGACAAGGAGCCCGTCTTCGACTCGGTCGCGACGCTCGAGGTCCTGCTCCCCGCGTTCACCGGCATGATCGCGACCCTGTCCTTCGACACCGCCCGGATGGCGGAGCTCGCACCGCAGGGGTTCTCCCTGGCGACCGACGTCGCGGAGTGGCTGGTCCGACAGGGTGTCCCGTTCCGTGACGCGCACGAGGTCTCGGGCGCGCTCGTCCGGTACTGCGAGGAGCGCGGCATCGACCTCGACGACCCGACGGACGCGGAGTACGCCGCGGTCTCGGAGCACCTCACCCCGGAGGTCCGCACGGTCCTCACGATCGAGGGCAGCGTCGCGTCCCGTCGGGGCGTCGGCGGCACGGCACCCGAGCGGGTCGCCGAGCAACTCGCCGCCCTGACCCGGTCCGTCCGGGAGATCGCGGCCGGGACGCCCTTCACCCGGTGAACCGTGTCCCCTGAGCCGACGCCGACGCCGACGCCGACGCCGTCGGATGCGCTGCTCGCGCTGCTGCGCGAGCCCGCGCCGGTGTGCGCACCAGCGCTCCTCGGCGCGACGATCACGGGCAAGGGCGTGACCCTGCGGATCACCGAGGTCGAGGCCTACTCGGGCGCGGTCGACCCGGGTTCGCACGGACACCGCGGCATGACACCGCGCAACCGGCACCTGTTCGGTCCGCCCGGGACGCTGTACGCCTACCGGTCGTACGGAATCCACACGTGCGTGAACGTCGTGAGCGGCCCCGCCGGCCAGTCGTCCGGGTCCCTGCTCCGCGGGGCTGCGGTGGTGGCGGGCACGGACGTCGCCCGCGAGCGTCGCGGACCAACCGTGGCCGACGTGGCGCTCGCGCGCGGACCGGGGAACCTCGGCGTCGCGCTCGGCGCGGTCCTCGGTGCGGACGACGGCACCTCGGTCCTCGACGGTTCCGGTCCGTACACGCTCCGGTTGGCTCCCGCCCTGGAGGCCCGGCTCGCCTCCGCCCCGGTGGCGCAGGTCGTCGACGACCTCCTGTCCGGCGGCCTGGTCGCGAGCGGTCCACGGACCGGCGTGGGCGGGGTGGCCGGGGGAGCGGCGTTCCCGTGGCGGTTCTGGCTGCCGGGCGACCCGACCGTGTCGGCGTACCGCCGGCACAAGGGCGCCATCGGCTGAGGGGGCGCCGAGCGCGCCGGTACGATGACGGGGTGTCCAGCGATACCGATCCCGACGTCCTGACGCGCCAGCAGAACGACCCCACCTTCGCCTCGGTGTGGGACGAACTGCGCTGGCGTGGTCTGGTGCACGTCTCCACCGACGAGACCGCACTGCAAGAGGCCCTCGACGCCGGACCGGTGACCTACTACTGCGGGTTCGACCCGACCGCCCCGTCGCTGCACTGCGGGAACCTGCTCCAGCTGCTGACCATGCGTCGACTGCAGCTGGCCGGGCACAAGCCGCTCGCGCTCGTCGGCGGGTCGACCGGTCTCATCGGGGACCCGCGTCCCACGGCCGAGCGCACGCTCAACACCCGCGAGACCGTCGAGGAGTGGGTGGGACGGCTGCAGGGCCAGGTGTCCCGGTTCCTCAGCGCCGACGGTGACAACGGCGTCCGGCTGGTGAACAACCTGGACTGGACCGCGCCGCTGTCCGCGATCGACTTCCTGCGTGACATCGGCAAGTACTTCCGCGTCAACTCGATGCTCAAGAAGGACGCCGTCGCCGCCCGGCTGAACTCGGACGCCGGCATCAGCTACACCGAGTTCAGCTACCAGATCCTGCAGGGCCTGGACTTCCGCGAGCTCTACCGCCAGTACGGGTGCACGCTGCAGACCGGTGGCTCCGACCAGTGGGGCAACCTCACCTCGGGCACGGAACTCATCCGTCGGACCGAGGGTGTGTCCGCGCACGCGCTGGGGACGCCGCTCATCACGAACTCGGACGGCACGAAGTTCGGCAAGAGCGAGGGCAACGCGATCTGGCTCGACGGCACGATGACCTCGCCGTACGCCTTCTACCAGTTCTGGCTCAACACGGCGGACGCCGACGTGGTCGCGCGCCTGCGCGAGTTCACGTTCCTGTCCCGCGCCGAGGTGGATCGCCTCGAGCAGGCCGTCGCCGACGAGCCGTTCCGCCGGGAGGCCCAGCGCACCCTGGCCTTCGAGGTCACCGCACTGGTCCACGGGGAGGCCGCGACACAGGCCGCGATCGACGCGTCGGCAGCGCTGTTCGGGAACGGCGACCTGACCGCGCTCGACGCCGACACCCTGCGCGCCGCGATCGCCGAGCTGCCCGGGACGGTGTCGCTGGGCGGGGACGCCGATGTGGCGCGAGCCCTCGTGGAGACCGGACTCGTCAAGTCCCTCGGTGAAGCACGGCGTGCGGTCGGCCAGGGTGGCGTCTACGTCAACAACGAGCGTGCCGAGGACGCGGCCGCGACGCTGGCGTCCCTGGCCATGCCGGGTGGCGTGCTCGTCCTCCGTCGCGGGAAGAAGACGCTGGCCGGCGTCACGCTCGGCTGACGCAGCCGGTCCCGACCACTCCCGACGCCCGGTCCCGAGAGGGGCCGGGCGTTCGGCGTCCCGGGGAGCGGCACCGGTGTTGCATGGTGCGACACGCCCGGGATGTGGGGTGGGTTGGTGGTGGGTGTGGGGGCTGCGTAAAGTAATCCCTCGTCACCCCAAAGGTGCGGCGGAGCGGCTGGAGCGGAAGCCCAGAGCACGTCGGCCCTCAAGCGGGACCATCCTCCACTGGAGTTCAGATCTGGCCTTGTGCTGGGTCGCTTCGACGCTTAGGATGACTACTCCACCGGGCCTCTCCTTCGGGATGAGCCACTGGATCTGACTGCACGGTTTGTGTTGGCGGGTTCGACGACATCGGTGGGATCGAGAGCGACAGCCTCTCTGGCGAAGCATCCTGGTGGTGTGGAGTGGGGAGTGCGTCTGGTCCTTGAGAACTCAACAGCGTGCACA
>NZ_QKLB01000006.1:0-196447 GCF_003224295.1 Curtobacterium sp. MCPF17_046 | reverse complement strand
GAGATGTCTCGTGGGCTCGGAGATGTGTATAAGAGACAGCGTCGCACCCCCGCGCCCGGATGGCTCCCTGCTCGGTCCTGACAATCGGCCTCGACCGCGATCACGCCGGCGAGCGAGTCTCCTCCTGGCCGTTCAGCAATCCGGTGCTCCTCGGGGAGGGCTGGTCGATAGCCGACACAGGAGGTCGCTTCGCCGTTCGGGTCCCTGAGCACGCCGCAATCGGCAACACCGCCCGGCCGTCATCGCCGAAGACGGCACCCTGATCGGCTGGCAGTCCGTCAGCGTCGCGGCAGGCGACGGCAACACATCAGCCGGATCGCTGGCCTACACGGGGCCGACTTCCACGGAGGCCGGATTCTTCTCTGTGGTGTGCTCCTCATCGGACTGGTGCCGGCATCATCCTCCCTGGGCGCCCACGCCGTAGGGCGAGCGCCACACGTTGAGAGGTCCTGGAACGGGCAGGCTGCAGCCTCCTCGTTCCTGCCCTCGGCTCGTCCGCGGAGCGGTCAACACGCCGATGCGGGCCCTACTTGCCGGCCAAGCGGGTGCCGCCCAAGTCGCTCGCGATGCTCAGCTGCCCACGCGGCGCTTCGCTGAATCGACCGAGTTCACCAACACCATGGATTTCCTCGCGGACGCCGCCGACCGCTACATCACCGGGGTGTCGCTCGACGTCGCAGGAGGAGCACGTCGACATCGGGTCGTAGGACGAGAGAGCTCGGGTGTGACCACCGGACCATTGACGGCGCAACCCCGATGGCGGCCGAGCACCGTCGCAGCACTGCTAGGCGTGACCGGTGACAACCACCCGGAACTTCGTGCGCTGCTTTGACCGACGAGCGCCACTCCGACCGCGATCGGAACCTATGGCACCGGCGTGATGCTGCTCACATCGCGGATAGTGACCTTGGATCAGGTGTTGCTACCAAAAGTGACACAATCCGCGGCTCAGAGACAGGATCTGGACGCGCCCGTCAACTGCGGCTATGGCTGATGCTTGGTTCAACCGAGGCGACCGACGGAAGCATCCGGCACACCGTGCGGTGGCGCTCGCAGGCCTGGACATCAGCCCCGCCCGCATGGGCAAAACGTCGTCAGCACGGACAAGTTAAACCGGGGGTTCACGACACGGGTCCAAGCTCCGCGCGGGTCCCGGACGGTATTCTTCAACGCCCGTTGTAAGGAGACTCCGGTACCCAGCTCTCGCGGGGCTGCAGGTGGATCGTCCAGTACTCATCGCCGATGAGGTTCGGATCAAACGGGGTCCCGTACTCGACGGCTCCGTTGATGGTGATGCTGGCGACGTGGATGTTGTCGTCCGCTAGATCGCCCGCGAGTATCGTCGCCGCCGCGCGCAGGGCGGCCTTGCCGAGAGACGCTGACGCGTAGGCCCCGGAGGGGTAGTCCGCGAGGCCTCCGCCGGTGTAGAGGATGGTGCCGCCGCCAGCAGCACGCAGGTGAGGTGCGGCGACCTGGGCGGTGACGACGGCGGAGACCACGTTGACGTTGTTTGCCAGCCTCAGGCGCTCGCTGTCGATGGTCAGCAGGGGTTCGGCCGAGCCGGAAACGGCGTTGTAGACGACGACGCCGGGTGATCCGACTCCGGCGTAGAGCGATCGCAAGACTGCTTCATATTCAGGGACGTCGGAAGCATCAGCGGTCACGACATGCACCTGCGCCCCGAGGCCTTCGAGCTCTTCTGCGAGCACGGTGAGCGGCTCTGTACGGCGGGCGACGAGGGTGATGCGGAACCCTTCGCGGGCAAAACGTCGTGCAGTTCCGGCACCGATGCCAGGGCCAGCCCCGATGACCAGAAGGTGACGAGGGTCCGCTGCGAGCGTCGAGTTTCCTGTTGATTCCATGATCAGGGTCCCTAATGTTTAGGTCGGTAGCAAAGTCTCAGGTCCAGCTGTCTGGAACTTCCTGAGACTGATGGGTGTGTCGAGGGCGGCCAAGGCTAAGGCACGAGCACGATCTTCCCTGCAACGTGGCCGGCCTGGCTCCTCTTGTAGGCGTCGACGATCTCGTCCATTGCGTAAGTCGCGGCGATCGGAAGTTTCAACTTGCCCTCGACGATGAGATCGGCGACGTAGCGCAAGCTTCGTGCTCTATTCGCCGGCGACACGGTGTCGTGCGCTCCACGGCTGGTGGCGCTGCGGTCCGCGATGGTGACGACTCGGGTGGGATCGCCGGTAAGGGCCATGAGTTCAGGCAACGAGCCCTTGCCGGCAGTGTCGACAGCGAACTGCACTCCACCGGGTGATAGCTCCCGTGCTCTTTCAGCGATGCCCTCGCCGTAGGTCAACGGCACAGCTCCGATTGCGCGAAGCAGATCGTGATTACGGGGTGCTGCTGTCCCCAACACGGTTACCCCGCGCGTGACCGCGATCTGAGTGACCATCAAACCCACGCCGCCCGCGGCTCCGTCCACCAAAAGGGCGTTCCCCGGCTTCAGGGGAAGCAGGTCAATGACTCGAACCGCGGTCTCGGCGACGACGTTCAATGCGCCTGCCACTTCCCAGGCGAGGTCTGCAGGCTTCGCCGCCCACTCTTCGAGCAGCGCATACTCGGCGACACTTCCGCCCACCGACTGCCCGAAAACGGCGTCACCGACGATTACGTCCTCGACACCGTCGCCGACCTCATCGATCACCCCGGCGACGTCGAACCCAGGAATAGCCGTGCCGTTGAGCGGGATGCCGCCGGACATGGAACCCGCGACTGCTTTCCAGTCAACCGGGTTGACCCCGGCGGCACGTACCTGCACACGCACTTGTCCCGGCCCTGCGTGAGGCTCCTCCACGTCGGCCGAGAACAAGACCTCGGGGCTTCCGTACTCGGTGTACACCATTGCATGCAAGAGCATTCCTTCTTCCGGGTCTATCGAAAACAGGGCCGCGGAAAAGCGGCGAAGTAAGCACACGGCGACCCACGGGGCACACCGCAGCACGAAGTGAGCGTGTTGCGGCTCGGTTCTCCGCCCGGCCATCTCGATGGCACGGAAAGAGGAGCGACTGTGCAGAGTCGTCAGTCGTCAGAGACGGTAATCGTCACGTCGACGTTGCCGCGGGTGGCGTTGGAGTAGGGGCAGACCTGGTGGGCGGCTTCTGCGAGTGCCTGCGCCTGCTCGGCGGGGACTCCGGGGATGGTGACCTCGAGGAGGACGGCGAGTCCGAAGCCGCCGCTCTCGTTGTTCCCGATGGAGACTCGGGCGCCGACGGACGAGCCGCTGACGTCTACCTTCTGTGCGCGGGCAATGCCCTGCAGCGCGGAGTGGAAGCACGCGGAGTAGCCGGCGGCGAAAAGCTGCTCGGGGTTTGCTCCGTCACCGGATCCGCCCATTTCCTTCGGAACGGCGAGATCGAGATTGATGCGGCCGTCAGCGGTAGCGACGTGACCGTTGCGTCCCGCGCCGGTCGAGAGAGCTTCGGTCGTGTAGACAGCGTCCATGAGATTCAGCTTCCTGTTGGTGAGGCGGGGGGCGTGCGATGAAAAGGTGACTTTCTTGAAGTCTTCGGAGCCCGGCCGCAGTCGGGATCACGATGAGGTCGTAGGACGCGTCGGTCGAGGTGATGACTGACCAGCAGTCGCCGAATGCGTGTTCTCGGCTTGGCCTTGGTAGTGACCACAAGCGGAGCACACCGCGGTGAGTGAGACCGCGACGGCGCTCACGCTCACGTGTGCCGGGCCGTCAGCGTCGGGCGGCGAGGGAGTCCAACGCGGTGATCTCGGCACTGGTGAGGTGTAGAGCTCTCGATGAAGCGGAGGGCGTACGTGCCCGGGTAGGCGGACTGCGCAGCCTCTGTCGGTGCTGCGCAGTCCGCCCTGCTAGAACTACACCCAGTCGACGCTGATGCCTTCGGGAAGTCGCGAGCCGAAGCCTCCGGTGGGAAGGATCTCGGTGATGCGTGCGAGGTCGGCGTCGGTGAGGGCGAGGTCGGCGGCGCCGACATTCTCTTCGACGCGATTCGCACTGCGGGTACCGGGGATCGGCACGATGTTCTCGCCCTGCGCAAGGAGCCAGGCGAGAGCGAGCTGAGCGACGGTCGCGTTCTTGGAGGCGGCGAGTTCGGTGAGCTGACGGGTGGCTTCGACATTCTTCTCGAAGTTGCCGGGCTGCCAGCGGGCATCACCGCGGCGCATGTCAGTTTCGTCGTACTCGGCTGCCGGCTTCGCGGTACCGGTGAGGAACCCGCGTCCGAGGGGCGAGTAGGGCACGAAGCCGATACCCAGTTCGTTGAGGACCGGGAACAGCACCTCAACGTCCCGCTCGAACAGGGAGTATTCGGTCTGGAGAACCGAGACGGGCTGCACGGCGTGAGCACGGCGCATGGTGTCGGGTCCAGCTTCGCTGAGACCGAAGTACTTCACCTTGCCCGCGTCGATGAACTCCTTCACGGTCCCAGCAACGTCCTCGATGGGGACGGTGGGGTCCACACGGTGCTGGTAGAGCACGTCGATGTGGTCCATGCCGAGGTTGCGGAGGCTGTTCTCGACGACCTCGCGGATGTGTTCAGGGCGGCTGTTGTAGCCGTAGTCGGGTGCGGTGAACCCGAACTTCGTGGCGATGACGACTTCATCGCGGAAGTCCTTCACTGCACGGCCGACGATCTTCTCGTTCTCGCCCCAGCCATACAGCTCGGCCGTGTCGAAGAACGTGACGCCGAGGTCGTGTGCCTTCTGGATCGCGGCGACGCCTTCGTGCTCCTCGCCGGGCCCGTAGGCCATGGAGATTCCCATCGATCCATAGCCGATGGCTGACGTGGTGAGGCCCTGCTGGCCGAGCGTGCGTGTCTGCATGAGTTGCCTTCCTGTTTCGATCGTGATGCTGTTCGAGTGGTCCGTGAGAGGACGGAACGGGTTCAGTGCGAGAGGAGAATGGTCTTGCCGGTGCTGCTGTTACTCGCGTGGACGTCTGCGATGTCCTCGAGGCGCCGGCGGTTCTCAACCCACACGCGCAGCCGTCCCGCGTCGACCTCGGCGGAGAGGTGAGCGAGCTGATCTGCGTCGGCGTGGGTACTCATACCGACAGCAACCACCTTCTTCGCGTTGTCCTGCTCGACCGGCGCCGACGCTGAGACAATGCGGCCCCCGGCCTTGACCAGAGTGAGCAATTCGGTGAAGTCGGTTGGGGCGAAGTTGACGATGAGGTCGACCTCGCCATCGATGGCGTCGCGGAGAGCGATGCCCGTGTGGTCGATGACCTGGGTGGGCCGGTAGGACGTGACCCGCTCAAGGCTGGTGGGGCTCGCGGTCGCGATGACCTCGGCGCCGATGCTCACGGCGAGTTGGATGGCGTATCCACCGACTGCACCACCGGCGCCGTTCACCAGCACCCGCTGCCCTGCCTCGAGGTGACCGTGTTCCACGAGCGCCTGCAGCGCCGTCATCCCGGCCGTCGGCAGAGCCGCCGCGTCGGCTAGCTCGATGCTCGTCGGGGCCTTCGCGAGCACGTCGACGGGAGCGACGGCGTACTCAGCGGCGGCACCTCGCACGCCAAGAGGCAGGAAGCCGATCACCGCTTCTCCTGGGGCGAAGGCATCCACTCCGTCCCCGACCGTTACCACGGTGCCAGAGAGGTCGAACCCGGGAGTCACGGGCAGTTCCAGCGGGAACACCTGCTGGAAAGCACCCTCACGGATCGTGCTGTCGGCAGGGTTGTAACCGGATGCGGCAACCTCGATCAGGACCTCACCGGGACCTGCTGTCGGCCTCGGGACGTCTTCGATTTTGAGCACCTCCGGCCCGCCGAACTCGTGGAACCGAACTGCCTTCATGGTGTCTTCCTGCGTCATGTGCCCTCCTGGGGCTGCCTCGTCAGCTGCAGCGACGCGGGAACCAGATACGCGGATCTGATTCACGTAGCACGTTCGCTGAGCTGTTTCTGAGCCGTCTGCCGGTGGGGCGTCCCCTCGGCCTCGGATGATCCTCCGTCAGTGTATGCATGTTTTGGCAGCCACTGTCACGATTGTCGCGGTATTCTCACCACATGGGCGAAAGTGGAAGCCAAGGGCTGCGGCAGCGGACGCGCGATGCGGTCCGCGGCCAGATCGCTGCGGTCGCGCTCGTGATGTTCGATGAGCAGGGGTTCGACGACACGACCGTCGATCAGATCGCGGCGGCCGTCGACATCTCACCCCGGAGCTTCTTCCGGTACTTCGCCTCAAAAGAAGACGTGGTCCTGGGCGATCCGATGGTTTACGGCGAGCCTGTCCGCCGGCGCCTCGCAGAGGGCTTGGGGACCCTGCCAGTTTGGGAAGCCTTGCGCTGGGGCTTCGAAGCCGTCATGGAGACCGTTGAGTCGGATCCCGAGTGGGCGCTGCGTGCGACAAGGGTGATGATCAGCACTCCGTCGCTCCGTGCTCGGAACACGGAAAAACACCTCGCATGGATGAGCGCCCTTGAGCCGTTGGTCGCTGATGCGCTGACCGGGGACGATGTGGATCGGCGGTATCGGGCCCGGGCCGTCACGCTGTGTGCCCTCACCTGTCTCGACGTCTCCTCGGCCGAGTGGGTAGACCGCAACGGTGCTGTGCCATCCCGGGTCCTGCTCGATCAGGCGTTCCGGCTCCTCAAACCTGCGACACTGCACGACGAGACCTCGTCGCGCAGTGTCGCAGGTCCATCTGACCGTAGGAGCGATCCGACAGGTCCTCGGTCAGACTCAGCGTGAGACCTCCACCGGGGCGTCGAGATCCAGTGCTCATCGAGGTAGTGCCGGGGCCTGATCGAATGCTGGTTGCGTCGGAACGCGAGACGCGGTGCGGGTCTGTCTCGCGCTGATGATCTGCAGATGGGTTTCATCGGTGGCGATGAGGAGACTCTGCTCCCCCGCCTCCCCCGCCTCCCACGCCTCCCACGCCGGACCGGACCGGACCGCACCGGACCGGTGCAACCTGCCGTCCCTGCGTGAGCGCCGCAAAATGCTGCGGTGTCGCGAGCAATCGGTTGCACCTGCCCGCTCACCAGCGACATAGATCAGCGTTCTTCCAGCAATGACAGGATCTCGGCGGTGGTCCCGGTCTCACCGAGTCTCGGGAAGACACGGGTCGTGCTGTACTCGTGCGCGTCGAGCGCCATGTCCGTCATGGCGTCCACGGCGAGGGTGACGTTGAACCCGTGCTCGTGCGCGTAGCGAGCAGTCGATTCGACACCGATGCTGGTCGCGATGCCGGTGAGGACGACCTGGGTCACGCCGAGACCCTTCAGGTGCTCGTCGAGGCCGGTATTGGTGAAGGCGCCCCAGGTGAACTTGGTGATGGTGTGGTCGTCCGGGTGCTGGTTCAGCTCGGGGACGAGGTCGGCCCAGTCAGCGGGGCGTTCCGCAACGGCTCCGCCCGACTGCTCGATGCGGCCCGGAGCGGAGCCACCGACGTTGACGAGGACGACCGGGAGGCCGTGGCGGCGGAACGCATCGGCGAGCTGCGCGGAACGGTCGACCACGTCGGAGGCGGGGTGCGCGGTGGGGAAGCTGACGATGCCGTTCTGCAGGTCGATGACGATCAGAGCGGTGACGGCGTCGAGAGTGGTGACAGGCATGATTCTCCTTGTGGTGGGCATCTATCGGATGCGGGATCTGGTGGTGGGCTACTCGGTGGTCCGAGCGGGTATCTGCCGGTCGAGGACCGTCAGCAGCAGGACGCCGAGACCGATGAGGACGACGGCCCAGGCGACGACGTGGAACCCGGCGTCGGTGGCTGCGGAGCCGAAGGCGATGCTCACCAAGCTCGAGGAGAAGATCGCCCCAAAGTAGGCAAACGTCCGGTACAGACCGGAGGCGACACCGATCTCGTCGGCGGGAGTCTGGACGTAGAGGACAGCTTGATTGGCGAAGCCACTGAACCCGTTGCCCACCCCGAACAGCAGTGACATCAGGAGCAGCACCCAAACGCTTGAGGTGTGCACGATGCTGAGCATCACGAATCCTGTCGCCCCGAAGGCAATCCCGCTGATGATGAGCGGCCACCGCACAACACCCCGCCCGGAGACGAGGCGGGCGATGACGATGCTGATCGCGGACATCGGCAGCAGGATCAGCCCGACCTGCGATGCCGTGTAGTGCGCAGCCCCCTCCATCCACTGACTCGTGCCGTAGAGGGCGGTGTAGAGGCCGAGGGCAACGAGGAACTGCCGAACGTATGTGCGGAACAGCCCGTGGTTCCGGCCGAGCATCCGAACGTCGATCAGGGGCGTTGCGGCTCGCCGTTCCCAGAGGATCAGGGCGGCCCCGAGGACCACGGCCACGGCGATCAGGAACCAAACCGGGCGATCAAGCTGCTGGAGGAACAGCAGGAGACTGACGACGGTCCCGGCGAAGAGCAGGATCCCGGGGACATCGATCAACGAGAACAGCGACGTCTTCCGCTGGTGGGCAGTGGGGGTGTCCTTCGGGACGCCGACGAGGGTGAGCACGAGGGCGATCAGAGCGAGCGGCACGTTGACGAAGAACAGCGCCCGCCAGCCGAAGGCTCCGGTGAGGATGCCGCCGAGCGGGAGCCCGATGACGGTGGTGACCTGCGAGGCGATGGAGAAGTTGCCGAGGACACGGCTGGGCACCCCCGTCTTCATCGCGTCCGCGCGCTGCCGGACCAGCGCCATGGCCGTCGGGAACGCAGCGGACGTTCCCACGCCGATGAGTGCGCGGGAGAGGACCAGGAAGCCGAAGGCAGGAGCGAGGGTACCGATCACGCCGGCGACGAACAGGATCGTGACACCGGAGAGGAACACTCGGCGTGCACCGAAGACCTGCGCCAGCTTCCCCATGGTGGGCTGCATGACGGCACTGCAGAGGTACAGCACGGAGACGAGCGACGCGGTGGTGGCGGGGCCCTCGTGGAAGTCGAGGCCGATCCCGACGAGTCCGGTGGCAATCAGCGAACTGTTGATCGGGTTGAGGCTCGACCCGATCAACAGCGGGCTGAGGAAGGTCCAGCCGAACGGCTTCGACGATGACGGCCGACTGGCAGCGGCGGTCATTGTGGCGACCCGGCGACGAGCGACGCGGAGTCGGGACCCATGGCCGGGTCGAGAACGCTGATGGGCATGCGGAAGTCCTCTGTGACGAAGGCGCGCTGAAGATCGGCACGTCGTTGACGTGGCGTGCGCGGGACCGTCTGTCATAAGCCGGTGGCGCCGTCGGTAACTCAAGTGAGCGGAAGGTGGTGAAGGTTCTACGGTGACTGCGCCAGGCGGCGAAGCATCGCCGTCGCGGCGGCAAGGGCCGCGGTCTCCTCGGCTGAAAGTGTCGATGTGATGGCTTGGGTGAGCCAGTCTTCTTTCTTTAAGCGACCCGTCCGGTACTGCTCGACAGCAAAGTCCGTGAGGCTCAAGATCGTCTTGCGTCCGTCACGCTCATCCGGGCGCCCACGGACGAGCCGTTGCTCTTCCAGGGCTGCGATGATCTTGCCCATCGACTGAGGCCGAATGCCCTCGAGCCGGGCTAAGGCTGAACTCGTCGTGTCACCATCGCGTTCAAGACGAGCGAGAACCGATGCTTGCGATCGTGTCACATCGCTTCCCTCAACCTGATCGCGCAAGCGCCGCACCAACGCGCCAAGCGTGGCACGGAGGTCCTCCGCGAGTTCACGCGGGTCGGTGCCATCGATCGGGTCGGCCATGTGAATATGGTAGCAGATGTGAAGCCAACTTAACACCCAGGCTCATATAGCGAGACGAGTGACAACTCACTGGCGCAGCAGGGGGACGAACTCGAGGCGGTCGGGTCCTTCGGACACCGACGACCGCCGCCGGCTGGCAGGGTGTCGACTCGACGTACCTCGTCTGCGCGGAGGACCGCAGCACCTCGCTCGAGCTGCAGCGCTTCCATGCTGCGCGCGCGCACCGATCCGCGACCCTCCCGACTGGACACCACCCGTTCATCTCACGTCCGGACCTCGTCGTCACGGAGCTCGACGCGCTTCTCAGTCCACGCTGAGACGTACCGACGTGCAATCAGACACCGCCCCATGCCACGCGCACGACTGAGGGTGCGGGAAAGCTGAAATCGGCCCCGACTCGCCCTTGCGGCTGGCGGACAGTTCTCCGGCCGCATCATCAGCGACCGCATGCACGAGGGCCGCGTCGGTCGCTCATGCCCGCGGGCACCGCGGCGGACGGCCCCGCGCGATGACTGCGGGACGGCTCACCGCCGCCCTCGAGCTGCGCGAAGGGCCGCACTCTCGAGCAGATCGCCGTGACGCTCGGCCTCAGTGCTTCGACCATTTCGCGCGCGATCGGACAAGCGCTCAATCAGCAGGTCCTCGCCGCGCGCCGCAGTCAGACCCGACGTGCCATGTGATGCGCTCGAGCACATCAATGATCACGGGTCATCTATAGACCATTGGCTACCGGACGGTCGTCGTCGTTGGCGGTGGTGGTGGTGGTGGTGGTTCGGCTTACCGGATGCCCAATGGTGGGCGGCTTCCGTCCAGCAACGCTGCTGTGCCGGCGGGGCTCAGCGTGCGGGAAGGACGACGACGTGTTTCCCGGGCCGGTGTCCGGACTCGAGGTCCTCCTGTGCTGCAGCAGCTTTCTCGAGTCCAGTGTAGACACCCGCGATGACCGGCTTCAGCGTGCCGGCCTCGATCATCCGGAGGTAGTGGCCGAAGGCGTCTGCGGGGAGGTCATCGGGACCACCGGCGTAGCTGGTGAGGCGGACACCGCTGGGGATGGTGAACGGGGAGAAGTTGGGGATTGTCCACTGCCCGTTGAGGGCGCCGACGAAGCAGACGGTGCCACCACGGCGCATGAGAGAAAGGGTGGTGGGGAGCGCGGTTGCGCTGACAAACTCGAGGGCTGCATCGAGGCCATCCGGCGCGATCGCACGGATGGCATCGGGGAGGGTGTCGTCATCGACCAGCGTGTTGTCCGCGCCCGCTTCGGTGAGTAGGCCGAACCGCTCCGGGTTCCGTGTGGTTGCGGTCACGGTGGCGCCGAGGTGGTGCGCGATCGCGATCGCCGTGAGCCCGACAGTGGAGGTGCCACCGTGGACAAGGACGTGCTCGCCGGCCCGTAGATCGAGCCCGGTGGTGATGGAACCGTGTGCGGTTTGCAGCGTTTCCGGAAGTGCGCCGACGACATCCCATCCCAGATCCGTGTCGAATGGGATCGCGTTCACGGCGGGCACGACGGTGTACTCGGCGTAGCTGCCGTCGATGGCTCGGCCGAGACCTCCCATCATCGTGGCGACCTTCTGCCCGGGGACCAGGTTGACCCCGTCGCCGACGGCGTCGACCACACCGACGCCTTCGATGCCGAGGATGCGGGGGAAGCTGAAATCGGGGCCCGACTCACCCTTGCGGCTGGTGACTTCGGACTCGTTCACACCGAAGGCCATCACCCGGATACGGACGTGTCCTGGCCTGACTGCGGGGATCGGCACCTCTGAGACGGTGAGCTCGTTGAGGGTGACGGGTCCGGTGAGGCGGATCGCGCGCATGGTGTCAGGCACGGTGGGGCTCCTGTTCAGGTGAGGTGACTGCGGTGGGGACGTCGAGGAGCGCTTTGTAGGCGCGGCGGACCATGTCTTCGTCGAGGGGGACGTCCTCGTGGAATGCGCGGTAGCTCCACCACCCCCACATCAGTGCGTCGACCGCTCGCGCCGCAGGGTCGGACAGGCGACTGCGGAGCAGGGTGAGCGATTCCTCCTGGAAGGCACGGATGAGGTCCGCGGCACGGGGGCTGCGGGCGGCGTAGTGGTACAGCTCCGTGTAGAGGTGCACGTCCGACGTGCTCGGACTCGTCGCGCCGACCGTTGCTGACACGAGCGCTTCGAGCGCAGCCTCCGCCGTCGACGCCTCCCGGAGTGGTGCCGCATATCGCGGTTCCATCTCCCCTTCCAGTGTTTGGAACGCCGTCACGATGAGACCGTCGAGGTCCGGGAAGTAGTACGTCATCGACCCCAGTGGGACTCCGGCTTGTGCTGCGATCCGCCGGTAGGACGCGGCGTGCACTCCCTCCGCGCGTATCACCGCGAGGGTGGCGTGCAGGATCCGCGTTCGTCGTTCCGGGTCGTTGGGCTTGCCCTTCCGCACCAGGTGCTCCCTCTGTCAGTCCAAGTACGTACCATCGTACATACTCTGACTTTCGCTACTTCGATCCGGGAGGACACATGCAGGCGGACTCGCTGCAGCAGTACGCCAGGGACCGGGTGGAGGAGCTCCCCGGAGCCGGCCTTGAGCATCCCTTCGGCCCGGAATGGGAAGTCTTCAAGGTGCGGGACAAGGTGTTCATGCTGCTGACCGAGGTCACCGGGGAACCGATCGTGATCGTCAAGGCAGCGCCGGAGGACGGCAAAGCGCTCCGGGAACAGCACGACGACATCACCCCCGGCTACCACATGAACAAACGGCACTGGATCACCTTGCATCCGGGCGGGAAGCTGCAGAAGCAGCTCGTCGAAGACCTGGTGACCGAGTCCTACCTGCTCGTGGTGGAGAACCTGCCACGGGCGAAGCGTCCCGTCGACCCTGCAACGTTCGGCCTGAGCACCCGGTGACGCTCCCCGGAGAGCAGTTGCAGCAGATCGCCCGCGACACCGCGGCGGCGCTCCCGCACGTCAGCGAGGGGCGCCCGTTCACGCCGCACCTGGACGTGTGGAAGGTGCGGGACAAGGTGTTCCTGATTGTCACCGAGGACGACCCGGAGTTGCAGATCATCACGGTCAAGGTGGACCCTCACCACGCAGACGCGCTCCGCCGCGACCACGACACGATCACGCCGGGACGCTACCTCGACAAGCAGCACTGGGTCTCCGTTGCCTCAGGTCCGGGTGTGACGAAGCGACTCGTCGAGGACCTTGTGCATGGTTCCTACGATCTCGCCGCTGGGCATCGAAACGAGCAGGGAACATGAACGAGCCGCCGTCCCTGTTCGAGGTGGATGACGCTTCCCGGCCGCTGGCCGACCGGTTGCGTCCCCGCACACTTGCCGATGTCGTCGGGCAAGAGCACCTGCTCGCAGAAGATGCTCCGATCGGCCGCATGGTGGCTGCGCAACGGCTGGTCTCGATGATCCTCTGGGGACCTCCGGGCTGCGGGAAGACCACCATCGCACGGCTCCTCGCTGAGCAGACGAACCTCGCGTTCGAACCACTGTCGGCCACGTTCTCCGGTGTCGCAGACCTCCGGAAGGTGTTCCAGGCAGCGCAGCGACGTCGAGAGGTCGGGCAGGGCACGTTGCTGTTCGTCGACGAGATCCACCGGTTCAACCGCGCCCAGCAGGACTCGTTCTTGCCCTACGTCGAGGACGGGACGATCGTCCTCGTCGGCGCGACCACGGAGAACCCCAGCTTCGAGCTCAACGGCGCGCTGCTGTCCCGCTGTCAGGTGTTCGTCCTGAACCGACTCGACACCGCGGCTCTCGACACCCTCATCGGACGCGCCGAGACCCTCCTGGGCGCACCCTCACCACTCGACGGTGATGCCCGCGGGGCTCTTCTCGCGATGGCTGACGGGGACGGCCGGTACCTGCTGAACATGATTGAGCAGGTGCAGGCACTGCCCGCACCGGTCGACTCGGTTGCTCTCGCCGCGGCGGTGCAGAAGCGGGCTCCGCTGTACGACAAAGCGCAGGAGGGCCACTACAACCTCATCTCCGCGCTTCACAAATCCATGCGTGGCTCCGACCCGGACGCAGCCCTGTACTGGTTGGCTCGCATGCTCGATGGCGGCGAGGATCCGCTGTTCATCGCCCGCCGCATCACCCGGTTTGCTACCGAAGACATTGGGATGGCCGATCCGGGAGCGGTGCAGCAAGCCCTCGCCGCGTGGGACGTGTACGAACGCCTCGGCTCACCCGAGGGGGAACTCGCGATCGCGCAAGCAGTGCTCTACCTCGCGACCGCACCGAAATCGGTCGGCGTGTACCGCGGCTTCACCAAAGCCCGCGCAGCGGCGAGACGCACCGGCTCCTTGATGCCGCCGGCACACATCCTCAACGCCCCGACCCGGCTCATGAAAGACCTCGGCTACGGCAAGGACTACCCAGTACGACCCCGACATCGAGACCGGTTTCTCCGGGGCGAACTACTTCCCCGACGGCATGGGCCGGCAGACCTTCTACGAACCCACCACCGGCGGGTACGAACGAGTGATCACCGAACGGCTCCGCCACTGGCAACGGCTCCGAGATGCACCCGACACCCCCAGCAAGCCCGAATCAAGGGACTCACAATGACCGACACTGCAACCGACTCCTACAGCTCCTTCACCGTCACCGACCTGGAATCGACCCGCACCTTCTACCAAGACGTACTCGGGCTGAGCGTCGAGGACCGCGACGCGATGCTCACCATCCACCTGCCAGGCGGTGGAAGCGCCGTCGCGTATGCGTCCCGCAACCACCAACCAGCACGATTCACCATCCTCAACCTCGTCACCCCCGACCTCCCGACCTCCGTCGCTGAACTCACCCGTCGCGGCGTCGACTTCGAACACTACGAAGGAACATCCGTCCAGACAGACCCGGACGGCATCTACCGCGCCAACGGCCCCTGGTTCGCCTGGTTCACCGACCCCTCCGCCAACGTTCTTGCCCTGTGCGAACGCAATCTCCGGGCCAAGAACCGCTGAGCGGACCACACCATCACACGCATCTCTTGCGGCATGAAGCGGACCCCCTTGGTTGAGCTCCTTGCCGAAGATGCGGGGCGGCGGACCTCCGACGTCGGGTCCTGACCGGAGGTGCACGCCAGAACAATCGGTCGAACCCCGAACTGGCACCAGGTCCCATCGCTGGCATGGATCGACCCGGTGACGGTCGCGCTGATCCATGCGACCCGAGCCACCGAGAATCGATACGCGCACGAGCATCCCGGCGGTGCGGTTCACCTCGATGTGAAATGCTTGGCGGATCCCGGACAGTGGCGGTGCGACTTACCTGACGCGCGCAAAAGACCGCATGTAGGAAAACGGGACGTTCCATCTTCGCCGAGGCGCTATCCAGCTGGGTTTCGCAGAGAACGGGCGCCTCCGTGTTCACGAAGTCGCCCGTTCACCGTGACGTCACGATGCCTTTCGGCATCGCCTCGCTACGAGTCAGACTTGGGCCGGCCCGGAATGTGACTCAGGATAGACTTCGTGAAACCACCGTCAACGCAGATGTCCTGCCCCGTGACGTAGCCCGCGAGCGGACTGACGAGGAACTCGATCACGTTGGCGATGTCCATGGGATCCCCAATTCGGCCCAATGGGATGATCCCCTCGCGAGCCTTCTTGATGTCAGGATCGAGGTACATCTTCTCGGTCATGCTGGTGCGAGTCATCCCCGGGGATACCACGTTCACACGGACCCCGTCGGGCGCCCACTCAAGCGCAAACGTCTGCGCAAGCAGTGTCAGCGCAGCCTTCGTCGGACTGTACGGTCCAGACCCGGCGTGCGGGATCTGCCCGGACATCGAAGACGTGAAGCACGCCGCACCGCGGCTCTCCTGCAGGTACGGGTAGCTCGCCTTCGCGAGGAGCCAAGCTCCGCGAAGGTTCACGTCGAACATCCGGTCCCAGTCTTCGATGGACACGTCGACCAGCGGCGCGGGGTTCGCAACTCCTGCATTGGCGACGAGTGCGTCCAGGCCACCGAAGGCGGCGATGGTGGCGGCTACGAGCTCGCCCGGCGCCTCCGGGTCGCCAAGGTCGCCGTTCAGCGCAATGGCCTCTCCGCCCATCGAACGGATCGACTCGACGACCTCTTCCTGTCGAGCGTTCGGCTCCTGCCCGGCAACTGCGATCTTCGGCTTCTCGCCCCGAGCGAGTGCTGCTTCTGCGAGCCGCAGCGAGACCGCCGCGCCAATCCCGCTGCTTCCGCCTGTGACCAAAGCTCTCATTACACATTCTCCTTGCTCGTCGTCGCAGAGGGGAGTTCCCTCTACTTCTCACACCGGGAACTGTCGATCCGGCAGCGGCCTGATGAGGCCTGGTCGATCGACTTCGCCGATCGACCTCGTCGGATCGGGCGGATACCTAGTCCCCGACGTTCCAGCCCTCACGCTCGAGTGCCCGCAGCGCCTTGTCGAACTCCGCCAAAGTGTTCTCCTCGCGGATGACCTCGAGGACGACGTTCTCCGCTCCGATCGTCGACGTCACCGCAGCGCCCAGTCCGCGCCAGTCGATGATTCCGGTACCGATGGGGTCGTGGCCCCATGTCTCCGTCCCGGTGTCCGAGATGTGCATGAGAGCGATCGACTCGTGGTTCTCCAGAAGGCCCGCGACCGGGTCTTCCCCGAAGTACGCCGCGTTGGCGACGTCGTACACGATCTTCAATGCATCGTCGTCGACTGTCCTGACGATCTTCACGAGGTCCTGAATGGTAGGAGCGAAGCAATAAGGAGTGTTCTCGAACAGCAACCGCGTTCCAGCCTGCTTTGCCAGCGGGACGAGTGTCTCGAGGCTGTCGTACATCCAGCCGTAGACGTTCTCGAGGGAAGGCGAGATCATCGGCCGCCGCGTCCCGGGAGAGATCACCACTTCCGGCACGTCCCAAGCTGCAGCGAGCTCGATGACCGAGTTGATGTGCTCGATGCTCTTCCGCCGCATGCTCGCGCCCGGGCTCGCCAGGTTGATGTCATATCCGCCGGCGTTCAGCGACCTGATAGCGGCTCCCTGGTCCGCGAACATCGTCTTGGCTGCCGTCCGCTCGGCGCTCGAGATTTCTTCCGGCCAGCAGTGCGGCGAGCTGATCGGCACCTCGAAGCGCTTGTACCCGTTGTCGACCAGCTCAGAGATTGCTTCGGTCGCACTCGCCGACCAAAGGTACGAGAAGGTGTTGATGATCATGCTGAATCCGTTCTGTTCTGCGGCGAAAGATCCGAAGCCCTCCTCGGGCCGGCCATCAGGACCGTGAGCGCTTGTTGTGCTTCGTCCCCGCGGACGTGTCGGCAATGGCGCGCTTGCCGTCGACGACGGTGATGCTGTCAGTGACAGACACGGTGCTCTGCGGGTTGCGGCTTCCGGTCTCGGGGATCGTGAAGTAGACAACCAGACAGATCGCGACGATGACGATCATGTAGACGGCGACGAGCATCGGGTGTCCGGCGCCGACGAACGCTGCAGCGATCAGTGGTGCGGTACCGCCGAAGATGGCGATGACCAACTGGTGGGCGAACCCGATACCGGAAACGCGGACCGCGGCGGGGAAGAGCTCTGCCTGAATCGTCGGGTAGACGGCCTGCCAGATCCCCAAGACCAGCCATCCGGATGCGGCGACGGCGACGTATGTGCCGAACCCGGGCACGTTCAGCAGCAGCAGGAGTGGGTAGAACAGCACGATCATGCCGATCGCGCCGATCATCGGGAAGATCTTGCGACGGCCGAGGCGGTCCGAGAGGTGCCCCGTGATCGGGACGACGATCACCAGGAGGATCAGACCGATCACGCTACCCACGAGCGTCGAGGAGAGGTCGCGGCCGGAGGTGAGATTGGCGTAGGTCGGCAAGAACGTCGCCCAGGTGTAGTAGGCCACCGTGGGCGCTGAAAGTGCAGCGGTCTGAATGATCGCCTTCGGGTGGTTGCGCAGCAGTTCCAACAGCTTCTTCGGCGCCGACTTCTGATCAACGGTGGCGCTGGCTTCGAACTCCGGAGATTCATCGGAACGGGCTCGCATGATGAGGCCGATGACACCGATGATGCCGCCGAAGATGAACGGGAACCGCCAGCCGTACGATGCGAGCGCGTCGGGGTCGAAGGCGGAGGTGACGATCGCAGCCGCGCCGGTCGCGGCGAGCGTGGCGAGCCCGCTGGCAAGGTTGGTGAAGGACCCGAAGAGGCCACGTCGCTTCGCCGGTGCGTGCTCGACGAGGTACGCGATCGCGCTCTGACCCTCACTGCCGGCGGAGATGCCCTGCAGGATCCGTGCGACGACGAACATGATCGGGGCGAGGATACCGACGCTTGCGTACGGCGGGGTCAGACCGATGATCAGCGCTCCGAGCGCCATCCCCGAGATACCGAGCGCCATGATGCGGCGGCGCCCGTACCGGTCAGCGATCGGGGAGAGGATGATGCCGGCCAGTGGCCGGACGAGGAACCCGATCGCGTACGTCAAGAAGGCCGCGATGAGGGAGGCGAACTGGGAGTGGGTCGGGAAGATCTGGGAAGAGAAAACCGCCGCGAGGAGCCCGTACAGGTACCAGTCGTACCACTCCACGAAGTGGCCGACCGTACCCGCAATGAGGTTCTTCGTGCGCCCCTTGTGCTCGAGGGGGTTTGCCTCGTCAGGCGCATTCGCGTCGGTGGCGGGTCGTGAGGTCGTCATTGAGCTCTCCTTTTGATTTTGAGCGCAGAGAAGCACGGAAGCGCCCTGCTCGGGTCGGGGAAATCTGTTGAAGGGTGGAGGGCCGCTGTTGCGGCCGACAACCAAGGGGAAGAACCTAGGCAGACAGTTCCTCGTCGGCGACGAGGTAGGCGTAGGTCGGCCAGCTGCGTGCGATCTCGGCAGCGGCAGTGAGCAGGAGCGGCGAGAAGTCAGCCATCTGGGCGCGAGTCATCCGGACGGACGGGCCGGCGATGCTGATCGTTCCCGTGGCTTCGGCTCCCCGGCCGGCACCGTAGATCGGGGCGGCGACGGCGTTGATGCCGAGGTCCATCTCCTCGAGAGTCGTCGCGTAGCCGCGGTGGCGGACTTCGTCGAGTTCAACGAGGAGCGATGCGCGGTCAAGGGGTGAGCGAGGTGTGGCGCTGAGCTGCCCCTCGCGGTCGAGGATCGCGTCGATGCGCTCCGGCGAAAGTGTGGCAAGCCAAGCTTTCCCGGATGCCGTCGCATGTGGGACCACGTCCTGGCCCATGACCGGGTCGAGCCGCAGGGATGAGTTCGAGCCCTGGGCCTTGGCGATCCATTGCAGAGAGTCGTTCGTCGCGACCGCAAGTCGGACGAGCTCCTCACACTCAGCGGCGACCGAGTCCAATGCCCGCTGCGCCCACGTGCCCACTCCGGAGGCGGACAGCTGCCGGAGCCCAAGGGCACCGAGGCTGTGCGTCGCGAAGTAGGTGGACGTCCGAGGGTCCTGGTCGACATAGCCGGAGTTGACCAGAGCGGCGAGGAGCCGGTGAGCGATCGCCTTGTTGATGCCGAGGCGATCGGCGACCTCCGAAACCCGTCGGCCCTCGGGGTGCGGGGCCAGCATCTCCAGCACGCGCATCGCGTTCGTGACGTCGTCGGCTAGCGCCATGCCTTCATCTCCTCGCCATCGTGGATCTGTAACCGCGTTACCTGTAACGCCGTTACTGAGGGTCACACGCCTGCTTCCGCGTTGTCAAGCCCGGTGGGAAGGTCGTGTTGCTAGAACTCGGCGGGCGTGCTCTGGTGGACCATCGCACGCAGCCGCGCAAAAGCCGTCGCGTCGTCATTGGCGATGACGTCGTGCTCACCGGTAGTCCAACGGCATTCGAGCGTGCCGAACCGTTCCCAGTAGGTGTCCCACTCGGCAAGCTTGGCCCGGTCACGATCGCTCCCGCGTTCGACCAAGCGTTGCCGCACGACATCCGCTGATGCTCGAACGTGGATCACCCGGATCCTCGTCGCGGGCCAAGCTGCTCTATCGGTCGATCGACGGAGAAAGTCGGGATCCCCGAGGTATGCGACGAACGGTGCGTCGATGACCACGGATTGCCCGAGTTCCAGGTTCCGTCCGGCGATGGCGAAGAGCGTCTCGTACTCCGCAGGCATGACCCGCTGCAGGTAGACCTCGTTCGATTCCCGATCGGAGGGATCCTGCCCGAACGCTTCGAGCGCGACCTGCACCAGTGGCCCGGCGAGCGTGTCCTTGTCGAGGTAGGCAGCTCCGGTCAAGGAGCTGAGGTGTTTCGACAACGTCGACTTGCCCGACCCGGCGCCGCCGAGCGTGATGTACGCGACCGGCAGCGCGTGGTCGCCGGGCGTCACCGGTCGACTCGGGCGATTGCGGCGACGAACTCTTCTGCTGCGGCCGTGACCTTGCTCATGTCACCGTCAGGCCGACCTGCCTTGGTGATGGCACTGCCGACTCCGACTGCTGCAACGCCTGCGGCGAACCAGTCACCGACGTTCGCCGTGGTCACCCCTCCGGCGGGCAGGATCGGGACCTGCGCAAGCGGCGCCAGGATCGCCTTCGTGTAGGGGATCCCGCCAGCCTCGGTCGGGAAGAGCTTGACGATGTCGGCACCTGCTTCCGCCGAGTTCAGGATCTCGGTCGGGGTGTACGCGCCGCTGATCGTGGCGATCTGGTACCGGTTCGCAACCCGGAGCATCTCAGGGTTGAGGTTCGGGCTGACGAGGAACTGGGCGCCCGCCTGGATGCTCGACCACGCGGCGTGACCGTCGAGGACGGTGCCCGCGCCGAAGATCACGTCTTCGTCAGCGAAGCGCTCGGACAGCCGCTGGATGACGGTCAGTGCGCCGGGGATCGACAGGGTGATCTCGAGCGCGCGAATGCCACCTGCGACAGCGGCTGATGCCACCTCGTAGGCCTCGTCGGCGGTGTCGAGCCGGACGATGAGGACGTTGCCGGAGTCGCGGATGGTGTTGAGGACGTCAAGTTTTTGGAACATGACACTGATGGATACACCACTTTTCCGTGGTCCGCGAGCGCAGATCGCGGAGCGTTGACACGGCGTCAAGGCGTGTGGCAGGCTTTGTTGCAATCGATCTCAGCAATCGTTCTCATTCGACTCTGACCGCCCTGCTGAGATCTGCATCGAAGCAGAGGAGCCGACGGCATGCAGCGTTCACCATCGGACACTCGGCCCTCAGCTGTCGTGCTGGGCGCTGCGCACTGGCACGCGCCGCTGTACCGGGACGGGTTGGCCCGGCGCTTCCGCGTCACTTTCGTGCAAGACGCCCGCCTCGAAGCAGCGCAGACGTTCGCCGCACCCTTGAACGTGCCGACGACGACAAGCGTCGAGGAAGCGCTGAATCGGGATCACGTTGACGTGGCATTCGTGTTCAGTCCGCACCACGAGATGCTCTCGGTCAGCCGGGAACTCCTTCGGCGAGGTATCCCCTTCGTGATCGAGAAGCCCGCTGGCACACATCTCGAGCAGCTCCTGCAGCTCGAACAGGACACTCGCCTGGCTGGTGTTGCCGCCGCCGTACCGCTCGTGCAGCGAGGTGCGCCAGTCGACACATGGCTGCGGCAGGCAGGCGACATCTACTACGAGCGGATGGCCTTCATCGCCGGGCCACCAGCGCGATACCAACGCAACGGAAACCCGTGGATGCTCGAGCCCACCCTGTCCGGCGGCGGGAGCCTGATGAACCTCGGCCCCCACTTCATCGACATGGCGATCCGTCACATCGGCCACCCCGCCGACAGCATTTGGAAGCTGTCCACCGCGATGCACGGCGAAGCAGTCGATGACCACGCGACGATGGTGCTGACCACAAGCACGGGCCGAGAAGCCATCGTCGAGGTCGGCTACGCATTCCCCGATTCGCCGCTAAAACGGTACTGCAGCTTCACCGCCGCGGGCACGAACGGATTCGCCTCCGTCGACACCACCGGCAGCGCAACCTTCACCGACAACGGCGGTACCACCACGGCCGCGACCTTCAACGTCGACAGCGACCCGTTGTACGACGTGTTCGTGAACGCTGTCGCGGACACGTTGGGGAACGGCTTCGCAGGCCTACCCACATTGGCCGAACTCGTGGCCACCATGGAGGTCATCTGGGCGCCAGATCCGACGGGAACGGTGAGCCGTGGCTGAGGTGAGCATCGATGACGTCGCGGAAGCGGCAGGTGTCCACCGTTCGACTGTGTCACGGGCATTCTCCCGACCGGAGGCGGTTCGAGCAGCAACCCGGGAGCACGTGCTGCAGGTCGCGGCAGAACTCGGCTACTCGATGAACCCGCTGGCGCAAGCCCTCCGCCGTGGCTCCAGCAACCTCGTGCCGCTGATCGTCCCGGACATCACGAACCCGTTCTTCGCCGAGTTGGCGCGATCAGCGGCAGCCGCCGCCGGAGCGCGCGGCTATCAACTGATGCTCTGCATCACCGGCGGCGACACCGGGCAGACCGCCGACTACTTGACCTCGATGCACTCCATGTACTCACCCTTCGGGGTCGTGGCCCCGTCCACCCGGGTAGACCTCGAAGCACTGCGCCGGTACGCGTTCCAGAACCGGGTTGTCGTCATCGACCGCGTCGAGGACGACCGGACCGTACCCACCGTCACGGTCGACAGCGTTCACGGCGTGGACCTCGCCTTCGAACATCTGCTCGGCCTGGGTCATACCAACATCGCGTATGCCCCTGGCATCATCGGCACCTACACCGCGCAGGACCGATGGGACGCATACCATCAGGCCGCAGCCCGACATGGCATCACGCCCGTCGTGCTGGAGGCCGCGCCCCACACCGAGCTGGGCGCCGGGATCGTGGACCACTGGATGCGCGAACCGGTCCGCCCGACCGCAGTCATCGCTTCGAACGACGTGATCGCGTTCGCCATCATCTCGGAACTCGGCACCCGCGGCATGAGCGTCCCAACCGATTTGTCCGTCATCGGCTTTGACGGTCTTGACCTCGGTGCCCACTTCAACCCCCGCCTGACCAGCGTCCGGCAACCCATCACCGACCTCGGTCGCATCGCCATCGAACTCGGCGAGACCCTCATCGCCGGCGGCCCACCGGACCACGTCGTCCTCGAGCCGTCCCTCCTCATTCGCTCCTCCACCCAGAAACTTCGCTCATGACCTCTCCCTCCCACGGCCTTCCCGGGCTGCGACATGTGGACCACGTCGCCTTCACCGTTCCCGACCTCGACGAGGCCGCGCGGCTGTTCACGGACCTGCTCGGAGCCGAAGAGCTGTACCGATCCACCCGCGGACCTGACCCCGCTGTCATGCCTGAACACTTCGGAGTCCCTGAAGACGCACATCTTGAACTGCGCATGTTCCGGCTGCCGCCCAACCTGAACGTGGAGTTGTTCCAGTGGTGGAGCGCCGACCGCTCTCCCGTGTTCCCGCGCGCGAGCGACGCTGGCGGGCACCACCTCTGTTTCGTGGTCGATGACGTCGACGACGTCGTGTCCGCCATCGCGGAGCACACCAGCGTCGAGGTACTCGGCCACCGCAAGGAAGTCGCGGGAGACAGCCCGGCTGTCGCGGGGAACCGCTGGGTCTATGCCCGGACCGACTGGGGTCTCATCCTCGAGTTCGTCGACCGGTCCCGCGTCGCCGATCCCCCTCGTCTCGTCGGCCCCGCCGATTGGACCATCACGACCACAAAGGAGGACCTCGCATGAAAATCGCAGGCCACACGCTTGGCACGCCCGACCAAACCGTTCCCGAGGCGTTGCAGCTGTTCCGGCGTGCCGGACTCGACGGGGCTGAGGTCATCTACCAGGACGACTACAAGAGCGGCTTGCCCGTCCGTGACGAAGCAGCCGCGGTAGAAGCGGCGCGCGTCGCAGATGGCGAGGGCATCCCGATCATCGGACTGACGCCCTACACCACTGCCATCAACGCCACTGACGAGACGGTCCGTCGTGAAGCGGTGGAGGAGCTGCGCTCGGCGATCGACACAGCGCAAACGGTCGGCGCGAACCGTGTCCGTGTGTACTCCGGCGCATGGCAGCCTGACCAGCAGGATCACGCCGCGCACTGGACTCAGCTCGTCCGCTCATTCGAGGAGTTGTCCGGCGCCGCGGCAGACGCCAGCGTCGTCCTCTGCGCCGAGAACCACTTCGGCACCATGACGCAGACGGCGCAGGACACCGCCAAGCTCGTCCGCGCGGTCAACTCACCATCCGTGCGAGTGCTGTACGACCAGGCGAACCTGACCTTCACCCACGACGAGGACGTCGATGCCGCATTCGCCATTCAGGGCGACCTCATCGGCCATGTGCACGTCAAGGACCTCGTGTTCAAGGACCCGAACGCCCCATTCGTGGCATCCGAGACGGCACGGGTGCACGCCGAGGAGCGGGCCGTCACCTCCCGTGTCGTCGGCGACGGCTCCCTTGCCTGGTCACGAATCCTGCGTCGCCTCCGTGAGGTCGGTTACGACGACGTGCTCTCACTCGAGTACGAGTACCGGTGGCACCCGCAAGACCTCGACGACCCGGAGACCGGCTTCCGTCGCGGTGCGGAACACCTTCGCATGTTGCTGCATCAGTTGGACCTGCAGGCGGCTGAGAACGGGGCCGACTCGTGACCGCGCTCCGTGTCGGCGTGGTCGGTGCCGGAAACATCGCGAGCATCGCGCAGCTGCCCACCCTTGTGCAACGGGACGATGTCGAGCTGCGTGCCCTGGTGTCTCGCAAGGAGGATCCGAGCGCAGTGCAGCGCCGCTGGGGTTTCGCGAGCGTCTACCGGACAGTCGACGAGATGCTCGCTGCTGAGGATCTCGATGCTGTCTTCGTCCTGACTCCGCGTTCCGAGCACGTGGCAGCGGTGGAGAGCGCTCTCCGCGCCGGCGTCGACGTCTTCTGTGAGAAGCCGCTCGCGACCTCCACCGCTGATTCGGTTCGTCTCGCGGAACTCGCCGACGAACACGACCGGATCCTGATGGTCGGCTTGAACCGTCGGTTCGCTCCGGTCTACGTTGCGGCGCGAGAGGCGTTCGGGGAGTCGGGGGCGTCGTTCTGCATCGCGCAGAAGAACCGTGCCGGCTCGGAGTACCGGGCCACGTTCGAGAACGCGATCCACATGGTGGACCTGCTCCGCTGGTTCTGCGGCGGCGACGTCGTGGAGGTCAGCAGCGCGGCAGCCGGGACGGACCCGTGGGAGGAGGACGGCACTGCCGCCCTCGTCCGGTTCTCGACCGGCAACACCGGTCTCCTCGTCGCGGCTCGCGCCGCCGGCGCCTGGGGGGAGAAGCTCGATGCGTACGGACAGATGCGGTCGGCGGAGGTCATCGCGCCCGACACCGTTGCGATCACGACGGACGGAACGCGGACGGTCCGGTCGATGAGTCCCGAGGCATTCGGATGGGCCACCGCGACCGAGACGTTCGGCTTCGCGGACGCCGTCCGGCATTTCCTGGACCGTGTACGGGACCGCCAGCAGCCGCTCACCTCCGGGTGGGAAGCAGTGAAGACCCAACAGCTCCTCGACCAGATCCTCGCGGCGGCTGGCCTGCCGACCGACGAACAGGAAGGACGGACATGGTCCAGCAAGGCAGTGCAGTGAACCCGGCCGCGGAGCCGCAGATCGCCCTGGTCACCGGCTCGAGCGGTGGTATCGGGGCCGCCGTGGTCGCCGCGCTGCAGGCTCGCGGTGACGTCGTCATCGGCGCCGACCGCGCGCCACTCGACGGACAAAGCATCGACGGCTTCTACGAGCTCGACGTCACCGACGAGCAGCAGATCGGTCAGGTCGTCCGCGACGTCGCCGCAACCCATGGCCGCATCAACGTGCTCGTCCACGCAGCAGGCGTACTCGGTGGCACCCCTGACCCACTGGTCACCACGACCGAGGAGTTCGAGCGGATCATGCGCATCAACGCCACGGGGACGTTCACGATCACACGCGACGTGGCGAACCTCATGCGCGACAGCGGCACGAAAGGCACCATCCTGCTGCTGTCGTCGGTCGCAGCGAAGGAAGCGCGCGTCGACTACCTTCCCTACAACGCCAGCAAGATCGCAGTCCTGCACATCATGTGGTCCATGGCGAAGATCCTCGGACCAAACGGCGTCTCGGTCAACGCGGTGAACCCCGGCCCAGTCAACACCCCCATGTGGTCGCAGCTTGCCGACCAAGCCGGTGCCGCACAGGCCGCTCGCGATGCTCGCGCCGCACAGTTGCCCATGCAGCGCTTCGCGGAACCGACAGAGGTCGCCAACACGATCGCGTTCCTCACCGACCCGGCCAACCGGTACATCACCGGCGTCTCACTTGATGTCGCCGGCGGAGCTCACCTCGGTATCGGGTCGTAGGACAGAGAACTCGGCGGGGCTTGCAGGGTGTGGAAGCCCCGCCGTCGGGTCGACATCCCCACGTCGACCAGCAGCGGGGGCCTCCGAATCGGAGGCCCCCGCTGCCACACCCGCGTGCTCAAAGGTGACGACATGGCAGTGCCGAAGCGCTCAGAGACGAGCCTCCCTCCACAGCAGCAGGCGAAACAAGGGCCGAGGGCAGGGCGGCAGTAGACAGCACCAACCGGCAGGGCTATGGTCCTACATATGAACAGGATGCGCGACAGTCTCGCGGAGTTCCTTGCTCTGACCAGGAACCGTGAAATCCCGCGAGTGGGTTGGCCAACGTCCGTGCTGCCACCGGAAGGCGTACTCGTGGAAGCGATCGCTCATGGCTCCGCCGTCACGATCATCGTTACTCGCGGCAAGGCACATGCGGCCGCCCGACTGGACCTCGACACACGAGAAGTCAGCATCTCGTCCGTCGGCCGCGACGCGCAACTCCGTCAGCGCCTACGTCGCATCGCGCTCGAATTCGTCGCGGACCGTAACGACTACGACCATAGGTGTGGCCTCCCCACCCGTCTCACTCCCCCGACGTTCGACGAGCATGACCCAAACACGTGGACGTCCATGCAGGAACTTGCCGATCTCGTTGACGGCGACTGGTACCCGCCGGAACCGCAGGAACGAAGCCCAGCGGGGTGGGCGGCGTTCTACGAGATGGCGCACCGCTTCAATGACCGATTCACGACACAGGATGCCTCGGCCACAACGCCGCATCCAACCCCACCTCAAGACGCGCAATCGTCACAAGGTCCGGCCACGCCTGACCGGCAAGCACCCGCTGCAGGGTGACGTGCCCGATACCTGCATCCGCCGCGACCGCCCGAAGACTCCGCCCCGCCATCGCATCGCGAACGTTCAACACGAACTGACGAGCGATCTCCCCGAACTGATCCGAGGAAGGCACCTCCGGCCACGGCGCGTCCGCGAGCTCCACCGGCAGCGCACGCATCGGTCGACCCATAACGAAAGCGTAGAGGGCACACTACGCAACTCGGGTCAACGCCATGGCTGAGCCGACTCGTCCGTACCGTCCACAGCTTCCGGCCAAGGACTGGGACGCCATCGCCCCATACGTGCACGACGTCGTTGCCCGAGCAGAACCCCTCGTCACCTACGACGGCCGCGAGCTGTACCCGGCGGTCACCCGCTTAGCCCTCTTCGCTCGTGACGAGTACGCGCCGCTCAATGATGCCGCCGTCTTCGACCCGTACATGGTGAACCGGTTCGTCGTGCACCACCTCGCCGGCTACAACCGCGCCAGCCGAAACACGATCCGGGCTCGCCTCCGGCGCGTCTCCGAAGCGCTCCTCGGCGACGCCGCCGTCGGGAAGTTCAAAGCGCTCGGGAAAGCCGACGCTGTCCGGCCCTACACGGAGGCGGAGCAGGCGTCGCTCGAGGGCTGGTCTCGGGCGCAGACATCAGCGGAGCGACGAACCTCCGCAGCGGCGCTGCTCTCGCTCGGCTTCGGGGCCGGGCTCACCGGGGCAGAGATCATTCGGCAGCGCCTTGAGGAGTTCGAAGTCCGCGGAGAGGCGCTTGTCGTACACGTCCGCAGTGGTGACGGGGAGCGGGGTGTGCCTGTCTCAAGCGACTGGGCAGTGGGCCTCCAAGCCAGGATCGACTTCAGGCACGGTCAGGGCTGGGCATTCCGGGCCGAACAACGCGGCAGCAACGCCAACCTCATCACCGACTTCGTCTCCCGCACCGCACCGCCGATGGAGATCCAGACGCGAAGAATGCGAGCCACCTGGCTCGTCAGTCACCTCGAAGCTGGCACGCCCTTGAAGACGCTGCTTCGTATCGCCGGGCTGCAATCGGCGGAAGCACTCGACCGCGTGCTGCCGTTCGTGCGCGATCGCTAGAGCTCCCAACCATGCGTTCAGCCGCTTCTGTAGCCATGGCACCAGGTACTCGGCGGCGAGCGGTTGCAGGCAGCACTCGCCGGCTTCGTCGTCGGGATGCTGATCGACGTCGGGGCAGAGAAGCAGTTTGAAGAAGCAGGCGGACTTCATCGCCAGCTCGAGTTGCGTAGCGCCTAGTAGAGCTTGCACTCCTGCGTCGAATGCGTCGCGCAAGCCCCGTGCGTGACGCAACGCATCACCGCCGTGGACTTAGGCGCCGAGAACGCCAGGTCGCGCACCCGCTGGATGGCCTCCTCGAGAAACATGTCTCGACCCTCGGTCGCCTGACCAATCCTCGACCTTGGCCGTGTTTCCGCATCCGACACGCCCGGGCGACAACGACGCAGCATCCGACTTTCACGACGATGCGACTCACAGTGTCTGCGGTGACACCGATCGCTGATCAGGGCTTCTTCAAGGACGCCTCAGTGTCGAGGGTCAAGGATTGCTCCGATCTCACACCTGAGATCCCAGCTCCTTGGATCCTCCGCGCATACGAACGGCATGACTGCCAACCAGCACCAGACCCCTTCCGCTCTGATTACTCCTGTAGCACACTCTGTTCCTAACACGGAACTGGACTCGCCGGAGATTCGGGAGGCGCTGATGAAGTACCGCCCCGTCAACGTCCTGCCCGCGGACTGGAACCGAGTGAAGGACTTCTGCCGGCAGGCCGTCCTCACGTACGGACCCTCCAATGCGAAAATCGCTGCGGAGATGCTCTCCACCGTCACGCTGTTCGTCCTGTGGGCGACCCGCGAAGAGTACGCACCGCTCGACTACGAAGGCATCTTCCACCCCTCACTCATGGGCCGGTACCTCCGGAGCCGTGTCAGCAACAAAAACTCAAGCGCCTACAAGTCGCTGCACTCTCGCCTCTTCCGCATCGCAAACGCCGTCTCAGACGTCGACCACAACCGGAAAAAGCGCGGCCGCTACACGGTCCCCGTCCACGAGTACACCGCCGCAGAACTCGCCGACCTCGAGAGCTGGGCCGGCGCGCACCGCACCGCAGAGCGTCGACAGCAGGCCCGCACCGTCCTCGCGCTCATGGGCGGAGCCGGCCTGTGGACCAAGGAAGCCCTCGCCGTCCGAGAAGCAGACGTCCTCACCGACGCCAACGGGTACTCCATCCGTGTCAGTGGACGCAACGCTCGTGTCGTACCGGTGCTGTCGGACTTCGCCCGGTACCTCGACACACAGGGCACTCGCTCCGACGGTGCACGATTCGTGCTGTTCCCGGACGGTTCCAACGCGGAGTCTCGCGCCGGCTCACTCAAACTTCTCTACCGCGGAGCGCACCCGGCACCGAACCCCCAGTGGCTGCGCGACACGTGGATGCTCCGTCAGCTCCGTGCGCTGCCTGCCAGCATCGTGATGCACGCCGCGGGGATGCCCGATGTCACCACGCTCCGTCGCTATCTTCCCAACGCCTCGCTGCAGTACGAGATGTGGGAGTCCGCGCTCCGCAATCCCGCCGCATACGGAGCGAGCATGGAAAACACCGGCGACAACTTCAGCGCATACGGGGACGGCACCTGGCGAACCGCATACGGGAAGCTGCGCGACGATGTCGCGTCGGCCACAGTGAAGCTCCGTGACGCGCTCGGGAACCCCGCCGTCGGCGTCGCAGCCACGTCCGAAACCACCGGCGTGGACGGCAGTCGTGCTCGGGAAGCCGCTTTGGCACAGCTACGCGACCACGGCGACCCCGAAAACGAGAAGCTCGGCGACGCACAGCGCGTCGAAGGTCGACCCCGCCCACGTGACCGAGCCCGGGGCGCCAACTACGGGCGTCGGCCCATGTCGGCCGCGCGCAACGAGCAGACGCTCACGACAGACAGCACCGCCTTCCCAGCAGGCGCCCCCGCGGTTCCGTACAAGCGTGTCGAGCAGGCGGTCTCGACGGACAGCACCGCTTTCCCCGCAGGCGCCCCCGCGGTTCCATTCAAGCGCATTGCTGCGTCGGAGCCCCACGTGGACGGTGCGCGCAAACCCGTCAACGGGGAGGAGCGCGCGCCGCGACGTATCGAAACGCTCGAAGCCAATCGGACGCCCAAGCGAACGCGGACGAAGTCCCGGTACGAGGCCCTCCCGCCCGGCATCGCCAACCTCCCGGCCGCGTCAGAGGACCTCACCGCCGCGGCTCCCGATAGCCCGACGGACGCGGGGACGTCGCAGTTCGAGGCGCTCCGTGCAGCACTTCTCGCCGAAGCGCGCCGTTCCGCTCGAGGCGGGAAGCGATGACCGCCCTCGCAAAGACGTGGGACAACACAGTCGCCGCGACGTTCGACGTGCTCCGCACCGTCGGTGAAGGCGGACTGACCGAGGCTGAGGTCGAAGCAGGCCCCGGCCCGATGACACCCATCGACGCCGAACTCGCCCAAGCATGGCTCGACCGTGTCATCCAGTCCCAGGTACTGCCGCCGCTTGGAGTGTGGCGTCGACGGAACCGCGAACGGGCAGGCAAGCGCAATGGCGGACCCGCTCCTGCCATCAACGACGCCGTCATCCTCACCATCGCGCTCATCCTCGTCATCGAACACTCGTCCGTTCGCGTGCGGGACATGGCACGGGCGCTTCAGCACCGGCTCACGCCCGAAGCCCGGGAAGTGCTCGGCATCGGCCACCTCTACGACAACCCGTTCACCAACTGGTACTTCATCGCCCACCGGGCCATCCACCGCGTCATCGCCACCTTCGACCCGTACATCACGAACGACGGGGCAGAACGAAACCAGTGGAAGGCGATGTCTTACGAGGACCGCATCGCATGGGAAGCCGCCGTCGACCAGGACTTCGTCGCCGAGCTGAATGCCCGTGCCGAGTGGTTCATGAACGCACTTGTCGAGATGTCGCTGCAGCAGCAGGCGCGGAAGTACCGGCGCCGGAAGACTGCGATGACCATCGACCAGAGCGGTGTGAAGGCGGGTGCGGTCATGGCCCGATGGAAGCGGGACCCGAAGACGGGTAAGGAGATTCCGCAGAAGAACGCGCTCGACACGACGACCGACCGACCGGAAGCGCGTCGCGTCCGCGCGCTCGAGGCGGACTGGGTGACGAAGAAGAAGGGCGCGAAGAAGCGCAACGCCGATGAAGAGGAACGCATCTCCCGCATCAAATGGGAGCTCGGCTACATGGCGAACATCATCATCGATGTCCTCGAGGACCCCAACGCCGACAAGAAGCTCCACGCGCCGCAGCTCATCCGAGCCATTAGCCTCGGCACCCCGAACAAGCGCATCGGCGGGCACGCCATCTCCCTGCTCGACTCGTTGCAAGCCCGCGGCTACGAGCTCACGCGGCTGAGCTTCGACCGTGGCTACTCGCAACTCAAGGACGAGTTCCACCAGCAGCTCATCTCGCGCGGTATCCCCGTCGTGAAGGACTACGTCGACCGGCAGAAGGGCATCACCAACGGCGCCATCGGCAACTCCGTCATGGTCGAAGGCCGCTACTACTGCCCCTCCACGCCCCTTCACCTGCTCGAATCCACGAAGCTCTGGGAGCAGGGCAAGCTCACCAACGAGGAGTACTGGAAGGCACGGAAGCAGCTTGAGAAGTACGAACTCATTCTCCACGAGCAGAAAGCCAACGGCACACTTCGCCTGAGCTGCCCGGCATCCGGTCCTTCCCCAACAGCGTCTTGCCCGCTCCGCGAGCTGCAGAAGAACGCCGTTCCCGACGAGGAGGCCGACCGCGTCCGCATCCAGCCGTCGAACATCACTGACCGGCAGAAGGACTACAAGGTCTGCTGCCAGAAGTCGGTGTCCGTGAAGCCGACGACGCACGTGCAGCAACGGCAGAAGCTCCGCTACGGCAGCAAGGAATGGTTTGACACGTACCGGGCGGACCGGAACAGCAGCGAGTCTTCCAACGACCTGCTGCAGAAGGACCACAACCTCGAGAACACGATGGCCCGGCCTATGCACGGTCTCGCTGCGCAGCAGTTCGCGCTCGCCCTCTTCGCCGTCGCATCGAACATGCGGCGCATCATCCAGTTCGAACACGACGTCTACGAATTGGAACGTCGAGCCGCCGCCGGCCGAGCACCTCAGCCCCGGAAGCAGCCCGACGAGTACCTCAAGCGCGCACGCGATCGCAACAGCGAAACCCGCTACATGCGGAACCCGCCACCGCTCAAGCTCGTGCCTTGGGAACCATTAGAGCTGCCCCCAGCGCCCGCGTAGCGGGCTGACCCGCACCGGCACCGCCGGCAGAACCGAACAAGACCACCCGCACACCCCGACGCTCCAGCGCGCCCGAAAACAGCAGGCGAGCGTCCGGGGTGCTTCGGCGCGCCCGAAAGCAAGCGGCAGGCACTTCGGAGAGAGCACAGGCCGCTGCAGATCCTCCTGCGAACGCCGAAACAGAGCACGGAACAGCGTCAGAAAACCAGAAGAGCCCCCGGCCGAAGCCGGGGGCTCTTCTGTTGGGTCAGACCTGCAAACGCTAGAGACCAGACCTGCAATCAACCCTATGGCGGTACCGGTGGGATTTGAACCCACGGTGGAGTCGCCCCCACACATGTTTTCGAGACATGCTCCTTAGGCCGCTCGGACACGGTACCGGGAGAGACTTTACACGATCCGGGAGGCCCGTGACGACACCCCGCGCACCTCCCCTCCACGCACGCCCAGGTCCGCGGCCTCCTCCCCCAGAGCGCCACGACCGTGATCACGGACCGAGCCTCCGCGCGTACCGTCTCCGCCATGAGAACGCGCACCCTCGTCGCCCTGCTGTCCTCCGTCGTCGGCGCGGCCGTCGTCAGCGGAGCCGCCGGCATCGGCGCACGGGCGGGCATCCGCGGGCAACGGGCAGCGTCCCAGCGGATCGTCGACATGCTCCCCGTGCACGCCGACTGGTGGCGCGAACGCCTGCACCACGACGGCCAGCTCACCTACGTGGCGATCGGCGACTCCGCGGCGCAGGGGGTCGGCGCGACGGCCCCGGGTCGCGGGTACGTCGGGCTGCTCGCTCGTCGCATCCGACACCGTTCGCGGATGACGGTGCGGGTCGTGAACCTCAGCGTGTCCGGTGCGACGACCTGGGGGGCCAAGCAGCACCAGCTCCCGAAACTGCACCAGTTCACCCCGGACGTCTGCACGGTGTCCATCGGCGCCAACGACATCGCGGGCTTCCACCCGGACAAGTTCGAGCGCAACATCCGGGCGATCTACGGAGCCGTGCCGTCGCACGCGATCGTCGGGGAACTCCCGTGCATGTTCGTGCCGGACCGGGAGCGCAAGGTCGCGGTCGCGAACGAGATCATCCACCGGGTCGCGGGTGAGCTCGGTCTGACCGTGGCACCGCTGCACGCGATCACGAAGCGTGTCGGCATCCGGCGCACCTTCTTCAACACGTACGGCGACCTGTTCCACCCGAACGACCGCGGGTACGAGATCTGGGCGAGCGCCTTCGAACCGGCGGTCGACGCACGGGTGGACACAGTGGCCGCCATCCGTCGGTACCTCTCCGCGCGGGAAGCCGAGGAGCTCGGGAGTCAGGCCGGCGACGTCGCGCACGCCCGTGCAGAGCAGGACACCGACGACGCCGCGGCGCTCGACACGGCGAACCGACCGAATCCACTCGACCGCCTGCGTCAGCGTGCCACCGGCTCGGTCCCGCTGCCGGGTCCGCACACCAGCGGCGACCGCGATGCCGAGGGCGCCGACGCCCGAGCCGACGAACCGACCGATGGCGGCCGAGCCGACCGGACCGATGTCGGCCGAGCCGACCGCACCGATGTCGGCGGAGCCGCCTAACCTCGTCCCATGGCTCGTCCCCAGTCCTCGTTCCGCTGCACGGAGTGCGGGTGGACCAGCATCAAGTGGGTCGGTCGCTGTGGCGAGTGCCAGTCGTGGGGGACGGTCGAGGACGCCTCGGCGGCGACCGCCAGCACCCGTGGGACGGCGTCGATCGCCGTCACCGGCAACCGCATCGCCCGGCCGATCACGGAGGCCCGCGGCGGTGCCGTGCAGCGCTGGCAGACCGGCATCGGCGAGTTCGACCGCGTGCTCGGCGGCGGGATCGTCCCCGGGGCCGCGGTCCTGTTGAGCGGCGAGCCCGGGGTCGGCAAGTCCACGCTCCTGCTCGAGGTCGCGTCCCGTGCGGCCTCGATGGGCAAACGCGTCCTCTACGTCAGTGCGGAGGAGTCCGTCGACCAGGTGCGCCTCCGCGCGGAGCGCACCGGCGCGATGCACGACGAACTGTTCCTCGCGAGCGAGGTCGACCTCGGCGTCATCCTCGGTCAGATCGAACAGGTGCAGCCGGACCTGCTCATCGCCGACTCTGTGCAGACGATCTCGTCCGCGTCCGTCGACGGCATCGCCGGTGGGACGTCGCAGGTGCGGGAGGTGGCCTCCACGCTCATCCGGGTGGCGAAGCAGGCGGCGCTCCCGGTCCTCATCGTCGGTCACGTCACGAAGGACGGCACGATCGCCGGACCCCGTCTGCTCGAACACCTCGTCGACGTGGTGTGCCAGTTCGAGGGTGACCGCCAGACCGCACTCCGGATCGTCCGGGCTCTGAAGAACCGCTTCGGACCGACGGACGAGGTCGGCTGCTTCGACATGGCGGGCGACGGCATCCACGAGGTACCCGACCCGAGCGGCCTCTTCATGTCCCGCAACGGCGCCCCGGTGTCCGGCACGTGCATCACGGTGGCGATGGAAGGACGGCGGGCACTGCCGGTCGAGATCCAGGCCCTCGTGGTGCCCAGTTCGGCACCGCAGCCGCGTCGCGTCGTGAACGGGGTGGACGCCTCCCGTGTGGCGATGCTCCTCGCGGTGCTGGAACGACGAGCCGGCATCAAGCTCTCGGACGCCGACGTCTACGTCTCGACCGTCGGCGGCATGAAGCTCACCGAACCCGGCGCCGACCTCGCCATCGTGTTGGCGCTCGCGAGTGCGGCCCGTGACCGCCCGTACCCGCACACGCTCGCTGCCGTCGGCGAGATCAGCCTCGCCGGCGAGATCCGGACGGCGACCGGCGCGAAACAGCGCGTGGCGGAGGCGGGACGACTCGGCTTCACGACGGTCCTCGGAGCCGACGCGGAACACCTCCGGGAAGCCCTGCGGGTCGCGTTCTCGATGACGAAGTCCCCGCGGGAACGCGAGCTCGACGCCGTCTTCTGACCGCGCGAGAGGACCGACGCCGTCACGGTCGCTGGTCGCCGGCGACCACTTCGGCGGCGGGCACCTCGGTGTCCACGTCGTCCTCGATCCCGGTGCCCGCGACGGCGGAGGCGAACCCACGCCGGTCCCGCGTCGTCCACACGCCGATGACCGCTGCCACCGCGAGCGTGAACGCGATCAAGCCGGAGAACGGCAGCCCGCTGGCGGTGAGCGCCGACCACCCGCCGGAGCCGAGCGCCCACCGCACCAGCCGAGCCGCGCCTCCCGGGACGGGCACCGGCCGGAGCCGCACGACGTGCTCACCGAAGGTCCGCCCCGACACCAGGACGATGACGAGCTGCAGCGCGGGCGCGGTGACGGCGGCGACGATGCCGAGACCGACGGCGAGCGGCCCGCCGTCCGGCACCCCGAGCAGCGCGAGGCCGACCGAGGTGACCGACGTGAGCAGGCCCGTCGTGAACCAGATGGCCAGGACGTCGGCGAGGATGCCGAAGAACCGCCGGCCGACCGTGACCGGTCGCGGCACCCGGGCCTCCTCCGTCGTCCGCGCCGATCCGGCGAGCAAGCCGACGACGGGTGCGAAGAGCGTGCCGAGCAGGGCGCCCGCGGTGTTCGCGATGAGGTCGTCGACGTCGAACAAACGGTAGGCGCACGGGTACAGGAACCAGTCGCCGGTGAGCTGCGTGAACTCGATGAGCAGCGACAGTACGAAGCCCGCGGCACCGCCGACGAGGAGGCCCGCGACGAGTCGGCGGCGGAGCACCGCGTGCCGGACGAGCGCACCGAGCGGGACGAACAGCAGCACGTTGAGGAGCACCTGCGCCACGGCGGGGTTGCCGAGCAACGACCGCGGGCCGGTGATGCCGCCTTCGCGGACGATGTCGCCCACGAAGGCGAACGGCTGCAGCTGCGGCCGGGCGGCGGCACGGCAGACGGCGGCGACGTCATCGGGCAGCGGGAGGAGCGTGTAGGTCACGAGCGCGAGCGCGTAGACGAGCGTCCCGAACGCGAGCAGGCCGCGTCGGACGCCGAGCTTCCCGTGTCGCCGGTACTCGCGCGCGGCCCACGGGACCAACCCGGCGACGGCGAGCACGGTGCCGAGGGCGAAGGCGATGACGCCGGGCACGATCGATCCCATGGACCGACGCTATCCGGATGGACCCGGTCCGGTACGGGACCGGTCGTTACGCGCGCAGTGCCGCGAGCAGGTCGGCGGGTTCGGCCTGCATGGTGTGCGGGCCGGCGATGTCGAAGAACACGCCCTCCAGGGAGTCGAGGTGCGCGGCCAGGAACTCCTCGAGCCGTTCGGCGTCGTAGACCATGACCTGCCGGAGCTTCTCCCCCGGCACCATCGCGGTGTAGGCGTCCGCCGACGAGAACAGCAGCAGGATGCGCTTGTCCGACCCTTCCCGGCCGAACACCCGGACCTGCATGTCCTTCTTCCCGGTGACGAGCCGCGGGACGATCACGATGTCGTTGCGCAGGGCGTACGCCACCGCGGCGACGTCCTGCTTCGCGAGGGCCTCCTCGAGCTGTTCGCTCCGGAAGCGCTGTTCCTTCTGTGCCATCGCCCCTAGTCAAGCAGCCGGACGCTGCGCGCGGGGCATCCGCTCAGGAGGCGCGTCCCGCCTGGACGGCATGCGTGCGGCACCGGAGGTCGGCTGTGAAAGCATCGGTCTCGGGGGCGAGCTCGTCGTCCGGCGCGGACTGCACCAGGACGCCGATCGCCGGCGCGAGCACGAAGCTCGACGTGGCCGCCATGCCGTAGTCGTCGACCGACGGCACGTCCACCCGGTCCGCGAGCCCGGACTGGGCGAGCGCCGTCGCGTAGTCGAGCACGGCGTACGCCGCCTCGTCGCTCGTCATGACCGAGGCGACCCCGTAGATGAGGTACTTCATGGCCCAGCCCTTCGTCGATGGCCGTGACGCTACGCGGGGAGTCCGAAGGCCAGCCTGCGATGATCCTGTAGGCGCACTCAGGCCGACCCTTGGAGTGAGAACTCAGCCAACGCCACTACCTTCGGACCAATCGCAATCGCGGGAACTCTCGTTGTACGGCCGAAGGGCTGTTCCTGATGGGGAAGCAGCTTCCATGCCGGCACCATCGCCCACCCTCTACCGACCGACCACCGCCCGGACCCCGGGAGCGCCGACACCGACGTCGACGTACAAGGACCTGCTCGAGCGGGTCCGCACCGAAGGCCTGCTGGAACGCCGTGTCGGCTTCTACTGGGCCGTCTTCAGTGTCCTGACCGTCCTCACCGCCGCGACCTTCGTCGTGTCCGCCATGCTCGGGGCCTCCTGGTTCCAGCTCATCCCGGCCGCGGTGCTCGGTGTCCTCTTCACGCAGTTCGCGTTCCTCTCGCACGAGGCCGCGCACCGCCAGATCTTCGCCTCGCGCAAGTGGAACGACCACGCGGGCCGCTGGCTCGGCGTCTTCGTCGTCGGCCTGTCCTACTCGTGGTGGATGAACAAGCACAACCGCCACCACGGCAACCCGAACACCATCGGCAAAGACCCGGACATCGCGCCCGACGGCGTCGTGTTCATCGAGGAGGACGCCGTCGAGCGTCGCGGACTCCTCCGCCGCCTCGCGATGGTCCAGGGCTGGGCGTTCTTCCCGCTCCTGACCCTCGAGGGCGCCAACCTGCACTGGCTCTCGATCCGCGCCGTCGTCACCGGCAAGGCCGCGAAGGGCACTCCGCAGGAGCGCCGGTTCGAGGCCGTCCTGCTCCTCGCGCGCTTCGCCCTGCTGGCCTGGTTCGTGTTCGCCGTGATGCCGCTCGGCATCGGGTTCGCCTTCCTCGGCGTCCAGATGGCGGTCTTCGGCGTGATGATGGGCGGGTCGTTCGCACCCAACCACAAGGGCATGCCGGTCATAGCCGAAGGTGCCAAGATCGATTTCTTCTCGCGCCAGGTCCGGACTTCCCGTAACATCACTGGTGGCGTGTGGGTGGACCACCTGCTCGGTGGCCTCAACCACCAGGCGGAGCACCACCTGTTCCCGAGCATGGCGCGGCCCAACCTGCGTCGTGCGAAGGCCCTCGTGCGTGAGCACTGCGAACAGCACGGGGTCCCGTACACGGAGACCACGATCTTCCGCTCCTACGGGATCGTCGTCCGGTACCTCAACCGGGTCGGTCTCGCAGCGCGCGACCCGTTCACCTGCCCGATGGTCAGTGCCTACCGATTGCACTGAACCTCTGATCTCCGTCGCCCCGCTCGATGCCGGGTGCCGCACACAACTCGATGGCAACGTCGTCGAAACCCGCGGTGGTGGAATTCTCTCGCCGCGCACGTAAGAAAGTAAGGAACGCCGAAATGGCAACTGGAACTGTCAAGTGGTTCAACAACGAAAAGGGCTTCGGCTTCATTGCGCCGGACGACGGCAGCGCTGACGTCTTCGCCCACTTCTCCGCGATCGGTGGCAACGGCTACAAGTCGCTCGAGGAGAACCAGAAGGTCGAATTCGAGATCACCGAAGGCCGCAAGGGCCCGCAGGCGGAGAACATCACCGTCATCGGCTGACCTCGGTCATCGTGAGCGCCGGGTCGGAGGAGCAATCCTCCGGCCCGGCGCTTCGTCGTCCCACCGACGCCCGGCGCTTCGTCGTCCCACCGACGCCCGGCACCCACCAGCGTGCGACGACCGGCTGCGTCACTCCAGCACGAACTGCACCGACTCCGCCGACTCGATCTCCCCCACCGCGACCTGCAGGTGGTAGCTGGCCCCGCCCGCCGGCACGGCTGCCCGTGCGGCGTCGCACGTCGTGGCCGACGACCGGGTGCGGTCCCAGGTGATCGCCGGCGTCGTGAGCTCCTGACCCGCCTTGAGCGTGACGTCCTGGTTCGTCCCGCCGGTCTGGCAGTCCTTCGACGTCCAGTACTGCTCGGTACCGGACGTGATGGTGAGCACCTGCTGCGCCGACCCGAGGTCCATGTGGCAGGAGTTCGACCCGGTGTTCTCGATGGTCATGGCGATCTGCGGGTCGTCGGTGGCCGCGTAGACGCGCTCGTCGACGACGGGCGTCAGCGTGATCTGGTCCTCGGCGCACGCCGCTCCGTCCTTCCGCGCCGGAGCGGACGACGCCGGAGCGGACGACGCCGGAGCGGACGACGCCGGAGCCGACGACGACGACGGGGCGGACGGCGCTCCAGCGGCCGGCGTCACGCCCGCGCCAGGGGCGGCGGACGACGCGGACGGGGATGCGGTCGGCCCCGCACCGGGAGCGCCGTTCCCCCGTCCGACGACGATGAGGACGACGACGACCACGACGAGCAGGACCACCCCGAGCACGAGGGCGCGGCGGCGCCAGTAGACCCCGGGGCGCTCGGGACCGACGGGGTGGCGGATCGACGACATGCGCACAGGGTAGACACCTGCACGGCACGTGTCGGGGACCCCCGCCGAGGCAGGGACGGAGCCGTCAGAGGATCTTCAGCATGCGGGTGTTGCCGAGGGTGTTCGGCTTGACCCGGGCCAGGTCGAGGAACTCCGCGACCCCCTCGTCCGACGAGCGGACGAGTTCGGCGTACACCTCGGGCGGGACGACGGTCTCGCCGATCTCGAGGTACCCGTGCTTCGCGAAGAAGTCGACCTCGAAGGTCAGACAGAAGATCCGCGCGATGCCGAGCTCCCGGGCGTCGTGTTCGAGCGCTTCGAGCATGCGATGGCCGACCCGCTTGTGGATCCAGTCCTGGTCGAGCGCGAGTGTGCGGACCTCGGCGATGTCGTCCCAGAACACCGCGAGGGCACCGCAGCCGATCGGCACGCCGTCCGGTCCCTCGGCGATCCGGAACTGCTGGATCGAGCCGTACAGGACGACGTTCTCCTTGCCGAGCAGGATCCGCCGGTCGACGTACGGCGCGATGAGCCGCTGGATGTGCGGGACGTCGGACGCCAGGGCGGGGCGCACCAGGATCCCGTGCTCGTCCCGTTCGGAGAACGCATGCCGTCCGTGCTCAGTCATCCGCCACAGCCTACGGCGCGGGCGACGATCGGGCCGCGTCATCGGGGGACACACACCGGGACGTCCCACAGCCGCACCGGCCTACCGTCCCAGGTACACCAGTACGACGAGCAGGAGGAGCACCAATGCCCCAGATCATCGAGACCGTCGACGTCAACGTCCCCGTGCGTGCGGCCTACGACCAGTGGACCCGCTTCGAGGAGTTCCCCACGTTCCTGGACGAGGTCGAGAAGATCGTCCAGGTCGACGACACCACCACCGACTGGACCGTCAAGGTCGCCGGCCAGGAGCGTTCGTTCCGCGCCGTCATCTCCGAGCAGCACCCGGACGAGCGCGTCGCGTGGACCGTCAAGGACGGCGAGACCGAGCACGCCGGTGTCGTCACCTTCCACAAGCTCTCGGACGCTGAGACCCGCGTCACCGTGCAGATCGACTGGGAGCCCTCGGGCATCCTCGAGAAGCTCGGCTCCGCGGTCGGCGTCGGCGGTCACGCCGTCAAGAAGGACCTGCAGAACTACAAGGAGCGCGTCGAGGCGGCCCCCACGGCCGACGGCTGGCGCGGTGACGTCCAGGCGTAGGACACACCCGCAGCGCTGACAGGAGGCGCGGTACCGCTCGGTACCGCGCCTCCTGTCATGTCCGCTCTGCTCCCACACGGACGGGAGGCCCGGTACCAGCTGGTACCGGGCCTCCCGTCTGTGGCGTGCCTGGGCTGACTAGCCCTCGACCTCGCCGGTCGGCGCCTCGGGCGCCTTCTCGAGCGAGGGGGCGCCGGCGAGGACCTCTTCGCGACCCGGCTGACGCCCGGTCTCGAACTGGAACGCACCGTCCGCGAAGTCGACCTTCACGTGGTCACCAGCGGTGAGCTCACCCTGCAGGATGTGCTCGGACAGCTGGTCCTCGACCTCGTGCTGCATCGCGCGGCGCAGCGGTCGTGCACCGAGGGCGGGGTCGAACCCGACCTTGATGAGCTGCTCCTTGGCCGACAGCGACAGCTCGACGGTCATGTCGCGGTCGAGCAGACGGTCCGACAGGCGCTTCACGAACAGGTCCACGATCTGCAGCAGCTCGGACTGCGAGAGCTGCGGGAACACGATCGTGTCGTCGACGCGGTTCAGGAACTCGGGCTTGAAGTGCTTCTTGAGCTCCTCGTTCACCTTCGAGCGCATGCGGTCGTAGCCGACGGCCGAGTCACCCTCGACCTGGAAGCCCACCGGACCACCGGCGATGCCCTGCGAACCGAGGTTCGTGGTCATGATGATGACGGTGTTCTTGAAGTCGACCACGCGGCCCTGACCGTCGGTCAGGCGACCCTCTTCGAGGACCTGCAGCAGCGAGTTGAAGATGTCCGGGTGGGCCTTCTCGATCTCGTCGAACAGGACCACGGAGAACGGCTTGCGGCGCACCTTCTCGGTGAGCTGGCCGCCCTCCTCGAACCCGACGAACCCGGGAGGGGCACCGAACAGGCGCGAGACGGTGTGCTTCTCGCCGAACTCCGACATGTCGAGGGAGATGAGCGCGCCCTCGTCGTCGAACAGGAACTCCGCGAGCGCCTTGGCGAGCTCGGTCTTCCCGACGCCCGTGGGGCCGGCGAAGATGAACGAGCCCGAGGGGCGGTTCGGGTCCTTCAGGCCGGCACGGGTGCGGCGGATGGTCTTGGAGAGTGCCGAGATGGCCTCCTCCTGACCGATGACGCGCTGGTGCAGTGCCTTCTCCATGAAGACGAGACGCGAGGTCTCCTCTTCGGTGAGCTTGAACACCGGGATGCCCGTGGCCTGCGCCAGGACCTCGGCGATGATGCCCTCGTCGACGGTGCCGGACGCGGCGACGTCACCCGCACGCCACTGCTTCTCGAGGCGGAGACGCTCGCCGAGGAGCTTCTTCTCCTCGTCGCGCAGGCTCGCGGCCTTCTCGAAGTCCTGCTCCTCGATGGCGGCTTCCTTCTGGCCGCGGACCGTCGAGATCTTCTCGTCGAACTCGCGGAGCTCCGGCGGTGCCGACAGGATCGACAGGCGCAGGCGGGCGCCGGCCTCGTCGATCAGGTCGATGGCCTTGTCCGGCAGGAAGCGGTCCTGCACGTAGCGGTCCGCCAGGTTCGCCGCGGAGACGATCGCCCCGTCGGTGATGGACACCTTGTGGAACGCCTCGTACTTGTCGCGGAGGCCCTTGAGGATGTTGATCGTGTGCGGCAGCGACGGCTCGTTGACCTGCACCGACTGGAAGCGGCGCTCGAGTGCGGCGTCCTTCTCGAAGTGCTTGCGGTACTCGTCGAGCGTGGTGGCACCGATGGTCTGGAGCTCACCGCGGGCGAGGAGCGGCTTGAGGATCGACGCGGCGTCGATCGCGCCCTCGGCGGCACCGGCACCCACGAGGGTGTGGATCTCGTCGATGAAGACGATGATGTCGCCGCGGGTGCGGATCTCCTTCGTGACCTTCTTCAGGCGCTCCTCGAAGTCACCGCGGTAGCGGGACCCGGCGATGAGCGACCCGAGGTCGAGCGAGTAGAGCTGCTTGTCCTTCAGCGTCTCGGGCACGTCGCCCTTGACGATCGCCTGGGCGAGGCCCTCGACGACGGCGGTCTTGCCGACACCGGGCTCGCCGATCAGGACGGGGTTGTTCTTGGAGCGGCGGGAGAGGATCTGCATGACCCGCTCCATCTCCTTCTCGCGCCCGATGACGGGGTCGAGCTTGCCGTCGCGCGCCGCCTGGGTGAGGTTCCGACCGAACTGGTCGAGGACCTGCGAACCCTGCTGCTGGCCGTTCTGCTGCTGCTCGCCGCCGACGGCGACCGCTTCCTTGCCCTGGTAGCCGGACAGGAGCTGGATGACCTGCTGGCGGACCCGGTTCAGGTCGGCGCCGAGCTTGACGAGGACCTGGGCGGCGACACCCTCGCCCTCGCGGATGAGGCCGAGCAGGATGTGCTCGGTCCCGATGTAGTTGTGGCCGAGCTGCAGCGCCTCGCGCAGGGACAGCTCGAGGACCTTCTTGGCGCGCGGCGTGAACGGGATGTGCCCGGTCGGCTGCTGCTGGCCCTGCCCGATGATGTCCTGCACCTGCTCGCGCACGGCGTCGAGCGAGATACCGAGCGACTCCAGCGCCTTGGCGGCGACGCCCTCGCCCTCGTGGATGAGGCCGAGGAGGATGTGCTCCGTACCGATGTAGTTGTGGTTGAGCATCTTCGCTTCTTCTTGAGCGAGGACGACAACACGACGGGCCCGGTCGGTGAATCTCTCGAACATGTGCTCTCCCTTGGCCCCGCTGGGACGGGGGCCGACAGCCGGACTCGTGTGAGTCCGGTCACGTACATCGAGACTAACCAGCGCTCCCCGTCAGGGCTGCCCCTGTTCGCCGTGGGCGTGACCTCGGTGCGTGCGGCGCACCGGCCCTGCCGGGAGGCCCGCCCCGGCTCCCGCGGACGGGTCCCGCAGGCAGGCCCGCCCGACGATTCCGGACCGCCGCCGGGTACGATCCGCACCATGGAGCAGCCCGTCGTCGGCCTCGTCGTCCACCCGTCGAAGAACGTCCAGGAGTCCGTCGACATCCTGGACCGCTGGAACGCGTCCGGCGCGGGCCGGCTCATGGCGCGGAGCATCGACGCCGCTCGGCTCCGGAGCGACATCGACGTCGTGGACGACGACGAGTTCACCGACCGGGTCGACCTCGTCGTCGCGCTCGGTGGGGACGGCACGATGCTCGGCGCGATGCGGCTCGTCGCCCGTCGGCCCGTGCCGGTGCTCGGCGTGAACTACGGCAACGTCGGGTTCCTGGTGGAGATCGAGCCGCCCGAGCTCGAGGCCGCGCTCGAACGGCTCTCGGCCGGGCAGTACCAGCTCGAACCGCACCACGCCCTCGAGGCCCGACTCTCCTGGGGTGGTGCCCGGACCGACTACCTGGCGTTCAACGACATCACGATCGTCCGCCGCCCCGGTGCCGGCCAGGTGTCCGCGGACCTCAGCGTCGGCGGGCTCATGTACGGGTACTACCGCGCGGACGCCGTCGTCGCGGCGACGCCCGCCGGGTCCACCGCCTACAATTACGCTGCGGGCGGCCCGGTCCTGTCCCCCGCACTGTCGGGGTCCGTCGTCACGCCGGTGGCCCCGATGGCGGGGATCGACCGCTCGGTGGTGCTCGCCGCCCGTGAGCGCTACCGGTTCGACATCGCGGAGGGCACCCGCAGCGCGGCGCTCGAGGTCGACGGGTTGGTCGTCGGCGAGGTCGCGACCGGCGCGCAGCTCGAGGTGCGGCTGCGCAAGGACGCCGGCAGCGTGGTGCGGCTCGACGCGGAACGGCACGGTCGGACCGGACGGCTCAAGCTCGGCCTCCTGGACCTGCCGCTGCGGCCGGACCAGCTCATCGAGCTCATCCCGCACGACCTGCGGCAGAAGCTGCGACGCGAGACCGAGGACTGACGCGGTCCGCGCCTCCCGGCCCGTCCCCGGCGCGTCCCCGTCGCGCGTCCCGGGGACGACGGAAGGCCCGTCCGGTTCGCACCGGACGGGCCTCATCCCATCACCCCACGGATCGTCTTCCCACGGACCGACCCGGATCCCCTGGCCGACCCGTACGGGCCGACCGGAGTCTGCTGACCTACTCGGTCAGGTACAGCTGCATGTCCTGCGAGACCGCCTTGGCGAACAGGCGCAGCTTGGCGCGCGACTCGACACGGCTCACGGCCTGACGGGTCGTGTGCACGATCTTCGAGATCTCGTCGAGCGTCATCGGCTTGTCGTCGTCCAGGCCGTAGCGCATGCGGATGACGTTGGCCTCGTCGCTCGGCAGCTCGGCGACGATGGAGCGGATGTCGCGGTGCAGGAGCGTCGTCTCGGTGAGCTCGTTCGGGCTCGCGGCGTCCTCGTCCTCGATGAAGTCACCGAGTTCGCTGTCGTCGGAGTCGCCGACGACGGTGTGGATCGAGACCGGCTCGTGCGAGCGGCCCTTGAGGTCGACGAGTTCCTCGACGCTCATGCTCAGCTCGGCGGCGACCTCGTCGGGCATCGGCGCGCGGCCGAGGTCGACGGTCAGGTCGCGCTCGGTGCGCGAGATCTTGTTGATCAGCTCGACCGTGTGCACCGGGATGCGGATCGTGCGTGCCTTGTCGGCGAGACCACGCGAGATCGCCTGGCGGATCCACCAGGTGGCGTAGGTCGAGAACTTGTAGCCCTGCGTGAAGTCGAACTTCTCGACCGCACGGACCAGCCCGAGGTTGCCCTCCTGGATGACGTCCATGAACGGCAGGCCGCGCTGCGAGTAGCGCTTCGCGATGCTCACGACCAGGCGGAGGTTCGAGGTGATCATCCGCTCCTTGGCGCGCTCACCGTCGCGGACGAGCCAGCGCAGCTCACGCTCGAGGGACTTCTCGAGGCCCGGCTCGTTGTGCAGCTTCTCCTCGGCGAACAGGCCGACCTCGATGCGGCGGGCGATGTCCGCCTCTTCCTCGGCGGTGAGGAGGGCGAGCCGGCCGATGTGACGGAGGTAGTCGCCGACCTGGTCGACGGATGCGCCGCGGACGCCGGCGAGCTGCTCGTCGGCCTCGACCTCGGCGACGGTGTCGAGGGTGGTGACCTCGGCGGAGGTGGTCTTGGTCGCTGCCTTCTTGGTGCGGCGCGAGGTGGTGCTGGGTGCGGCCGTTGCGATCGCCATGGTGACTCTCCCTGCCTGTGACGGATGGTCCTTCGTGGGCTGAGACCGAGTTTGGCGGTCAGGGGCTGTACCCCACAAACCCGCTGGATCGATTCCCAGGGATCTCCGTGGTTCACGACCGGGGGACAACCGGGCGGTACTCCGCCCCTGCCCTGCGTGCTCGCCGTCGATCGCCGCCAGGACGCGGATCGGCGCGGAATCACACGGGTGCAACTCCCGCTGAGCGTGGAGGGGGACACCTGTACCCCGGGGTGCAACGCCATCCGGACAACGGGAACGGGGTACGTCGTGCCGGATCGGGGGATCCGGTCGACGTACCCCGAAGAGGATGTCGCGGCGGTGTCACCAGGACGGTTCGAGCCACCCGTCCCTGGCCTTCGAGACCTCGTGGTCGGCGTCGCGGTCGAACTCGTCGTACTCGCTCTCGATGTCGCCGACGAGGCTGCGGGCTGTGGAGGGCTGCAGGATGGACATGCCGACGATGCTCACACGGCACGGCGACGACGGCGTGAACGACGGGTGACCGGCAGGACACCGGACGGTGCCGCGCGGACGGTGCAGCGGGAGAGCGGTCCGGACTCGTCGGCGCCGGCCGGGTCGCCCGGCGCTCGCCCGGCTACTCGGCGCTCGCCCGACTACTCGCCGCTGGCCCGACTACTCGGCGCTCGTGGGGGCCGCGGAGGCGGTGCCGCGCTCGCGCTCGAAGCGGGCGCGCTCCTCCGCCTCGATCTTCGCGTAGGCGGTGCGCTCGGTGCGGTCGGCGCGGATGATCGCACGCATGATGAACCAGAAGATGAGCCCGAGCAGGACGGTCGGGGTCAGGGCGAAGACGATCCCACTCACGAGTCCATTCGGCACGCGTTCATGGTACCCCGCCCGGTCGGGAGGTCCGGCCTGCGTCCGACGCAGACCGGGCCTCCTCCGCGGGGTCGGGCCTACTTCACCAGCGGGAAGAGGATGGTCTCGCGGATGCCGAGGCCGGTGACGGCCATGAGCAGCCGGTCGACACCCATGCCCATGCCACCCGACGGCGGCATCGCATGCTCGAGCGCACGGAGGAACTCCTCGTCGACGCGCATCGCCTCCGGGTCACCGCCCGCGGCCAGTCGGGCCTGCTCGACGAAGCGCTCCCGCTGCACGACCGGGTCGACGAGCTCGGAGTAGGCCGTCGCGAGTTCGAACCCGCGGACGTAGAGGTCCCACTTCTCGACGACACCCGGACGGGTCCGGTGCTGTCGGGTCAGCGGCGAGGTGTCGACCGGGAAGTTCATCACGAAGGTCGGCGCGTACAGCGCGTCCGAGTTGAAGTGCTCCCAGAGCTCCTCGACGTACTTGCCGTGGGTGGCGTGCGCGACCTCGACGCCCTCGGCCTCGGCGAGCGCCTGCAGCTCGGACAGCGGGGTCTCCGGGGTGATCTCCCGACCGGCGGCCTCGGACAGCGAGCCGTACATGTCCATGCGCGCCCACTCGCCACCGAGATCGTACTCGGTGCCGTCGGGCAGCGTCACGACGAGCGGTCCGCCGGTGACGGCACGAGCGGCGTTCTGCACGAGCTCCTGGGTCAGGTCGGCCATCTGCTCGTAGTCGCCGTACGCCTGGTACGCCTCGACCATCGCGAACTCGGGCGAGTGCGACGAGTCGGCGCCCTCGTTCCGGAAGTTGCGGTTGATCTCGAACACCCGGTCGATGCCGCCGACGACCGCGCGCTTGAGGAACAGCTCGGGCGCGATGCGCAGGAACAGCTGGGTGTCGAAGGCGTTCGAGTGCGTGACGAAGGGTCGGGCCGAGGCGCCGCCGTGCTGGGTCTGCAGCATCGGGGTCTCGACCTCGAGGTACTCGTGCGACGTGAAGGTCTGGCGGAGCGACGACATCACGGCGGCGCGGGCCCGCACGGTCTTCCGCGCGTCCTCGCGCACGATGAGGTCGAGGTACCGCTGTCGGACCCGGGTCTCCTCGTTCAGCTCGTTGTGCAGGTTCGGCAGCGGCAGGATCGCCTTCGCCGCGATCGCCCACTCGTCGACCATGATGCTCAGCTCGCCACGACGCGAGGAGATGACCCGGCCGTGCACGAACACGTGGTCCCCGAGGTCGACGAACTCCTTCCAGCGGGCCAGCGACTCGTCGCCGACCTCGGCCAGGGAGACCATCGCCTGGATGCGGGAGCCGTCACCCGCCTGCAGTGTGGCGAAGCAGAGCTTGCCGGTGTTCCGGGAGAACACGACGCGCCCGGCGACGCCGACCACGTCCTGGGTCTCCTCGCCGGTCTCCAGGTGCGCGTACTGCTCGCGGACGGCCGGGATCGTCGTCGTGATCGGCAGCTCGGCCGGGTAGGCGTCGACTCCGGACGCCAGGAGTCGCGCGCGCTTGTCGAGTCGGACCTGACGCTGCTCGCTCGTCTCCTGCTCGGCCAGTGCGGCGGCGTCGGCGACCGCGGTCTCGGCCGCGGTGTCGGTGCGTGCGGGGGCGGTCTCGTCGGTCATGCTGGTGCGGCTCCGGAGGTCGTGGGGGATCGCGTCGATGCTACCCGCCCGGCTGCACTCCCCCCGCCGTCCTTCAGAGCGTCGACTGCCCGTCGGCCGCGGTCAGCGCGTTGTCGACGGCCGAGCGCACGAGCGCGCCGAGCACCCGCCCGGGGTGCTCCACGCCGATGCCCGCCAGCGCTCCGACGGACTGGTCGATGATCGCCGTCGAGAAGCTCACCGCCGCGCGCACCCCGTCGGCGTACGCGGGTCGGTCCCGCTCGGCGACGACGAACGGCTCGGCGCCCATCTCCACGACGAGGGCCTGCGCGATGGGGAGCACCGGCGCCGGCGCGGTCACGGCGCAGTACGCGTCCCGGAGCCGGGCGAGGTCCACGCTGGTCCCGGTGAACGCCATCGCGGGGTGGATCGCGAGCGGGATCGCCCCGGCGCGCATCGCCGGGGCGAGGACGTCGACCCCGTGGTCCGGGCTGGTGTGCACCACGAGCTGACCCGGCTGCCAGATGCCCGCGTCCGCCAGGCCCTGCACGAGCGACGGGAGCTGGTCGTCCGGCACGGCGAGGAGCACGAGTTCGCTGCGCTCGACGAGCTCCGGCGTGCCGAGCACCGGCGCCCCGGGGAGCATCGCCTCGGCGCGGTCGCGTCCGGCTTCGGAGACGGCGGTGATGCCGACGACGGCGTGCTCGGCGTTCGCCAGGGCGGCTCCGAGCACGGGGCCGACCCGTCCGGCGCCGATGATGCCGACACCGAGACGCCCGGCCCTCATCGCAGGGCTCCCGGCCACGGGACGGTGTGCCAGCCGGGAGGCCCGTCCTGCGTCAGCCACGCGGGCGCCGGTCGGCCGTCGGCCTGGCCTCCGCCGTCCGGCTCGGTCACGTGCGGCCCGGGCGCGTGCGATCCGGGCGCGTGCGATCCGGCCACCTCGGGACCGTGCGCCGACGTGTCGGCGGTGGGGCGGGCCTCCTGGCCGTCCCGCCAGCGGTGCGAGGTGTCGGCGGCCGCCGCCTCGACCGCGCGCTCGGTCGTGCCGGACCAGAGCCGCTGCGCGTCACCGGCGTCGAGCGCCCCGACGCGGGCGGACACCGGACCGGAGACCGTGTGCACGTGCACCGACGCGACGCGCAGCGCGCGCTCGAGCGGTCCCTGCGTCACCTTGACGCTCTGCACGCGCGGCAGCGGGACCACGACGAGCGAGCGCCAGACGGCACCGAGCCGGAGCAACACGGCTCCGGGCACGAAGCGGTAGCCGTTGCGCGACGCGGAGAACGGGCGCAGCCACCGACCGCGACGGGGCGAGTGGACGAAACCGCCCTGGTCGCCCGTGGTCGTGAGGCTGTCGTCGACGACACCCACGGCTTCGGCCGACCCCTCGCGCAACCGCTCCATCGACGCCGCCGGTCCGACGACCGCCGCGCCGACGAGCTCCGGCAGGATGATCTCGAGCACCTGACGGACGTCGGCCGCGGTGCCGACGGGCAGCACGATCGACGAGGCCTGCTGGTTCGTCGTCGCGCCGTTGCCGGCGTTCGTCGCCCGGTTGATGCGGATGTCCCACCAGCCGAAGGGGCGCCAGAGCAGCGGCTGGGCGACGCTCACGGCGTGGATGCGGCCGGGCGGCAGCGTCTCGTTCGAGGTGGAGAACAGCCCGAAGCCGATCCGGATGCCGTCCCGGGTCTCCGCGATCGTGTACCGGAGCGACTTCGAGAACTTGCGGACGTAGTAGCCGCCCGCGCCGATGACCGCAGGGAACAGCGACACGAGCAGGAAGTACTGCCCGGTCAGGCTGATGCTCACGATGATCGCCACGACGAGCAGCAGGATGACGACCGTCGTGCCGGAGAGCAGCATCGACGCGATGAGCCGTCCGGGGTGCACCCGCACGACCCGGGTCGCGTGCACGGCCTCGGGGTCGAGCTCGGGCGCCAGGAACTCCCCCACGCGCCCGTACGCGCCTCCGGCGGCAGCGGCAGCGGCCCGCGGGTCGCGTGCCGGGTCCTTCGCGCCCGAGGCGAGGACGAGGATGCGCTGCCGGAGGTCGTCCGCGGCCTTCGCCCCCAGGTACGCGAGCTGCACGTTGGCGTCGTTGCCGGCCTGCGCCACCTCGAGCTTGGCGGTGCCGAACAGCCGCGGGATGAGCGGCCGCGAGATGTTGATGCCCTGGATGCGGTCGAGCCGGGCCTTGCGGTGCGTGCGGAACACGACGCCCGAGCGCACCTCGACGATCTCGCCCGTGACGCGGAACTCGTGCATGCGCCAGGACAGGTGGAACAGCCCGATGAGCACGAGCAACAGGACCGCGATCCCGAGCAGCACCCAGCCGACCACGCCGTGTTCGTAGACGTAGCGGACGGGGTCCCCGTCCTCCTGCGGGCCGCCCTCGCCCGGGATGAACACCTCGACGATCTGGTCGCGCAGGTTGTTGAGGACGTAGCCGAGGATGACGACCAGGAAGATGCCGCCCTTGAGCAGCGGGGTGAGCGGGTGCAGGCGGTGCCACTCGCCGTCGGTGAGGGGCGCAGCCGCTGCCGCGTCGCCCTTGCGGGGCGGCGCGGGCATCGGGGCCTCGGGTCGGAACGTCACGACGGCCTACAGCCCCGCGCGACGGGACTCGGCGAGCTCGACGAGCCGGTCGCGCAGCTCGTCGGCCTGGCTCGCGGGGATGCCCGGGATCCGGATGTTCGACGACGCCGCCGCCGTGACGAACTTCAGCTCACTCATCCCGAGCGCCCGGTCGAGCGGGCCCCGGTTCACGTCGACGAGCTGCAGCCGACCGTAGGGCACGGCCGTGAAGCGCTGCCACATCAGCCCGCGACGCAGCACCAGGTCGTCCTCGCGCAGCGCGTACCCGATGGACCGGATGCGGCGCGGGGTGAGGACGGCGGTGACGAGCGTGACGACGGCGACGACGGCGCCGAGGACGAACCAGACGAGGCCCGCCGTGCCGCCCGTGCCGCCGCTCGCGACGCCGAGGAGCACGAGCCCCGCCGTGACGACACCGCCGACCAGGACGGTCCCGACGAGGTCGGTCCAGACCAGCTTCGCGGAGACCCGGGTCCACGTGACGTCGTGCAGACCCAGTCCGGTCTCGTCGAGGCGTTCGAGCGGCATCGGGGTCTCCTGGTCTGCGGGGATCGGTCCTCGTCGACCGGCATCACCGGTCAGGCCGTGGTGGCGCCCCGCCCGTCGTGGTCGTCCTCGTCCGGGGGCGGCGCGATGCACATCCGCTCGGCGACGAGGGCGCACACGGTGAGCACGATCCCGCCGCCGAACGCCACCGCGTTCGGCAGGGTCGAGCCTAGCGAAGGCAGGACCGACCGGGTCAGGAGGTACACGAGCAGTCCGAGGGCGAACGCGCCGAACAGCGCACCGCAGATGCTCGAGGCCTTCGCGAGGAACACCACGCGGGTCGCGTACATCGGGTCGACCCGTCGCTCGGCGCGGCCCCGGGTCTGCCGACGGATCGGCGCGGCCATGAACAGCAGCGCGATGCCGATGAACGCGAGCGTCAGGCCGAGGGGCACCGACATGAGGAGCGTCGGGGACTGCCGTGCGGTCAGGGCGGTGTCGAGGGCGAACCCGGCGACCGCGGCGACGATCGCGACGCTGACCAGCGTGGAGGCCCGCGTCGGCTTCACGAGGCGGCTCCCGCCGCCGGCGCGATCGCGTCGAACAGCCGCGGCTCGTCGACCCGCTCGGTGTCGTCGCCGAGGGCTGCGAGCAGCGCCACGACGGGTCCGCGCCCGGGCAGGACGGCGTCCGGGTCGGCGTCCGCCCACGGCGCGAGGACGAACGCGCGCTCGTGCGCCCGGGGGTGCGGCACGGTGAGCGTCGCGGTGTCGATGTGCCGGTCGTCGACGGCGATGACGTCGAGGTCGAGCGTCCGGTCGCCCCACCGGACCTCCCGCGTCCGGCCGTGCTCGTCCTCGATGCCGTGCAGGGCGTCGAGGAGCTCGTCCGGCTCGAGGTCGGTGTCGACGACCACGACCGCGTTCCGGTAGCGGGGCTTCGCCGCGTCCGGGCCGTCGAGGGTCACGGCGACGGACTCGACCTCGGAGCTCGACGCCACCGGACGGACCCCGGGCAGCGCGGCGATCGCTCGCGCGGCGGCGCGGAGGGTGCTCCCCCGGTCACCGAGGTTGGCGCCGAGGGCGATGACGACGCGCGTCATTCCTCTTCCTCGGTCCCGTCGGCATCGCTCGTGCGCTCCCGTCGGATCGTGACGGACACGTCCGTGAACGGCACCGGAATGGGTGCCTGCGGCTTGTGCACGGTGACCTCGGTCGCCAGGGCCGCCCGGTGCGTCAGGACGGCCGCGGCGATGCGCTCGGCCAGGGTCTCGATGAGGTCGACCGGGTCGCGTTCGATCTCGGCGACGACCTGCTCGGCGAGCACCCCGTAGTGCACGGTCTCGGCGAGGTCGTCCGAGTCGGCCGCCGCGGTGGCGTCGACCTCGACCGCGACGTCGACGACGAAGTCCTGCCCGTCGGCGCGTTCGTGCTCGAAGACCCCGTGGTTGCCGCGTGCGCGGACCCCGACGAGGCGGATGGTGTCCCTCATGATCGAGCTGCCCTCCAGGCGTCCCAGACGTCGAGTACGGCGCGGGTCGGCGCCGGGTCGTGCACGCGGACGCCCCATGCGCCGCGTTCGGCCGCGAGCAGGCTGATCGCCGCCGTGGCCAGGTCGCGCTCGGCCGGTGGCGCCCCGGCCGGACTGCCCACGCCGTCGAGGAACCGCTTCCGCGACGCGGCGACGAGCACCGGGAGCCCGATCGAGGCGAAGCGGTCGTAACCCGCCAGGATCTCCCAGTTGTGCCGCCCCTGCTTGGCGAAGCCGAGACCCGGGTCGATGACGACCTGCTCCTGGCGGACGCCGAGGACGATGAGCTCCGCGACGCGCATCTCCACCTCGCGCCGCACCTCCTCGACCGCGTGCGTGTACTCGGCGTTCCGGTGCATCCGGTCGCTGTGGCCGCGCCAGTGCATGACGACGTAGCCGACGCCGGAGTCCGCGACGACGTGGACCATGTCCGGGTCGGCGAGTCCGCCCGAGACGTCGTTGACGATGACGGCACCGAGGTCGACCGCCCGTTCAGCGGTGCTGGCGTTCATGGTGTCGACGCTCACCGCGAGGCCCTCGGCGACGAGCTGCTGCACGACCGGCAGTACACGCTGCTGTTCGACCTCGGCAGGGACCCGCTCGGCCCCGGGCCGGGTGGACTCACCGCCGACGTCGACGATGTCGGCACCGGTCGCGACGAGGGTCCGGGCGTGCTCCAGCGCCGCGTCGACGGCCAGGTGCAGGCCGCCGTCGCTGAACGAGTCGGGCGTCACGTTGAGGATGCCCATCACACGGGTGGCGTCTCCGGTGGAGCGGTCGCGGCGACGGCCGGTCACGACCTCCGGCACCGGGGAGGGTGCTCGGAGGTCGATCGCGACCGTCGCCGGTCCTGCTGCTGCTTCGCGCGCTCGACTCACCTCGGCGAGCCGACGCGACCGTCTCGTCGGCAGGTCCGTCATGCCGGCCTACGCGGGGGCGATACCGGGGTTGCCGAACGGGCGGTGGCGACGGGGCTTCGAGGCGTCGATGCCGACGGGCTCCTCGGCCGTCGCGGCGGCCTTGCCCGGGACCGCGATCGCGGGCAGGTCGCTCACCGGGCGCTTGTCGCTCGAGAGCCACTGCGGGCGCTCGGGCAGCTTGCGGACGTCCTTGAAGATCTCCACGAGCTCCGGCGCGTCGAGCGTCTCCTTCTCGAGGAGTTCGCCGGCGAGGCGGTCGAGGATGTCCCGGTTGGCGTTGAGCACCTGGTAGGCCTCGTCGTGCGCGGCCTCGAGCAGGGCGCGGGTCTCCGCGTCGACGGTCTCGGCGATGTTCTCCGAGTAGTCGCGACCGGTGCCACCGCTCATGTCGCGGCCGACGAACGGCTCGGTCGACCCGGCGCCGAGCTTGACAGACCCGACGGCACGGCTCATGCCGTACTCGGTGACCATCTTGCGCGCGGTGCCCGTGGCCTTCTCGATGTCGTTCGACGCGCCCGTGGTCGGGTCGTGGAAGACGATCTCCTCGGCGACGCGACCACCCATGGCGTAGGTGAGCTGGTCGAGCAGTTCGTTGCGCGTGACCGAGTACTTGTCCTCGAGCGGCAGGACCATCGTGTAGCCGAGTGCCCGGCCGCGCGGCAGGATCGTGATCTTCGTGACCGGGTCGGTGTGACGCATCGCGGCGGCCGCGAGGGCGTGTCCACCCTCGTGGTACGCCGTGATGAGGCGCTCCTGGTCGGACATGATGCGCGTGCGGCGCTGCGGCCCGGCCATGACGCGGTCGACGGCCTCGTCGAGGGCGCGGTTGTCGATGAGCTGCGCGTTCGACCGTGCGGTGAGCAGCGCGGCCTCGTTCAGGACGTTCGCCAGGTCGGCGCCGGTGAAGCCCGGCGTCTTGCGGGCGAGCAACTCGAGGTCGACGCTCGCGGCGAGCGGCTTGCCCTTCGCGTGCACCTCGAGGATCTGCTTGCGGCCCTGCAGGCCCGGCGCATCCACGCCGATCTGCCGGTCGAAGCGACCCGGGCGGAGGAGCGCGGGGTCGAGCACGTCGGGGCGGTTCGTCGCCGCGATGAGGATGACGTTCGTCTTGCCGTCGAAGCCGTCCATCTCGACGAGGAGCTGGTTCAGCGTCTGCTCGCGCTCGTCGTTGCCGCCGCCGATGCCGGCGCCGCGGTGACGACCGACGGCGTCGATCTCGTCGATGAAGACGATGGCGGGCGAGTTCTGCTTGGCCTGGTCGAACAGGTCACGGACACGGCTCGCACCGACACCGACGAACATCTCGACGAAGTCCGAACCGGAGATCGAGTAGAACGGCACGCCGGCCTCTCCCGCGACGGCGCGGGCGAGGAGGGTCTTGCCGGTACCGGGAGGGCCGTACAGCAGCACGCCCTTCGGGATCTTCGCGCCGACGGCCTGGAACTTCGCTGGCTCCTTGAGGAACTCCTTGATCTCGTGGAGTTCCTCGATCGCCTCGTCGGAGCCCGCGACGTCGGCGAACGACACCTGCGGGTTCTCCTTGTTGTTCATCTTGGCCTTGGACTTGCCGAACTGCATGACCTTCGAGCCACCCCCCTGGGCGCTCGAGAGCAGGAACCAGAACAACGCGCCGATGAGCAGGAACGGCAGCAGCGTCAGCAGGAGCGACACGAGGACGTTCGACTGCTGGACGTGGTCGTTGTAGCCCTTCGGCAGGTCGGCCTGCGAGACCGCCTCGACGACCTCGGGCCCGCGGGGCGTCGAGTAGTAGAACTGCTCGGTGCCGCCCTCGCCGCGGAGGGTCAGGTCGACGCGCTGCTCCGTGGAGTTGATGACGGCCGCCGAGACCTTGCCGTCCGAGAGCTGCTCGAGGCCCTTCTGCGTGGAGATCTCCTGGGTGCCGGACTGGGCGATGAACGTCCATCCGATGAAGATCCCCACGAGCGCGACCAGTATCCAGATGTACGGCCCGCGGAGGATGCGCTTGAAGTCCATGTGATCCGGGCCCGACGGCCCGACACCTTTCTCTGCCTGAAGTGCGTGCGAGTCAGCATACGGCGGTGACTCTGTGGCGAGAATGGGTGTCCTCTGCGGGCGAACTCCCGCTCGCCTGTCAGGAGTAGACGTGCGGCGCGAGGACGCCGATGCCGCGCAGGTTGCGGTAGCGCTCGTCGTAGTCGAGACCGAACCCGACGACGAAGGCGTCCGGGATCTCGAACCCGGCGTACTTGACGTCGACCTCGACCTTGGCGGCCTCGGGCTTGCGGAGCAGCGCGACGATCTCGACGCTCGCGGCCCCGCGGGACTCGAGGTTCTGCTTCAGCCAGGACAGCGTCAGGCCGGAGTCGATGATGTCCTCGACGATGATGACGTCACGGTCGTGCAGGTCGGTGTCGAGGTCCTTGAGGATCCGCACCACGCCGGACGACTTCGTGCCGGAGCCGTAGGAGGACACGGCCATCCAGTCCATCCGCGCCTGCATCTTGAGGTGGCGGGAGAAGTCGGCCATGACCATGACCGCGCCCTTCAGCACGCCGACGAGCAGCGGGTCGCGCCCGGCGTAGTCACGGTCCACCGCTGCGGCGAGCTCGGCGATCTTGTCGTCGATCTGCTCGGGGGTGAAGAGCACTTCGGAGAGGTCTGCCTGCACGTCGGAGAGTTCCACCACACCACCCTAACCGCCCGGGTGGGGCTCCCTGGCGCCGAAGGACACCCGCTCACCGGACCGGATGGCCCGGACGCCGGGGAGGTCGATCGGCCCCTGCCCACGCCAGTCGGTCACGAGCCGGCACACCTCGAGCGTCTGCGTCCGGGACAGCGTCACCCCGAACTCGCCCTCCACCGCGAGCCGGACCAGCCGCTGCCGGAGCGCCGGGGGGTTCGCGGCCAGCTCGGGGACGGACAGCGAGATCCCCGCCTCGGAGTGCTCGGCGAGGTCCTCGGCCATCTCCTCGGCGAAGTGGTCGAGCGCCGCGGCGTCCTCGCGGAGCTGGTCGGCCGTGCGCGCCAACGCCTCCGGGACGCCGGCCCCGAGCTCGCGTTCGAGCACGGGCATCAGCGCGGTCCGCACCCGCACGCGGGCGTACGTCGGGTCGGTGTTCTGCGGGTCGTCCCACGGCACCAGGCCGGACGCAGCGCAGGCCTGCCGGGTCACGTGCCGCCGGACCCCGAGGAGCGGACGTCCGTACGTGGGCCCCGCGGCGCGGGCGGTCAACGGCTCCATCCCGGACAGGCTGTCCGGTCCGCTGCCGCGCAGCAGGCCGAGCAGCACCGTCTCGGCCTGGTCGTCGAGCGTGTGCCCGAGGAGCACGAGGGGTGACCCGGTGGCGGCCGCGACCTCGGTGAGGGCCGCGTGGCGGGCCTCGCGGGCGGCGCCCTCCGGACCGCCGTCGGAGCCGACGGTGACCCGGCGGACCGTCACCGGGTCGAGTCCCAGCTCGGCGGCCTGCCGGGAGGCCCGTCCCGCCACCGCCTCGGACCCCGCCTGGAGCGCATGGTCGACGACGACGGCACCGGCACGGAGGTCTTGCTTCGGCGCCTCGAACGCGGTGGCGGCCGCGAGCGCGAGCGAGTCCGGGCCACCGCTCAGGGCGACGAGCACGAGGTCACCGGACGCGACGGTGCCGTCGGCCCGGGCGCGTTCGAGCAGGGACCGGACGGACCGCCGGATCTCGGCGACCGCGGGGTCCAGCCGGGGGCGCGGAGTGTTCACCCGGTAACGTTAGCCGGGCCGTCCCGACGGCCGACAGACCACCACCGGAAGAACCAAGGAGTGCACATGGCCGCGTACGACGTCGTCGTCGAGATCCCCAAGGGCAGCCGCAACAAATACGAGGTCGACCACGAGACCGGTCGCGTGTACCTGGACCGCGTGCTCTTCACCTCGTTCGTCTACCCGACGGACTACGGCTTCTTCGAGAAGACCCTGGCCGACGACGGCGACCCCGTGGACGCGCTGCTCCTCCTCGAGTTCCCGACCTTCCCCGGTGTGGGCGTCAAGGTCCGCCCGGTCGGCGTCTTCAAGATGAGCGACGAGGCCGGCAAGGACGAGAAGGTCCTCGTCGTCCCCGCGAAGGACCCGCGCTGGGCGCACATCCAGGACATCGCGGACGTCCCGGAGCAGACCAAGGCCGAGATCGCGCACTTCTTCCAGCGCTACAAGGACCTCGAGCCGAACAAGTGGGTCAAGGCCGAGGGCTGGGGCGACGCCGCCGAGGCCGAGGCCATCGTGCAGGCCGGCCAGGCCGCGTACGTGCCGACTGGTCACTGACGCCGGGGCCTCGCGCCCCGCAACGCACAACGCGCCCCGTTCCGACGGGGCGCGTTGTTCGTTGTGGGGCGCGTTCCGCGGCAGTGCGCCGGGTCGGCTCGCGTCAGACCGCGCCGGAGGGCCGCGCCACGTAGGGCAGCAGGTCGCCCGGCAGCCAGATCGGCCGCTCGACCACACCGACCTGGGGGTTCGCGGCCTCGACCATCATGCCGCCGCCCGTGTAGATCGAGTCGTGGTATCCGCCGGCAGCGGTGCCGGTGTGCGAGTAGAACAGGATGTCGCCGGGCTGACGCTGCGACAGCGGCACGAGTCGGCCGATCGAGCCGAAGTAGTTGTATTGCCAGACCACGTTGTGGCCACCGGTCGCGATGCCCTGCGAGTTGTAGGCCATCATCACGAGGCCCGAGCAGTCCCACGAGTTCGGCCCGGCGCCGCCCATCGAGTACGGCTTGCCGAGCTGCCCGCGGGCGTACGCGATCGCGCCGGCGGCCTTCGAGGGACTGCTCACGGGCTTGGGTGCCGGAGCCGGCGCGGGCGCAGGAGCGGGGGCGGGCTTCGGTGCCACCGGCTTCGGCGCCGGCTGCGGGGCCGGTGCGACGGGCTTCGGGGCTGCGGGCTTCGGAGCTGCCGGCTTCGGGGCTGCGGGCTTCGGTGCTGCCGGTGCCGGGACGGACGGGTTCGCCGGGTTCCTCGACGGCGTCGACCCCGTGGCGTTCCCCCCACCCGCGGCCGCACCGTCGGCACCGGTCTCCGCGGTGGGACGAGCAGCACCGGACCGGGACGGCCGCGCCGCCGCCCGCTTCGCCTGCGCCGCGAGCTCGATCTCCGCCTGCTCGGCCTGCTTCGCCGACCAGTACGCCTGCTCGGTCGCGACCGTCGTGCCCTTGAGGAAGGCGAGCTGCTCGAGCACCTCGTCCTGCGCCTCCTGGCCGGCCTGCAGCGCCGACTGCGCGTCGGCGGCGACGTCGTTCGCGGCGTCGAAGGCGTCCTTCGTGGCGTCCGTGGCGTCCGCGAGGGCCTTCGTCGCCTGACGCTGCTGGGCCGCGAGGGAGTCGACCGTGCGGCGGTCGGCCTGTGCCCGCTCGAGCACGGTGGCCGATCGCTCCGACAGGTGTGACATCGTGCCGACCTGGTAGAGCAGGTCGTCGACGTCACGCGAGTCGACGAGCATCGAGGTCGACAGGTCCCCGCCACCCGACCGGGACAGCTCGACGACGAGCGCCGCGACCTGACCGGCCGACTCGTCCGCCGCGGCCTTCGCCCGCTCCGACTCCGCGGTGAGGCCGTCGAGGGTGTCCTTCGCCTGCTGCTGCCGGGAGGCCGCCAGCGCGTACGTCTGCCCGGCCTCCTGCACGGTCGCACCGGTGCGGTCCACCCGGTCCTGCAGCGTCGCCATCCGGGCGGTGAGCGCGTCGACGGTGCGCTGCTGCTCCGCCTGGTCGTCCTTCGCTGCCTGCACGTCCTTCCACGACGGAGCGGACGGTGCGGCCTGGGCGGGGACGGCGACCGCGACGGACAGCCCGAGGCTGAGCATCGAGACGGTGGCGATCCCGCAGACCAGGGAACGTGCAGGCTTCTTCATCGGGTCAGTGCCTCCTGGCAGTGCTCGTGCTCATACCGAGATCCCCCGCGCTGCCATGAAGGGGACGGGGTCGACGGCTGCGCCGTTCACCCGGGTCTCGAAGTGCAGGTGGCAGCCGGTCGACCAGCCGGTCGAGCCGACCTGGGCGATCTGCTGGCCGGCGGTGACGTGCTGCCCGGAGGAGACCATGATCCCGCCGTCGACGATGTGCCCGTAGGCCGTCGAGATGCCGCCGCCGTTGTCGAGGATGACCTCGTTGCCGTACCCGCCGCCGTTCCCCGCGAAGGTCACCGTGCCGGATGCCGCTGCGTAGATGGGCGAGTAGCAGGCCGGGGCCAGGTCGACGCCCGCGTGCAGTGTGTAGACGTGCGTGTACGGGTCGACGCGCAGGCCGTACGGGCTCGACTGGTAGCCGGCGGCGGGCCGGACCCACCCGGACGAGGCCGCGGGGACGTTCCCGGTCGCGGGTGCGGGCACACCGGCGGTCGCGGCGGGCGGCAGCGCCTTCGCCGCTTCGGCAGCCGCCGCGGCGCGGGCCGCCGCGAGGCGGGCCTGCCGCGCCTTCTCGGCACGGACGCCCTTCTCGTACTGGGCCTGCGTCGTCTCGGTCTTCGACGTCAGGGCGGCGAGCTGGGCCTCCAGGCGGTCCTGGTTCGCCTGCTGGGCGGCGACCGCGGCCTGCGCCTGGTCGGCCGCGTCCTGCGCAGCGCGCATCTTCGCCTGGGCCTCGTCGGCGAGGTCACCGAGGGCGTCCTCGGCGACCTTCGACTTGTCGGCCAGCGCCTGCGCGGTGCCGCGGTCCTGGCTCGCCTCGGAGTAGATGCCGTCGGCCTGTTCGGTGAGCTTCGACATGGCGCCGAGTTCGTACAGCAGGTCGCCGGAGGCCGAGGGCTTCGTGAGGAGGTCCGTGGTGACGTCCTCGGCGTTCGAGCGGCCGAGCTGCGCGGCGAGCTGTCCCGCCTGCGCCTCGGACGCGGAAGCGGTCTTGGCCGCCTCGTCCGCCTGGGCCTGGAGTTTCCGCTGCTCGAGCGCCTTGCGGTCGTACTCCGTCTGGGCGTCCTGGTAGGCCGTCCCGGCAGCAGCGGCGGCCTTCTCCTTGGCGGCGGACGCGGACTCGAGCTGGGCGATGAGGCCCTTGATCTCGGAGACCTTCTCGGACTGTGCGGCCTGCGACTGCTTGGCGGCCTGCACGTCGTCCCAGCTCGGGTAGCTCGCGGCGGAAGCGGCGCCGCTCGGCACGAGTGCCACGAGGGCTCCGGCCGCGAGGACGACGGACACCCCGGCGGCGACGAAGCGGCGGCGGGGGCGAGCGGGCGATGAGGATGTCGTCATGGTCTCGATCTCGTAACGGTGCGGTGCGGCGTGCGTCACACTGTCAACAAACGCCACAGTAACAACACGACCGAGCCCGGGGACACCCCCGTGGAGGGGTGAGTGGCCGCTGTCGATGGTTCCACCGTGGCGGGCGTCACCGTGGGACACCGCTCGGCCTGCTTGCTGAAGGTCCATCGAGGTGCACGTCCTGAGCGGTGCGGGAGTCAGCACGCTCGTTCGTGCGGGAACACCCGCGACACGCCGAAGGACGGCGTCGGACGGGCTCGATTTGGCAAGAGGGCCGACCGTCCGTATGCTTGTCCATCGGTAGCGCGATGCACTGCTTGCGGCCCCATCGTTTAGTGGCCTAGGACACCGCCCTTTCACGGCGGCAGCACGGGTTCGAATCCCGTTGGGGTCACTCCTCATCGGGGGACAGCAAGCAGAACAGAACGAAACCGAGCAAGATCAGCACCACAAGTAATTCCACATGGCCCTGTAGCGCAGTTGGTTAGCGTGCCGCCCTGTCACGGCGGAGGTCGCGGGTTCAAGTCCCGTCAGGGTCGCCACGGCTGGGTAGCTCAGTTGGTAGAGCGTTCGACTGAAAATCGAAAGGTCCGCGGATCGACGCCGCGTCCAGCCACGGTGGAGAGCCCCTCACGAGAGTGAGGGGCTCTTTTGTGTTGGTGGGCGTCGTCCCGGTCCGCGGTCGCGGTCGCGGTCGCGGTTCGGATCGTCCCCGCACAACAGGAAGCGGCTCGAACCGCGGGGATCCACGGTTCGAGCCGCTTTCTGTTGTGCGGCGTCGGCCAGAAGGCTCCTCCCGGCCGGGCAGCGCGGCCTACGCCTCGCGGGTCTTCGGGCTGCTGTCGTTCGTCTTCGCCGGGTCGCGCTCGACGACACCACCGAGGGCGTCGTCGATGCGGCTCATCAGCTCGGCCGGGATCTGCACCCCGGCAGCGCCGGCGTTGTCGTGCACCTGCTCCGGTCGCGAAGCGCCGATGATCGCCGACGCCACGTTCTCGTTCTGCAGGACCCACGCCACGGCGAGCTGCGCCATCGAGAGACTCAGTTCGTCGGCGATCGGCTTGAGCTCCTGCACGGCCGAGAGGACCTCGTCGTTCATGAAGCGCTCGATCATCTTCGCGCCGCCCTTGTCGTCGGTGGCGCGCGAGCCCTCGGGCAGTGGCTGCCCGGGCTGGTACTTGCCCGTCAGGACGCCCTGCGCGATCGGCGACCAGACGATCTGCGAGATGCCGAGCTCCTTCGAGGTGGGGACGACCTCCTCCTCGATGACCCGCCACAGCGCGGAGTACTGCGGCTGGTTCGAGATGAGCTGGAACCCGAGGTCCTTCGCCAGTGCGGCACCGGCACGGAGCTGGTCGGCCGTCCACTCGGAGACGCCGACGTACAGGACCTTGCCCTGGCGCACGATGTCGGCGAACGCCTGCATCGTCTCCTCGAGCGGCGTCTCGTGGTCGAAGCGGTGCGCCTGGTACAGGTCGACGTAGTCGGTCTGCAGGCGGCCGAGGGAGCCGTCGATCGACTCGAGGATGTGCTTGCGCGACAGCCCGGTGTCGTTGTGGCCCTTGGGACCGGTCGGCCCGAAGACCTTCGTGGCGATCTCGAGGGACTGGCGGCGCTCGCCCTTCAGCGCTTCACCGAGGACGGTCTCGGCCCCGGTGTTGGCGTAGACGTCCGCGGTGTCGAACGTCGAGATGCCGACCTCGAGGGCGGCCTTGACGCAGGCGATCGCCGCGTCGTTCTCGACCTGGGAGGCGTGGGTGAGCCAGTTGCCGTACGTGATCTCGGAGACCTTGAGGCCCGAGTTGCCGAGGTAGCGGTACTCCATGTGCTGTCACTCCTGTCGTGGCCGCGTCGGTGCGGCACCGCCCGTGACGGTAGTCCTCAGCGGGTGAGCCGCCTCTGCAGCGGGGCAGGCACCGGTACGCTGGAGTATCAGTTGCGGCCGGACAAGACGAAACCCCGGCGATGTGGCCGTGGCCAGTGATCGTTCCGGGGTCTTCGGCAACGACTTTACACGACGACCCGACGCGACGAAAGGACACGAGATGCACCGAAGCGACGATGACGTCGCCGTCTTGCTGACCCCGGCACGGTTGTCCTCCTACTCCCGAGCGACCACGAGCCAGAGTCGAGCACTGCGTCTCTACGAGTGGAACATGCGCGCGAGTTCCAGCGTCCTGGAACTCACTGGCATCGTCGAGGTCGTGGCGAGGAACGCGATGGACCGTGCGTTGCGCAACTGGTCGGAACGCCGATACTCGTCCCGATCGTGGTTCGACCACGTCCCGCTCGACCGGCAGGGCAGCGCAGACCTTGCGAAGGCGCGCTCACGGGCCGCGCGACACGGTGGAGCGGAGACGCATGGACGGGTCTTGGCCGAGCTGAGCTTCGGCTTCTGGCGGTACCTCGTCGAGAGCCGTTACCTCACGGCCCTCTGGACACCGGCTCTCCACCGCGCGTTCCCAGAAGGGCCCGTCGACGTCCTGACCCGCCAGCGCCAGGTACGAGCACGGCTGCAGCAACTGCACTTCGTCCGCAACCGCGCGGCTCACCACGAGCCGATCCACCAGCGAGACCTTCGCCGGGACCACGACTACGCGATCGAACTGCTCCGCTGGGTCAGCCCGATAGCCGCCGAGTGGGCGTCCGCGACGACGAGCCTCCCCGCGGTCCTCGACGCCCGCCCCAGCCCCTGAGGTGCAGGATCGCAAGGGACGCGGTGCGCGGATGCACCGCCGGGAGCAAGGGAGCATCCATGACCGGACCCAGTGTGCTGTTCATCGGCGGGAGCGGCGTCATCAGCGCCGCCTGCGTCCGCGAGGCGGTGGACCAGGGCTTCGACGTCAGCGTGCTCAACCGGGGCACGACGGAGAAGCGGGCGCTCCCGGACACGGTGACGCGCCTCCAGGCCGACGTGTCGGACCGCGACGCCGTCGCGGCGGCGCTCGGCGACCGCACGTTCGACGTCGTGGCGGACTTCGTGGCGTTCACGCCCGACCAGGTGCAGGCCGACATCGACCTGTTCGCCGGGAAGACCAGGCAGTACGTCTTCATCAGCTCGGCCTCGGCGTACCAGACCCCGCCGACGCACCTGCCGGTGACGGAGTCGACGCCGCTGAAGAACCCGTACTGGCAGTACTCGCGGGACAAGATCGCGTGCGAGGACCTGCTCGTCGCGGCCTACCGGCAGGACGACTTCCCGATGACGATCATCCGGCCGTCGCACACCTACGACGAGACGCTGCTGCCGTTCGACGGCGGGTGGACGGTCGTGGACCGCATGCGCCGCGGCAAGCCGGTCATCGTGCCGGGCGACGGGACCTCGCTGTGGACGCTCACGCACGTGCGGGACTTCGCGGTCGCGTTCGTCGGGGTGCTCGACCGGGCCGAGGCGATCGGCGAGGCGTTCCACATCACCGGCCAGGAGTCGCCGACGTGGGACCGTATCCACCAGGAGGTCGCAGCCGCGGCGGGAGCGCCCGAGCCCACGATCGTGCACGTCCCCTCGGACGCGATCATGGCCGCCGACTCCGACTGGGGTGCCGGGGTCGTCGGCGACAAGGCGAACAGCATGGTCTTCGACAACAGCAAGGTGCGGACGCTCGTGCCGGGCTGGGCGGCGCGGACGACGTTCCGCGAGGGTGCCCGCGAGCTGGTCGCCTGGTACGACGCCCACCCGGAGGCGCAGGTCGTCGACGAGGAGAAGGACGCACTGATGGACCGCCTGGCCGAGGCGTACGCGCCGGGCCGCGTCTAGCGAGCGCCGTCGGACGGGAGGCGCGGCTGGTCTGGCCCCGCGCCTCCCGTCCGGCGCGCGGCAGGCTCCGACCGCCGCGGCGCGCAACGCGGCGCGCACTGGCGGGGCACAACAGGAACCGGCTCGAACCACGGACGTCCGTGGTTCGAGCCGGTTCCTGTTGTGCGGGTGCGGCTCGCGCCGGCCGGCCGCGCTCAGGCGCCGCGCGTGGCGCGGGCGCGGAGGACCGCGCCGAGGGCCTGCATCGCGGTGCCGATCTCCTCGTCCGTGACGACGAGCGGCGGGGCGAAGCGGATCGTCGAGCCGTGCGTGTCCTTCACGAGCACCCCGCGGTCCGCGAGGTCCTTCGCGACCTCCTTGCCGGTGCCGAGCGCGGGGTCGATGTCGATGCCGGCCCACAGTCCGGCGACCCGGTGTGCGACGACGCCCTCGTCCATGAGCTCGTCGAGGTACCCGCGGAGCACCGGTTCGCCGTCGAGCGCCCGCTGCTGGAAGGTGCCCTCGGCGAGCATCGCCACGACCTCGGTGCCGACGGCCGCGGCGAGCGGGTTGCCGCCGAAGGTCGACCCGTGCTCCCCAGGGCGCAGGACCCCGAGCACGTCCGCGCGCCCGACCACGGCCGAGACCGGGACGATCCCCCCTCCGAGCGCCTTGCCGAGCGTGACGAGGTCCGGGGTCACGCCGACGCGCTCGACGGCGAGGGTGTGCCCGGTGCGGCCGAGCCCGGACTGGATCTCGTCGGCGATGAACAGCGCACCGAACTCGTCACACACCGCGCGGACCGCGGGCAGGTAGTCCGCCGGCGGGATCACCACGCCGCCCTCGCCCTGGATCGGCTCGAGCAGCACGGCCACGACGGTGTCGTCCATCGCGTCCCGGAGCGCCGACGCGTCGCCGTACGGGACGGTCCGGAAGCCCGGCGTGTACGGACCGAAGTCGTCCCGCGCCGAGGGGTCGTCGGAGAACGAGATGATCGTCGTGGTGCGGCCGTGGAAGTTCCCGCTCGCGACGATGACCGTGGCCTGCCCCTGCGGGACGCCCTTGACGCGGTAGCCCCAGGCTCGGGCGACCTTGATCGCGGACTCCACCGCTTCGGCGCCGGTGTTCATCGGCAGCATCATCTCGGTGCCGGTGAGCGCGGTGAGCCCCTCGGCGAAGGGTCCGAGCCGGTCGGTGACGAACGCGCGGCTGGTCAGGGTCACGCGGTCGAGCTGGTCGCGGGCCGCGGTGAGGAGGCGCGGGTTGCCGTGCCCGAAGTTCACCGCCGAGTACGCCGCGAGCCCGTCGAGGTACGTCCGGCCGTCGACGTCGGTGACGGTCGCCCCGGAACCGGACGCGATGACGACCGGCAGCGGACTGTAGTTGTGGGCGAGGGTGCGGTCCTCCACGGCGAGCGCGGCGGCCGTGTTCGCCCCGAGCGCGCCGGCCATCAGGACCGCGCCACCGAGGTGCCGGTGCCGACGGGGTGCAGGTCGAGCGTGCAGCACTTCACGCCGCCGCCACCGAGGAGCAGCTCGGACAGGTCGACGCCGATCGGGTTGTAGCCCTTCTCGCGGAGCTGCGAGGCGAACGTGGTGGCCCGGGAGGCGATCACGACGTTGTACCCGTCGGAGTACGAGTTGAGCCCGAGGATCGCGGCGTCCTCCTCGGTGGCGATGATCGCGTCCGGGAAGCGCTCGCGCAGGATGGCGAGGGACGGCTCGTCGAAGGCGCTCTCGAGGTACGCGATGTTCGACTTCCCCTCGGCGTCGGGCACCGGGTCGAGCGCCGCGATGGCGGTGTCCAGGTGGTAGAAGCTCGGGTTGATGAGCTTCAGGGTGACGACCTCGCGGCCGTACACCCGCGCGAGCTCCTCGTGGGAGGTGCTGTCCGATCGGAACCCGGTACCGGCGTAGATGGTGTCGCCGATGAGGAGGAAGTCGCCCTCGCCCTCGTTCGTCTCCTCGGGCTCGGCGACGGTCAGGCCGGCCTGGCGGAACCATTCCATGTACGCCGGACCCTCGGGCTGGCGCTCCGGGTACTGGAACTTCGCGCCGTACGCGACACCGTCGAGCACGAAGCCACCGTTGGCCGCGTAGACCATGTCCGGCAGGCCCTCGACGGGCTCGATCTGGTGGATCTGGAAGCCGAGCTGCTCGTAGACGTCGACCAGGGACTGCCACTGCTCGACGGCCTTCGAGGTGTCGGTCGGCTCCTCCGGGTGCATCCAGGGGTTGATCCGGTAGCTGACCGTGTAGTGGGTCGGCTTGCACATGAGGATGGTGCGCTTGGTGGCCGTGCGCTGCGGAGCGGCGGTGGGCTGGGGTGCGGTGTTCGACACGAGGTCCTCCAGGACCGGGGCCCGAGCCTGCCAGGAACCACCACGGTGAGAGCTCCGACGAGACGCAGGCTCACTCGCCGGAGGCGGACCAGGTCGACGCCTGCCCTGAGTCTGGCACAGGAGGGAGGTCCGGCACAGCACCGACGCCGCGCTCGGGGCGCACGATTCCTGCGTCGGACGTGCTGGTCTCGCAAGGAGCCCGCGTAGGATCGGGACAATGGATTCGCTCGACCACCGCATCCTCGACCAGCTCCGGGAGAACGCCCGCGCGGGCTACGGCGAGATCGGTTCGGTCGTCGGGCTCTCCGCCTCCGCCGTGAAGCGTCGCGTCGACCGACTCGTGGCAGACGGGGTCATCCAGGGCTTCACGATCAAGGTCGACCCCGCGGTGGACGACCGCGGCACCGAGGCCTGGGTCGAGCTGTACTGCCGCGGCACGGTCTCGCCCGACGAACTCCGCACGCTGCTCGACGCCGTGCCCGAGGTCGTCGACGCCGGCACCGTCACCGGCAGCGCCGACGCCGTGGTGCACATGCGGTCGCGGGACCTCCCGGCGCTCGAGGAAGCCCTCGACCGGGTCCGCCTCGCGCCCCAGGTCGACCACACCCGTTCGGCGATCGTGCTGTCGAAGCTCGTCAGCCGCGGCTCCGACTGACCCCGGTGCGGAGCTTCGCGACCATGGGACGGACGACGACAGCCGGGAGGCGCGGCACGCCTCCCGGCTCGACCACCGCCCGGCGGATGGTCACCGCTGCGGCCGTCGCGTACGTGGTCAACTGCCTGTGGGGCACCGCCGTGGCGGTGCGCCTCATCCGCACCCGGAAGCTGCGGGTCGTCCACCACGGCCTGTTCGTCGTCACCGCGGCGCTGACCGGTGCCGCCGCGACGACGCCGGTGTGGACGCGGTCGCGGGCCGGCCTGTTCCTGCTGCCCGCGCTCGTGCCGCTGGCGCTCGCTCCACGGACCGACCCCCGCAGCGGAGCACACTGGAAGACCGCGGTCGCCGCGGCACCGTCCTACCTGGGGGCGGTCCTCCTGCGGCGCTGACCGCCCCAGCCGACCCAGTCCGAAGGACAGCAGTGGAACTCATCGAGGCCATCCGGCGCCGTCGCACCACCAACGGGGCGTTCCTGCCCGACCCGGTGTCCGAGGAGCACCAGCGACTGCTGGTCGAACTCGCGGGTCGCGCCCCCTCGCAGCTGAACAGCCAGCCGTGGCGGTTCGTCCTGGTCGAGGAGCGCGAGACGATCGACCGGATCGCCGACATCAGCGGCCGGACGATGACGAAGACCATGTCCGAGGGGACGTTCTTCGAGCGGTACAAGCCGTACTTCCGGTTCTCGCAGGCGGAGATGGACGAGCGCCGCTCCGGCATGCTCTTCGACAAGCTCCCCGCGCCGCTGCGCCCGTTCACGAGCCAGGTGTTCACCAAGCGCGGGCAGTTCCTCATGAACGCGCTCCGGGTGCCGCAGACCCTCGGCGAGGAGAACCGGAAGCTCGTGGCCGGCTCGCCGCTGCTCCTCGGGGTGATGCTCGACCGGGACGAGTACCGGAAGGAGGCCCGCAACGCCTTCTACTCGGTGTTCAGCATGGGCGCTGCGATGGAGAACATCTGGCTCGCCACGACCGAGCTCGGTCTCGGCATCCAGTTCGTCTCGTTCCCGATGGAGATCGAGGAGTCGTGGAACGAGGTGGAGCAGCTGCTCGAGGTGCCGCCGGAGCTCGAACTGATGGCCGTCTACCGGATCGGGTACACCCCGCCGGAGCGTCGCCGGCCGGCGATCGACTGGGTGTCGAACGAGCGGAAGCGGCCCTCGCAGTACGTGTTCCGCGGCACGTGTGCGACGCCGCAGGAGGGCTGGGACGACGTCTCGGCCGTCGGACACATCGACCCCGAGACGACGGACGGGGGCACGCGGTGACGGCGACCGTGCCTGCCGGAGGTGGTCCGGTCCTCCCGGGCGGGCCCGTCGACCCGGTCTCGGCGACCGCGCCCGCGCTGCCGGGGCGCCCGTGGATCGAGCAGGCCTGGCGCGACGTCGTCTTCGTGCACTGGCGGGTGGACGTGTCCGCGGTCGCACCGCTCCTGCCGGCCGGGACCCGACCGGACACCATGGCTCCCGACGGCTCCGACGACGGGGCAACGACGTGGGTGGGGCTCATCGCGTTCAGCTTCGAGGACACCCGGTTCCCGCCGCTCGGACCGCTCGGCCGGACCGGCGGCCTCGGCGACTTCCTCGAGGTCAACGTCCGCGTCTACACACGGGACGACACCGGACGGCGCGGCGTCGTGTTCCTGTCGCTCGACGCGGGGAAGCTGCTGCCCGCTGCCGCTGCCCGGGTCGTCACGGGGACGCCGTACCACTGGGCGCGGACCGGCCGACGGCAGGACGGCGACCGGACGGCGTACGCGGTGCACCGCCACGGGACGCACCTGCGGTCCCGTCTGGAGGTCGAGGTCGGCGAGCCGATCGCCGAGCCGACCCCGCTCCAGTCGTTCCTCACCGCACGGTGGGGCATGCACGTCGGGCGGGCCGGTCGGACCGCGTGGTGGCCGAACGAGCACGACGCATGGGTGCTGCACCGGGCGACGCTCCGCGGACTGCGCGACGACCTCGTCCGCGCCGCCGGCCTGCCCGCCGCGCTCACCGAGCTCGAGCCGGACTCGGTGCTGTACTCCCCCGGCGTCGTGACGCGGTTCGCGGGGCCGCGCGCCTGACCGATCGCGAGCGCGTCGGCGGGCCGGGAATCGGGGGACACCGGCTGACACACGGGTCGCAGCGTCCGGTAGAAGGGACGCATGACACGAGTGGCTGTGGTGACCGGTGGATCGGCTGGACTGGGACGGGCCACGGTCCGGGAGCTCGCGGCACGCGGCTGGGACGTCGCCGTGCTCGCCCGCGGTGAGGACGGCGTGCGCGCGGCCGTCGCGGAGGTCGAGGCGGCCGGGCAGCGTGGACTCGCGCTCGTGGCCGACGTCGCCGACCGCCAGGCCGTCGAGGACGCCGCCGACCGCGTCGAGGCGGAGCTCGGTCCGATCGACCTCTGGGTGAACGGCGTCATGGTCGGGGTGTTCGGCAGGTTCCTCGACACCGCGCCGGAGGACTTCGAGCGCGCGACCCAGGTCGACTACCTCGGGTTCGTGAACGGCACGCGTGCGGCACTGACGCGCATGGTGCCGCGCGACTCCGGGCACGTCATCCAGGTCGGTTCTGCCCTGGGATCGCGGGGCATCCCCCTGCAGGGCGCCTACTGCGGGTCGAAGCACGCGATCGTCGGGTTCACCGAGTCGGTCGTCTCCGAGCTCATCGAGCAGGGCAGCAAAGTGCAGATCAGCCGGGTGGACATGCCGGCCCTCAACACGATCCAGTTCGGGTGGGTGCAGTCCTCGCTCCCGCACCACGCGCAGCCGGTCGCACCGATCTACCAGCCCGAGGTCGGTGCCCGCGCCATCGCCGTCACCGCCGAACGCCCCCGTCGTCGCACCTGGGTCGGGGAGTCCACGGTCTACACGATCCTGGCCAACCGGATCAGCGGACGCTTCGCGGACTGGTACGCGGCGAAGACGCTCGTCAGCGGGCAGCAGATCCCGGACAAGGACGGCCAGGAGATCGGCGTGAACCTGTACGAGCCGGTACCCGGTGACCACGGGGCGCACGGGGCCTTCGACGAGCAGTCGCACGACTGGTCACCGCAGACCTGGTGGGTCGAGCACCGCCGACTCGGCAACGGGATCCTCGGAGCGGCGCTCGGCGTCGCCGGGGTCGCCCTCGCCACCGCGGCAGGGCGCCGCCGATGAGCCGCCGGACCAGCACCACCGGGGTGGACCGTGCCGCCGTCGTCGAGGTCCTCCGCGCCGGCATCGGTGTGGCGCACCTGCTCGGGGCACGGCGGGCGCTCGGTCGCCCCGCGGTCCTCGGACGGGTCCTCGGCGTCCGGCAGCTCTCGCAGGCGACGATCACGGGACGTGCCGGGACCCCGGAGGCCCACACGCTCGGCGCCGTCGTGGACGCCGTGCACGGGCTCACGATGGTCCCGCTCGCGCTGTTCGACCGGCAGTCCCGACGCTTCGCGGTCCGGCAGGTGTGGATCGCCACGCTGCTGACGGTGCTGGAGGTCGCCCTCGTGGGGACCGGGCGCCGCCGCTGATCGTCGGTACGTCGGCGCGTCCGCGCGTGCGCGCGTGCGCGCAACTGGTATACATCACACCCATGTGATGTTCATGGCCGCGCGTCATCATCCAGGAGTCCGTACACCACTCCAGGAAGGTGCACCATGAACATCCGCCCAGTCCTCGTCGGCTCGGCTGCCGTGCTCGGCACGTGTCTGCTCGCCCCCGCGGTCCTCGCCGCCCCGGCGAACGCCGCTCCGCTCGCGCCGACCGTCCGCACCGCCGCTGCGGCCGCCGCGTCCTCCGTCGTCACCGACGTCGTCCAGGAGCAGCACGCCTCCGGCGCGAAGCGATGGGTGCGCCTGGCCGTCAGCGTCTCCGTGCCGTCCGCCGTCCTGCTCCGCGACGCCTCCGGTGATGTCGTCCAGGCCGAGTCGGCGACGCCGCAGCACGACGCCGTCTTCCGGCTCGAACCCACGGGAGCGGACACGGCCCGGTACACGATCGTCGCGAACGGCACGGAACGGGCCGTCGACGTGGACTTCCACGGGCTCGGTCTGAGTGCACCCGTCGACCAGACCGACGAGCGCGGCCTCGAGCGCCTCCGCCGGGCGATCGTCGCTGGCGACACCGAGCACGGGATCCGGTACCGCGCGGTGCCGGGAGCGGAGGTCGAAGTCTCCGCGAACGGTCGGACCGAGACCGCCGTGGCCGGCGCCGACGGCATCGCCACCGTCCACGTCCACTTCGTCCGCGGTGAGAACGAGGTCTCGGTGCGTCAGACCCTCGGGAACGTGTCCTCGGACGTGGACGTGGACCACTACCGCTTCGACGGTGACGAGGCCGGCGGTGGCGACGGCGGCGGCCACCCGGGACCCGGCGAGGGCTCCGGCGACGGCGGCGGGCACCCCGGCCCCGGCGAGGGCTCCGGCGACGGGCACCCCGGCCCCGGTGAGGGCGACGGCGGCGACGACGGGTCGACCATCCCGTCCGACGACGCGTTCTCCGTCGACGTCGACCGTGCCCACCCCCTGCAGCCCGTCGACGGGAAGGTGACCGTCAGTGGGACCGCCACCCGTGGTGCGGTGACCGTGACGGACACCGAGGGCGTGCCGCTGGGGACCGCGCCGGTGCAGGACGGGCGGTGGCGCGTCGACGTGCCCGCGACCGAGTCCGGCGTGCTCGTCCTGCGCTTCGACCTGCGACCGGAGCGCGGCGGCCCGGTCAGCGACAGCGTGCGGCAGGCCTTCGTCGTCGCGGCACAGCCGAGCACCCCCTTCACCTTCGAGCAGGCGGCGGAGTACCAGCGCCACGACGGGCTGGTGCACTTCGAGGGCACCGCGCCGGAGGGCCGCCTGGTCGCCTTCCGTCTGCGCGAGAAGATCGGTGAGACCCGCGCGTCCGGCGGTCGCTGGTCGGTCGACGTCCCGCTCGCTGCGGGGCACCACGGTGTGCGGTTCCTGTTCGTCCCGGACGGCTCCGGGTCCACGGAGGAGAAGACCGCGCTCGTGCACGTCGTCGACTGAGGACGGGGACGCCGACGCGACGGAGCCCCGCCGGCCAGGTGGTCGGCGGGGCTCCGTCGTGCGCGGGGGCCGGGGCTACTCGACCTCGGACGCCGGGTCCTCGGCCTCGACACCGGTCTCGTCGAGACGGTCACGGAGGTGGTCGGCCATCACGCCGGCGCCCTCGTCGCCGTGGTCGTGCTGGACCTGCTCCACGAGGCCGTGCAGCTTGTCGTCGTTCGTCGCGTCGTTCGCACCGTCCATGATCGGCTCGGTCTGGACGCCGTTGTCACGCTCTCCTGCAGTCATGGTCGCGACGTTACGCCGCTCCGGCAGTGCCCTCACGGGGATGCCCCAGGTCCACGCGGTCAGAGCCGGAGGCGGGCGAACTCCGGGTCGACGTCGCCGTGACGGTGGGCCGTGACGATGACCGTCTGCTCGCGGAGGTAGTGCGCCATCTCGACGACACCGGCCTCGACGACGGGCGCGTCGTGGATGGCGGTCTCGATGCCGGCGCCGAGCGCTTCCTCGACCGCGAGGGGGTCCCCGCCGAGCAGCCGGATCCGGGAGCCCGGCCCGGCGAACGCGGTGTGCGGCCGCGGTTCGAAGCCCTGGGACAGCACGATGTCGATCGCGTCCTGCGGTTCGTCGGTGCCACCCGACCAGTCCTCGCGGAAGAGGGCACCAGACGCCGCCCGGGCGAGGAACTCCTCGTCCGTCTCCACCAGGTGGTCGACCACGTCGAGCGGTGACCGACGCCCGGCGAACAGCTGGGTCAGCGGGCCGGGCAGCGCGCGGGCGGTGCTGAGCAGGACGTGCGCGCGGGCGGCGGTCGCGGCGGCGAGGGTCCGGACGAGCTCACCCGTCCCGACGCCCTCGGACTGCCGGACGACCACGGACTGCGGGCGGTACCGGAGCACGTTCCGCTCGACCCGGAGGTCGGCGGTGTCGCGGGACCGGCCGAACCGTGTCTGCCGGGCCTCCGCGTCGCTCGTCGCACCGGCTCGGACCAGGTCGAACTCCTCGAACGACAGCCCGCTGCGGGCGGCCTCGATGAGCGCGGTGACCCGCGGCGGCAGGCCGTGCAGCTGGATGCTCTTGTGGACCGTGCGCGGGACGGGTGCCCAGTGACCGAGCACGGCGACGGACTCCGGTCCCCCGCGTGCGGCACCCGCACCGACCGCGGCACGCCCCCATCCCCCGGCCGGCTGTCGTCCGACGACCGGGTCCGTGGTCGGTCGGTTCACCACGAGGGAACCAGCGGCCACGCGGTCCGTCCACGCCGCGACCTCGTCGACGTCGAGCGTGTGCAGGGCCTCCACCAGGCCGTGTTCGGCGCCGCTCTGGATCGCGATCGCCTCGTCGAGGGTCTCGACGTGCACCACACCGAGCACGGGGACGGCCGCGGCGGTCTGCGCGAAGGCGCTGCCGGGACGGACGCCGACGCGGACGCCCGGCGACCAGAGCCGACCGGACTCGTCGAGGACGGTGGGCTCGACGAGCCACGACTCCCCCGGCGCGAGTTCGGTCAGCGCGGCGCGGGCGGCGCCGGTCGGTTCGACGAGGAGCGGTCCCACCTGTGCGGCGGGGTCCGTGGGCCAGGCGACCCGGAGCGCGCGGGTGGCGTCGGCGAGCTGTCGACGGAAGCGGTCGTCCTCGCCGACGGACCCGACCAGGACGACGAGCGACACCGCGCGGGCCGCCTGGCCGGACTGACCGAACGCCGAGGCGACCACGTCGCGCACCGCCTGGTCGACGTCCGCCGCCGGGGTCACCACGGCCGCGTTGACCGCTCCGGTGTCCGCGATCAGCGGGAGGCCCGCCCGCCACCAGCGGAAGGACCGGGCGGTGTCGGAGGAGCCGGTGAGCAGCACCCGGTCGACCGCGGGGTGGGCGACGAGGTCACGGCCGAGTTCGTCGACGTCGAGGTCGACGAGCTGCAGGAGCGAGTGCGGGACCCCGGCGTCCCAGAGCACGTCGGCGAGCACGGCGCCGGACCGCTTGGCGAGGGGGGACGGCTTCAGCACGACACCGCTGCCGGCCGCGAGCGCCGAGAGCACCCCGTCAGCGGGCGTCGCGACCGGGGAGTTCCACGGCGGGACGACCACGGTCAGACGCGGTGGGACGAAGACGGCGCCGGCGACGTCGGTCAGGTGCCGGGCACGGTCGGCAGCGTGGTGCGCTGCGTCGACCGCCGCGCTGACCTGCCGGTCGGCGTCGGTGAGGGTCATCGCGGTCTCGGCAACCACGACCTCGACCAGGGCTGCGCGACGGACCTCGAGCTGGTGGGCGACGAGGTCGAGCAGCTCGGCACGGTCCTGGGGGTCCTGCCGCCCCCAGTTGACGCCCGCCTGGGCGGTCCGGGCGATGGTCCGTTCGAGTCGCTGACGGTCGGTGACCCGGGCACCGCGGATCGTCGCGGTGCCGAGCTGCGACCGGGGCACCCGGCGGAGCAGGTCGGCCGCCCACTCCCGGTTCGCGGCGACGGTGGGGTCGGTGTCCGCTGCGGGTGGGTGCACGACGGTGATCGCGGGAGGACCGAGGGGCGCACGGCGGTCCTGCGTGCGGAGGGTCGTCGGCGCCGGGTCGTCGAGCGCGGCGACGGCGGTGGTGAAGCGCTCGCGTTCCCGTGCGGCCACAGCGTCGTCCGTGCCGATCGAGAACGCCGTCGAGGTCGCACCCTCGCGGAGCCGTCGGGCGAGGTACGGGATCGCGGCGTCGAACTCGTCGGGCTGCACGACCGGGGTGCTGACGATGACGGTCCCGAGGTCGGCCCGGACGGCGTCGAGGGCGGTGCCCGCCGTCCCGAGGAGCACCTCGACCTCGAGTGCGTCGCCCACCCCGCGGCGGTCGGCGAGCACCCGCGCGGCGGCGATCGCGAACAGGTCGTGTCCGGCGAGCGTCACCCGGACCGCGTCGGTGTGCTCGGGCGTCAGCGCCGCGTCGAGCAGGCGGAGGAGGGCGGTGTCCGTCGCCTGGCGCGTCGCGTACGTGGCCAGGGGACGGTCGTGCACGAGCGCGTCGGCCAGTCCGGACGCACCGCGTGCACCGGCGACGAGCCGGACCCGGACCGGTGCCCCACCACGGTGGCGCCGCGCCGTCGCCCACTCGGTCAACGAGGCGAGCACCCCGGCGCTGTCGGGGAGGTCGGCCGGCAGGGTGATCCCGGCGGTGGTGTGGGCGAACTCGTCCATGTCGAGCAGCTCGCGGAAGACCGCCGCGGTCAGGTCGAGGTCGCGCGGGTCACCGGTCCGGAACGTGATCGTGCTGTCGCCCGCGACGGCGGCGCGGAACACCGGGACGAGCCGTTCGACGGCCTGCTCGGTGGCGGTGTCGAGCGCCCACGGCGACGACGACGGCAGGACCTCGGACACCGCGAAGGACACGGCCGGCACGTCGGGACGACCGAGCAGGTCGGTGATCCAGCGGAGGCGGCGAGCACTCTCGTCCGGGCCGAGCACGGCCGGGCCGAGCGGGACGACGTCGAGGCGGCTGCCGGTCCCGGCGACCTTGGCGAGCGCCGACCCGAGCCGCGCGGGTGGCGCGTCGACCACCAGGTGCCCGGCGAGTCGTCGCAGCACACGTCGCGCGGACGGGATGACGGCCCACGGTGCCATGGTCGCGAACCCGCCGCCGACCGTGACCGCTCCGCGGAGGTACCAGGCGAGGAAGTCGGGGACGTCCCGGCTGGCCTTCTCGAGGTTCCGCGCCGCGACCTTCGGGTCGTCGGGGCGGATCACCTTGTCGATGAACCCGCGGGCGAAGTCGAGACCGCGGTCGTCGCGCAGGACCTCGGCGAGTCGGGCCGCCCCGGCGTCGGGCTTCGCGCCCCGAGAGGCGTCCAGCCACCGCCCGACGAGGGCGAGCGCGTCGTCGGTGCAGTCCTGGAGGCGTGCGGGCGGCATGCTCTCGATCGTAGGCCGCTCCCCCGACGTCTCCTCGGAGGCCGCCGTGTGCCGCCCAGGAGTAAGCCGGACGGATGATCCTCGGCCCCGACCGCCGCCGCCGTCGATACGCTGGCCCGATGGTGGAGCACGGCGTCGACGGCCACGACTGGGCCACGTGGGACGCGTTCCACGACGTCTGGCGCGGGCTCGACCGGGCGCTGGACCTGGCCGTGCAGCGCGGTGCGGGCATCTCCGTGCCCGAGTTCGAGATCCTCATCGGGCTGCACCGCGACCCCGAGCACCGACTGCGGGTCCGCGACGTGGCCGCCGGCATCGGGTGGGAGAAGTCGCGCGTCAGCCACCAGGTCACGCGCATGGTCGCCAGGGGACTCGTCGAGCGCGCCGACTGCCCGTCGGACGGCCGCGGCAGCTGGGTGGTCATGACCCCGGACGGCCGCCGGGCCGTCCTCGCCGGCATCCGCGCACACACCGGCGCCCTCGAGCAGCTGTTCTGGAGGCCCGTGGCGGCGGATGCGGAGACCCTCCGGTCGGTCTCGCACCGCGTCCTCGACGCGCTCGGTCCGGTCGACACCGACACCGACACCGAGGGCGGGGCCGACCCGGGAGACACCTGACCGTGCCCGGGACGGGCGTGGGAGGATGCCTCCGATCGACCTCGTGGGGGAGCAGATGGACACCGACGGTTCGCCGTCCGCGCGCGCGGCACTCGTGGCGGCGTTGGACATCGTCGACGCGGCCCCGTCCGAGCGCCTCGAACGCATCGTCCGCATCGCGCGCGACCTCTTCGCCGTGCCGATGTCGTACGTGAACCTGCTCGACGACGCGCTCCTGCACACGCTGACGCCGAACGTCCCGGGCGAGGCCACGACCGTGCCGCTCGAGTGGTCGTTCTGCCAGCTCACCGTGCAGCGGCCCGGGCCGACCGTCGTGCCCGACACCGCCGCCGATCCGCGCACCGCCGACCTGCCGGGCGTCACGAGCCGGGGCATCCGCTTCTACGCCGGTGTCCCCCTGACCATGCCGGGCGACGTCGCCATCGGGACCCTGTGCTTGATGGACGTCGAGCCGCGGGAGTTCAGCCCCCAGGACGAGGCGGCCCTCATCGACCTCGGTCACTGGACCGAGCGGGCCCTGGCCATGGGCCTCCAGCACGATCGACTGCTCGAAGTCGTCGAAGCCCTCGCTCCGCAGCCCCTGGACGTGCCGGGCTACCGTCTCGCCGGCATCAGCGTGCCGTACGGCGACCTCAGCGGCGACGTACACGACTGGACCGCGGGCGACGACGCCGTGACGTTCACCCTCGCCGACATCATGGGCAAGGAGCAGCCCGCGGCACTGCTCGCCGCCGGGCTCCGCGCAGCACTCCGGCAGCACGAGGACCTCTTGCCCGTCGCAGCCGTCGCCGCGATCGAGCCGCGGATCAGCGAGGACCTCAGCCGCGCCTCGGCCTTCGCGACGCTGTTCCACGCGCGCCTGACGCCGAGCACCGGCCGTCTGGACTTCGTCGACGCCGGACACGGCCTCGTGCTGCACCTGCGATCCGACGGCACGTCGGAGATCCGCCGGTCGCGGGACCTCCCGCTCGGCCTGCACCCGGGCGGCATCCCCTTCCGGGCCGGAGCGCTCGTCCTCGAGCCCGGGGACACGCTCGTCGTCACGAGTGACGGTGCGCTCGACCTGGGCGACGGGACCATCGACACGCTGACCGACATCGGACGGACCCTGCGGCGCGCGCCGGACACCGCCACGTTCCTCCAGACCGTGCGCCTCCGCGCCGCTGAGCACGCCGAGGACGACGTGACCGTGGCGGTGCTGGCGCGCGACGCCGCCGGCTGAGCGCGAGCAGGGCGACGCGGACGGAAGGCGGTGTCGGTACCTGCCCACAGGTACCGACACCGTTGGCTCGTGCGCCTGACCCGAACAGGAACATCGAACTGCGGACGAGCCTGCCGGGTACCACCGACATCGGTGGTGTGCCGACGCGTCAGCGGGCTCCGCCTGCGAGCAGCACCGCGACCGACGCCGCCACCGCGTCGGCACTGGCGTGGTCGTCCGCCGTGATCGTCACGACCGCGCCCACGGCCTCGTCGAACAGCAGCAGCTGCCCGTTCGCCCCGTGCATCCGCCACAGCCGGCCCGGGCCGTCCCACCCGGCGAGCGCGTACCGCTCGTACGCCGGGCTCCGTCCGGCGGCGACCCAGTCGCCGTGCATCGCCGCGACCCACTCCGGCGCGACGAGCTGCCGGTCCGCGACCCTGCCGCCGTCCCGGACGAGCCGACCCAGACGTGCGACCTCCGCCGTCCGGAGCAGGAGTCCGCCTCCGCTCGCGATGTGGCCGTTCGGGCAGCGCTCCCACTCCGCGTCGTCGATGCCGAGCGGGGTGAGCAGCCGTTCCTGCACGAAGCGGCCGACGTCGCCGACCCGGGCCCCGAGGACCCGCATGGCCGTGTAGGTGCTGGCGTTCGAGTACTGGAACACCCGCCCGCGTGAGGGTCGGCCGAGGAACTCGCGCGCCAGGTCCGGCCAGTCGGTCAGCAGGGTCGGCGACCACGGCAGGTCGACGCCGCTCGTCATGGTCAGCAGGTGGCGCAGGGTGACCGCGTCGGTACCCGCTCCGAAGTCCACGTCGGTGAGGGACGCCGACACCGGCGCGTCCGGGTCGATCGCCCCGTCAGCGACGGCGATGCCGGTCGCGAGGACGCAGACGCCCTTGGCGATGGACTGCACGTCCTCCCGCACGTCGGGCGTCCAGCGGTGCTCGGCGGCGTCGTCGCCCACGAGCACGTGCAGACCGTGCGCTCGGAAACCGGTCCGGGCGACCTCGGCCACGACGGCGTCGCGGACGGTCTCGGCGCGTGTCATCCGGCCATCCTCGCGCCTCGGCGGCCGGGAGACGAGTTCGCGGGCAGCCGCCAGTAGTCTGTGCGATCGGACAGTGTTCGGGAAGCGACGAGGAGACCACCACATGTCAGTCGGACTGCTCGCCGTCGTGGACGACATCCTCAGCGCGGCCCTCAAGGCCAGCGCGAAGACCGCGGGTGTCGTGATCGACGACGCCGCCGTCACCCCGCAGTACGTGCAGGGCCTCCAGCCGGCCCGGGAGCTGCCGGTGGTCGGACGGATCGCCCTCGGCAGCCTGTTCAACAAGTTCGTCATCATCATCCCGCTGGCGCTCCTGCTGTCGGCGTTCGCGCCGTGGGTGCTGCCGTGGCTGCTCGTCATCGGCGGCACGTACCTGTGCTTCGAGGGTGCCGAGAAGGTCACCGAGTGGTTCGGCGTCCACCACGAGGCCAGCAGCGACACCACGGTCTCCGAACCGAAGCTCGTGTTCGGGGCCATCCGCACCGACCTCATCCTGAGCACCGAGATCATGCTCATCGGCCTGGCGAGCCTGGACCCGGACCTCGGCTTCTGGCCGACGCTCGGTGCCCTGGCGGTCATCGGTCTCGGCATGACCCTGATCGTCTACGGCGCCGTCGCGCTCCTGGTCAAGGTCGACGACATCGGCCTGCAGATGATGAAGAACCCGTCGCGCGGCACCCGGCGCACGGGCGCTCGCATCGTCAGCGCGATGCCCGCGGTCTTCCGGTTCATCAGCATCGTCGGGACCGTGGCGATGCTCTGGGTCGGTGGGCACCTGGTCATCGCCAACATGGCGGAGACGTTCTGGGCGGGCCCGTACGAGCTGCTGCACCACGTCGAGCACGCGGTCGAGGCCGCCGGACCCGTCGTCACGTGGATCGTCGACACCGCGATCTCGGCCGTCGCGGGCCTCGTGCTCGGCATGGTCGTCGTCGGGATCGTGCTCGGGATCGGCCGGCTGCGGGGGCGCACGCACTGACGCTGCGCCCTCCGGATGCCGACGGATCATCCACGCAACGAGCCCGCACAGCGGCGGTCGTCGGTGCGACGTCCGGACGGGGTTACGCTTCCGCCACCCCGAATCCGCGTGGCCCCGTCTCCGCCCGGGTGACAGCGACGTCACCCGGAGGCCGACGGGTGCTGCACATCTGCAAGGAAGCAGGTCCCGGTGAACCCCTTCGCCCCAGCGCCCCTCGGACGGGCCCGAACCAGCAGACGCGTCATCGGCGCGACGGTGGCCGTGAGCGCAGCGGTGCTCGGCGTCGTCGCCACGACGCAGACGGCCGTCGCCGCACCGCACAGCCACGCTCCGGCGGGCGACCTCGGCCCGAACGTGCTCGTCTTCTCCCCGGACATGCCGCAGGCGGACATCCAGGCGAAGGTCGACGCCGTCTACGACCAGCAGGTCGACAACGAGATGGGGACGTCCCGGTACGCGCTGCTGTTCGAGCCCGGCACCTACGGCTCGGCCACGAACCCGCTCGACATCCGCGTCGGGTACTACACGGAGGTCGACGGCCTCGGGCAGGACCCGAGCGGCGTCACCATCAACGGCGGGGTCACCGCGACGGGCCGCAACGGCAGCGGCTCACTCGACACGTTCTGGCGGTCGGTGTCGAACCTGACCGTCCACGTCGTGCCGACCGCTGACGCATGCCACACGGGGAGCGAGATGTGGGCGGTGTCGCAGGCCGCGCCGATGCGCCGGGTGGACGTGAAGGACCACACGACGTTCATGCCGTACTGCGAGGACCCGAACTACGCCAGCGGCGGGTTCGTCGCCGACTCGAAGCTCGAGGGCGGCGCGCTGAACGGGTCGCAGCAGCAGTTCTACGTGCGCAACACCGACCTCGGTGCCGGATGGTCGAACGGGGTCTGGAACCAGGTGTTCTCCGGCGACCTCAACGCCCCGGCACAGTCCTTCCCGGTGCCGCCGTACACGACACTGACGGCGACGCCGGTCTCCCGCGAGAAGCCGTACCTGTACGTCGACGGCCGCGGCGCCTACCGCGTGTTCGTGCCGCGCGCCGTGACCGACTCGGTCGGCCCGAGTTGGGCGAACGGGCACACGCCCGGCCGGTCGTTGCCCCTCAGCGACTTCTTCGTCGCGCATCCCTCGGACTCGGTCGCGAAGATCAACGCCGCCCTCGCGAAGGGGAAGAACCTGCTCGTCACGCCGGGCGTCTACGACGTCGCGAAGAGCATCTCCGTGAAGCGCGCCGACACCGTCGTGCTCGGACTCGGCCTGGCCACCCTCACCGCGCAGCACGGCGCGGTCCCGATGGTCGTCGGCGACGTGCGGGGCGTCGACATCGCCGGGCTCACCTTCGACGCCGGCACCGTCAACTCGCCGACGCTGCTCAGGATCGGCAGCGGCCACCACAAGGGCGACCGGCACCGGTCCACCGCCGGCAGCGCAGCCGACCCGACCGCCCTGCAGGACGTCTTCTTCCGCATCGGCGGCCCGCACGTCGGCAAGGCGACGACGAGCCTCGAGGTCAACAGCGACCACACGATCCTCGACGACATCTGGGCATGGCGGGCCGACCACGGGGTCGCCGGCTCGGTCGGCTGGACCGTCAACACCGCGGACACCGGGGTCGTCGTGAACGGCGACGACGTGACCGCGACCGGCCTCTTCGTCGAGCACTACCAGAAGTACAACGTGATCTGGAACGGGGAGCGCGGTCGCACCGTCTTCTTCCAGAACGAGCTGCCCTACGACGCACCGGACCAGGCGTCGTGGCGACACCAGAAGACCGATGGATGGGCGGCGTACAAGGTGTCCGACCACGTCCGGACGCACGAAGCATGGGGCCTCGGGAGCTACATCTTCACGAACGTGGACCCGACGCTCCACGCGACGCAGTCCTTCGAGGTCCCGGACCGACCGGGCGTGGTCATGCACGACCTCACGACGGTCGCGCTCAACGCGGATGCGGGGACGATCGACCACGTCATCAACGGCCGGGGTTCCGCCGCGACGGGAGCCGTGTCCGGGCAACCGCAGACCGTGACGCGCTACTCGAACGGGGCCGTCGAGTAGGAGCCGCGCTGCCTGCCCCGGCGCCTCAGGGCGGAGCGGCGACCGTGCGGTCGTACGGACGGAACAGGCCGTCCCGCTGGGATGCGGGACGGCCTGTCTCGATCCGGTCCACCATCTCCGGAGTCGCACGCGTGACGTGCTGGTGCGCGCACCCGGCCGGAGCCGGGGCGCGGTGTCGCTCGACTAGTTCGAGCGGCCGTTGCCGTCGCGGCGGTCGTCGTCGTCGTGCTCCGGCTTGCGGACGCCGGCCTTCGCGATGCCACGGCTGAGGATGTATGCCATCGTCACGAGCGCGACGTAGAGCCAGGCCTGGTCGGCGCCGAAGCCGGTGTGGCCCTCGTCCGCGTTGTCGACGACGGCGGACGCGATGAGGATCGCGAGCGAGACGACGATCCACGCGTAGAACTCCGTGGTCTTCAGGGCGGACTTGGTCTCGTTCCAGGTGCGGCGCACGACGTTGTCGTGGCGCGCGGTGTTCCCTGTCGTGTTCGACATGGTGTCTCCTTCGTGTTCAGTGCCACCGGGCGTCCGGTGGCCGCGTGATCTCGACACTCCTCCAACCGCGCTGATTACTCACCCAGTTTCGTACTTCGCAGAATACGCACTCTGCTTGCTTCCGCCTCTGAGGAGGAGCAGCATCATCGAGAGCCGAAGGACGAGGTCCGATCTGATGCCGAACGAGGACAACGCACGCAACGCCCACCGTTCCGGAGCAGAGGAGCCCCGCAGCGCGGCGGGAGCGGCCGCCATCGAAGCCCTGCAGGCACTGAGTGACAGCGTGCACGACGCCGACGAGCAGGCCCTGCGGGCGTTGCAGATGCGTCCCGTCGACGCGGTGGCCCTGCTGCACCTGGTGGAGGCCGGGCGCACGGAGCGGTTCCTCAGCCCTACGGAACTGGCGGCGAAACTCCGCCTGACCACGGCCGGCGTCACGAAGCTGGTGGACCGGTTGAGCGGCGCTGACCGGGTCGAGCGACGACCGAACCCGCGCGACCGTCGCAGTGTCGTGCTGGTGCCGACCGAGAGCGCGACCGCCGACCTCACCCGGGCGTACGGGCACATCCACACGCCGTTGATCACCGTCATCGACGAGCTCTCCGACGACGAGGCCGCCGTGGTCACCCGGTTCGCCTCCCGCTTCGCGGACGCGATCCGCCGGGCCGGCGAGCGCGACGACGCGAGATCCGACGGCTGAACCGCTCCGCCGGGTGTCGACTCGTGGGCGCCGCCCGCTGACGGCGCTGACCGACGCGGTCGGGGCCACCCCAGGAGTCGCGGGGACGCGGTCGGGCTGCTGCTGGTCACGAGGAGTGACGACGGCGGCGGAGCGCGATCGTGGCCACTCCCGCCGTCAGCAGGAGCGCCGCTGCGATCAGCGCCGACCGGACGGACGCACCCGTGAAGGCCAGGGCCTGCCCGCCGGTCCCGCCGGTCCCGCTGGTCCCGCTGGTTCCGCTGGTACCGGCCGGGCTGGACCCGTCGGGCGAGAGCGCGCCGGGCGCTGCCTCGTTGCCGCCGCCCTGCCCGGGCGCGCCGTCGTCCTGACCGGCGTCCCCGCCTCCCGGAGCCCCGCCGCCGACCGGCGGATCGACCCGCTCGGTGGTGACGACGGCTGCCGAGACGTCGGCACCGAGTCCGGAACGGTCCGTGAAGTGGACGGCCGTGACGGACCGGTCGGCACCCGTGGTGCGCTGCTCGTTGAGGACGAGCGTGCCCGCGCCTCCCGGCACCGCGATCCGGGTGTCCGCTGCGACCGGACCGGCCGGGATCGTCGTGCCGGCGATCCGACCGCCGCCGGTGGTCACCGTGGTGGCCGTCCCGGTGACCGTGACCTGCACGTCGCGCAGTTCACCCGCAAGGCGGGTGCCGGGGAAGAGCACGACCCGATCGAGTCGCACCGCACCGCGGTCCTGTGCGGACCGGACGGAGGCCCCGGTCACCCGGAGCTGCCCGGCACCACCGTCGCCGACCACGTCCGCGCGGGCCGTGACCGGACCACCGGAGGCAGCCGGTGCCGCGAGGGGTTGCGCGCCGACGTCACTGGCTCCCGTGCTCCGGAGCCCGTAGGCGTACCAACGTCCGGGTGCCGGGTCGTCGGTGCCGGGAGCCGGTGCGGGCGCCCCGTCGCCGTCGCCGTCGCCGTCGCCGGGGTCACCGCCCGCGGTCGAGGCGATGGTGACCTGGCCGAGTCGGACCTCCGGGTACGTGCCGGTCAGGTCCTCGTAGTGCAGGGCGGTGAGCGTGACGGTGCCGTCGGCGTTCTCGACCCGCTCCCCGACGTGCACGCGGACCCGCTCGTCCCCGTCCCCGTCGAGGCCGGTGTACAGATCGGTGGCGGTGTTGATCCAGACGCCGTTGACGAACACGGCGTTCGCCTCGTCGTCGAACGTGACGTCCATCGTGCCGCCCGCCGTGACCTCGGCGTGCAGCCCGTTCACCTTGAGGGCGGGCCACCGGTACTCGGCGACGGGGTCGTCGCCCTCGCCCGGGACCTGTTCGTAGTGTCCGACCGAGAGGGTGGCGGTGTCGCCCGTCGCGCCGATCGTCGCCGTCACGTCCGTGGCACGGGCGGGGTAGCCGTCCAGGGCTCCGATCCGCTCGGCTGACCGTCGGTCGCCGGCTGCGGTCACCCGCGGCTGCGGGCTGACCAGGGTGCTGCCGTCCGCGGCCGTGACACCGACGCCCCACGCCTCGGTGACCCGCGCCTCGGGAGCGGGACTCGCGGCGGGTGGCGGGAGGGTGACGATCCCGAGTGCGACCTCCGGGTGGGTGCCGGTGAGGTCCGTGTAGTGCAGGGCGGTGAGGGTCGTGCTGCCGTCGGGGTTGACGACGCGCTCCCCGAAGCGCATCCGCACCCGCTCCTCCCCCTCGGCGTCGACCCCGGTGTACAGGTCGGTGGCGGTGTTGATCCAGACGCCGTTGACGAAGACCGCGCTCGACTCGTCGTCGAACCCGACCGTCATCGTGCCCTCGGGCGTGACGTGTGCGTGCAGGCCGTACACGCGCAGCGCCGGCCAGCGGTACGCGGCGACGGGGTCGGTCGCGGCGTCGGGGATCTGCTCGAACGAGTCGATGCCGATGTCCGAGGTGCCCTCGGCCGTCGTCGTGACGGTGACACCGCGGCCTGTGGACGGGGATCCGTCGGCCGCTGCGACCCGCTCCGCGGTGCGGGTACCGGTCCCGGTCAGTGCCGGCTGGCCGTCGACGAGGACGGTGCCGTCCACGGCGGTGACGCTGACCCCGGAGACGGACCGGGCGCGTGTCGCGTCGTCCGGGTCAGCGGTCGGCGGAGCGCTCGGTTCCGGTGACGGGGCGGGTGTCGGAGCAGGCGCCGGTTCCGGTGACGGGGCAGGTGTCGGCGTCGGCGTCGGCCAGCTGGTCGCCGGTGCGCAGGACACGGAGCCGGCCCGGACGCGCGAGATCTCGGAGGCACCCGAGTCGCCGTCGATCCGCAGACCGACGGTCGTCGCCGTCCCGTCCGCGCTGGTCGTGGTCGTCCCCACCAGGACCCGCGTCGGGCCGTACCGGGAGTCCGGCAGGTCGGTGCTCCACCCGGGTCGGGCGGTCGCCTCCGCGGTGACGTCGGTGCCACCGATCGACAGGCTGCCGAGGGTGACGACCGGATCGGCACCCGGGGTGCAGGCGACCCGGAGGTCCCGGAAGGTCACCGCCGGGCGGTCACGGAGCGTGAACGTCCCCGACTCGATCGTCGACACGGCGCCGTCCGGTCCTGCCGTCGTCCGCAGCCCGGTCGTCTGGGTCGTGTTGAGCTTCAGGACGTCCGTCGTCCCGTCGGCACGGGCCTCCACGGCTTCGCCGGAACGCCACTCGACGGCGGGCGTCGGACGGGTGAGCGTGCCGCCGTCGATGTCGACGACCTCGACACCGGACGCCTTCGCGAGCGGTGCCCCGTCGGCGGCGAGCGCCGGGGCGGCGAGCGCCGGGGTGGCGATCCCGAGTCCGAGGAGCATCGTCGCGGCGAGCGCGACGGCGGCCCTCGTGCTGGTCCTGCTGCGGGTGCTGGTGCGTGCGGTCATCGGTCGTCCTCCTTGCCGAAGCCCTCGATGAAGGCGCGTCCGTCGGGCACACCGACGCCGGTCACGTCGTCCCAGCCGGGGGCGGACTGCAGGCTCTGCGGCTTCGTGTCCCAGACGAAGACGGTCTCCGGCCAGAGGGCTCCGGCGTCGGGGCCCTTCGGTGACCAGGTGGCCGCCGACGCGGGCGTGACGTCACGGATCGCGTCGGTGCCGAGCAGGTCGTACAGCGCCGGGGTGGCGAGCCCGACCTCGACTCCGGTCGCGGCCTTCGCGAGCGCGACCATCGAGGCGACCATCGGCGTCGCGAGGCTCGTCCCGCCATGTGTGGCGTACTCGACGCGGCCGTTGTGCGGGCCGTGGACGACGAACCCGGTGTTCGGGTCGCCGATCGAGGCGACGTCCGGGACGAGGCGCCCCGTCCCCGGCTCGTCGAGCAGCTGACGCTGCCACGTCGGACGGTCGTACACGTCGGACTCCCCACCGCCGGCGCCGTACGCGAAGCCGGGCGGGATCAGGGCACCGTTGCCGGCGAACCGGGTCTCGGTCTCCCACCCGGCCTCGACCGCGACGGACCCGTCGGCGGCCAGACCGGTGCTCGTCGCGCCGACGGCGGTGATGTACGGGCTCGAGGCCGGGGACGTCACGTCAGCACCTTCGTCGTGGTCGCCGAAGTCGCTGTGGTCGCCGTCGTTGCCCGAGGACGCGAAGACGGAGATGCCCCGCGACGCCGCCTCGACGAGCACCCGGTTCAGGAGCTCGCGGTCGTCAGCACTGTCGAGGTCCTCGGTCGACCCGAAGGACAGGCTGATGACGTCGGCCTGGTCGTCCTCGACGACGTCGAGGATCCGTGTGAAGAGCGCTGTGGTGCTGCAGTCGTCGGCACCCCAGTAGGCGACGGAGGCATCGGGCGCCATCGCGTGGACCGCCTGCACGTCCAGGTGCTGCTCCTCGGTCCAGCTCTGCGGGCCGCCGCACCGGTCCACGTCGGGCGAGGCCGGTGCGTGGTGCTGGTACTGCCCGCTGCGGAACGGCTGGGCGCCGGCCGCGCGGAAGTACGTGTTCGTGTTCGCTTCCACGTCCGGGTCGTCGTACGCGGCGACGATCGCGATCCGTGCACCCTCGCCGGTGTACTCCGCCGGGACGTGGTGGATCTCGCGGAGCTGCTGCGGCTGGTACCCGCACAGGGCGTTCGAGCGGTGGGTGACGTCCACCGAGGCGGGCCACGCATCGGTCACCCGCTCACCCCAGTAGGCGGCGCACTGGCCGTCGTCCGCCAGGACCGGAGGCCGGGCGTCCGTCTCGCCCGGACCGGGAGTCGGATCGTCGGTCGGACCGGCGACGGTCGGTCGCATCCCGTCGGCGTCGACGACACCGGCCACGCCGACGACGGCGTCGAGCGCACGCGGCACCGAGAGGGCACGGTCCGGTGCGACCGCGGTCGCACCGGCGGTGGTCCAGGAGGCGAAGGACGTCCCGAACGCGTCGCCGACGCGGTCGGCCGGACCGGAGACCGGCAGGACCGCGACCGACTCGCGCAGGTCGTCGACCTGGAGGCCCGCCCCGCGCAGCCACGCGGCCACGTCCGGCGCGGCGTCGGTGCGCGCGGGATCGAGGAGGACGGAGAAGTGCAGGGTGTCGGTGGTCACCGGGGCACCACGCTCGGCGTGGGCGACCCAGATCGGGACGGAGTCGGAGAGGGTCCGCGTGTCCGCGGCTGGTGGTGCGGGGCGCGCGAGGAGCGCGCCGGGGACGAGCACGGCGAGCGCGAGCGCACCGATGACGAGACGGGTCTGCATGGGGGTCCTGGTCAGGTGGGAGACGGGAGCGCAGCGCGGCGCGCTGCTCCGGGAACCTTACATGCACATGAGAATCATCATCGTCTACTCGGACTCGACGACGGAGCACAGCCTTCCCTCGACGTCCCGGCATCCGCCACCGCGTAGGTTCCGAGCCAGGCGACCCCGCCGTCGGCACACCGCCGTCCCCGATCGAAGGAGTGTCATGTCCGACACCACCCCGGCCGCTCCGAGTGAGCCCGTCGACCCGAACGCCGCGTCCGTCCCGCCCGTCGAGGCCACGCCCGAGTCCCCTGCGACCGATGCACCGGCCGCCGAAGCCGTGCCCGCAGAGGCTCCCGCTCCGGTGACGGCCGCTCCGGCTGCGACCCCTGCCGCTGCCGTGCCGGTCGCCCCGGTCGTGCCGCCGCAGACGAGCCTCGCGTCGCGTGGCGTGAACTACGCCGTCGACATCGTCTTCTGCATCGACGTGACCGGGAGCATGGACCCGATCCTCGACGCCGTGAAGGCGAACGCGCTCGGGTTCTACGACGACGTGCAGACCAACCTCACTGCGAAGGGCAAGAACGTCACCGAGCTCCGCGTGCGCGTCATCGCGTTCCGTGACCTCGTCGCCGACGGCGCTGCCGCCATCGAGGAGTCGCCCTTCTACGGCCTCCCCGACGACCGCGCCCGCTTCTCCGACTTCGTCGGCGGCCTCGTCGCCGAGGGCGGTGGCGACGCACCCGAGTCCGGCCTCGAAGCCGTGGCCCTGGCCATCGCGTCGCCGTGGACTCGGAACGGTGACCGCCGCCGTCAGGTGATCGTGGTGTGGAGCGACCAGCCCGCGCACCCGCTCGACCCCACGGTCGTCCCCGCGGACCTCCGCTCCCGCATTCCCGCCGACTTCAGCGCGCTCACCGACGCGTGGGAGGACGAGCAGGGCGTCATGGGGTCCAGCACGAAGCGCCTCATCCTGTTCGCCCCGGACGGTCCCGGCTGGAGCGACATCTCCGCCGAGTGGGAGAACGTCGTGCACAACCCCTCGACCGCCGGTGGTGGCCTGTCCGACGTCGACTACGGCACGATCATCGACTCCATCGGGAACTCGGTGTGAGCGAGACCGCTGCGGGCCCGACCGCGTCCTTCGGGTTCAACCTGGCCAAGGTGCCGGACCACGGCGAGGACTCCGACCCGATCCTCCGCGAAGGTCCCGACCTCGGGCTCGCAGCGGTCTTCGACGGCATGGGAGGCGCGGGCGGCACCGTCTACGACACGCCGGACGGCGCGCGCTCCGGCGCCTACCTGGCCTCCCGGCTCGTCCGCGACGTGGTGGAGGAGCACCTCCTCCGTACGCTCACTCCCGACCGGCCGCTGCCGCTGCCGGCCACGGCCGTCGAGCTGCACGACGCGATCGAGACCGTGCTGCAGGACGCGCTGACCGGGCTCAACGCCCCGGTGAGCCGACTGCGGTCCCGGCTGCTGCGGGCGCTCCCCACGACGATGGCGCTCGGCGCACTCCAGCGGAGCGAGCCGGAGGGGTCCCGTTGGGTCTGCGAGGTGCTCTGGGCCGGGGACTCCCGTGTCTACGCGCTCGACGCCTCCGGGCTGCATCAACTGAGCGTCGACGACCTGCGCGACCCGAGCGACGCCATGACGAACCTGCAGCGCGACTCGGTCATCAGCAACGCGATCTCCGCGGACACCGAGTTCCAGGTGAACCACCGCCGGGTGACGCTCGAGGCGCCGTTCGCCCTCGTCTGTGCCACCGACGGGTGCTTCGGGTACGTCCCGTCCCCGATGCACTTCGAGCAGCTGGTGCTCGACGGACTGGCCGAGGCCGAGACCGACGAGGACTGGTCACTCGCCGTCCAGCGATCGATCAGCGCCGTGACCGGGGACGATGCGTCGATGGCCACGATCGTCGTCGGTGCCGACCTCGCCGACTTCCGGGCCGCACTGGCGCCACGACGGGCCGAGATGGCCGACCTGGTGGTCGCACCCCTCGACGCGATGGCCGACGAGATCCAGCGCGCGCAGCGGGACCTCACCGACCTGCAGGCGCGCTACGTCGCCGCTCAGGCCGACCAGTGGCAGCGCTACCGCACCGGGTACGAGCGGATGCTGCAGGACGACCAGGACGCGTCGGTCGACCCTGTCGACGAGACGCCCTCGCGCCAGATCTGGAAGCCCGCGAAGCGGATCGCCACCGGGCACGTCGTCGCGGCAGCGACCACCGACGAAGTGCCGGACACCGATGAGACACCGGCACCCGAGGGTGCCCCGACGCGCGAAGGGGAGGCCTCCTGATGCAGGCCGGAGACGTGCTGAACGGGTACACGCTGCTCGCCGACTTCAGCGTCGTGGGAGCCGGGCTCAGCCGCTGGACCTTCGCGACGAAGGGCGGGCGGGAGTACTTCGTCAAGGAGTTCCTGAGCCCGACCTACCCGGAGGACAGCTCCCCGGGCAGCGACCGGGTCAAGGCACGGAAGCGTGAGCGGTGCGCGGCCTTCGAGGCACGGCACACCGCGATGCAGGCGGCGCTCGCTCCGCTGTCCACGTACGGCGGCAACCTCATCGTCACGCTCGACTTCTTCCGCGCCGGTGCGAAGTACTACAAGACGACCGAGCGTGTGGAGTCCGAGGACCTCGGCGTCGCCGGGATCGCCGCCCTGCCGTTCCGCCAGCGACTCGTGCTGCTGAAGTCGGCCGCGCACAGCCTGAAGATCCTGCACGACCTGCACATCGTGCACGGCGACCTCAAGCCGGACAACGTGCTGGTGAAGCGCACGGACCTCGGGTACACGAGCAAGCTCATCGACTTCGACAACGCCTACGTCGCGGGTGACCCGCCGCCCCCGGCGGAGATCGTCGGCACGATCAACTACTACTCGCCGGAGCTCCTCGGCTACATCCAGGAGGACGGGGTCGCGGCCGCCGACCTCGGGACCGCTGCGGACATCTTCGCGCTCGGACTCATCTTCAGCGAGTTCCTGACGGGGCAGTTGCCCGCCTACGACCGTGCGTACGGCGAACCGGCCGTGGCTGCGCGGAGCGGCGTCGTCCTCCGGGTCGACCGCACCTCGCTCGACCCCGCACTCGCCGACCTCGTCGACCGGATGCTGCTGGCCGATCCGGCGGCACGACCCACGATCGGACAGGTGCACGCCGGACTCATGGGCCTCCGTGGATCCGGCGAGGCGGTCGCGCCGACGGTGACGCCGGCTCCGTCGGTGAGCGCGCCGGCCGCGGCGCCCGCCCCTCCGGCTCCAGCCGCAGCGCCGGCCGCCTCCGGGGGCCTCCGCGGGAAGCTCGTCCGGCCGGCTGCGACGCCGACGCATGCCGCGCCTCCCGTCGGGACGAGCGGTTCCACCGCTCCCGCAGCCGAACCGTCCGAGGCGACCCCGCCTCCTGCGCCGTCGAGCGGGCTCAAGGGCAAACTGCTCGGTCGCACACCGCGCGACCGGAGGCCCGACCGTGGCTGAGATGCCGGCCGTCTGGCGCTGCCCGGTGTGCGAGGGCGTCAACCGCGGCGGCCGCACCTGCAGCACGTGTGGCGAGCAACTGCCGCCCGGCTTCGTGCCCGCGGACGCGACCCCGCGGCGGCCGGAGGCGCGGCCGCGTCCGTCGTACGCGCCACCGCGGACCGTGGCACCGCCGCCACGCCGCGCCCCGCGCTTCCCGAGCCCAGAGGAGATCTTCGGCAGCGACCCCTTCCGCTGACCCCGTGCGCGTCAGGGGCTGACGGCGATGCCGTGTGCGTCGGCCCACTGCATCGAGTGTTCCGCCTGCTGCCGGGACAACCCCGTCACCATGCCGCAGTTGCTGCACTCGATCAGGTAGGACGTGCCCAGGGAGAACAGCGGGATGAAGAACAGCGTCACCTTCTGCCGCTCGCGGACGATCTGCTGCGGTGCCGCGACCCCGCAGTGCCCGCACACGAAGGTCACGACGAACAGGAGCGCCGCGACCGCGCGGGTGCCGAAGAGCAGGAACATGCTTCGAGTGAACCACCCGGCACATGTCCACCCGGACGGGTGCGGGAGCGGTTCCCGACCTACTGCGAGAGCTCGCGGTCCAGGCGGTCGAGGAGCGCTTCGAGCGAGACCTCGAACTCCTCGTCGCTGCGGTCCTCGCTGAGCAGGGCACGCAGCCGCTGCACCTCAGGGGCGATGTCGAGGGACAGGTTCCCGTCGCCCTCCGGGACGGCGGCGCCGCCCTCGTCGAGCGGCTCCTCCGCGGGTCCTGCCTCGGCTCCCCTGACCACGGACTGCAGGAGGAGCTGGCCGAGCAGGAAGCTGCTGAACGCGCGGTAGGCGTTGACGGCCTGCGCGTCGGAGAACCCGTTCCCGGTGAGGGCCCGGAGGAACGTGTCGACGACCTCGATGCTCCGGAGCGGCGGACGCAGCCAGGGTGCGGCCGGGTGGCGGGTGGCGACGAGGGGGAACGCCTTGGGGTGGTCCGTCGCGATCCGGCGGACCGCATGCGCGACCGTCTGGAGGAACGCCTGCCAGTGCGTGCCCTCGGCCTCCTCGAGGTGGGAGACGAGGTCGCTCATCAGGGAGGCGACGATGCCCTCGAGCAGGTCCTCCTTCCCGTGCACGTACCGGTAGAGGGACATGGCCTCGACGCCGAGCTCCTGCGCGAGGGAGCGCATCGAGAGCCCCTGCGTGCCCGACCGGTCGATCTGCCCGAGCGCGGTCGCGACGATGAGGTCCCGGCTCAGCCCGGGTGCGGTCGTCCTGTCGCGTGCCGCCATGGCGGATCTCCCTCGCTGTGGGTGGCGTCCGGCCCCGACTGCGTCCTCGTGATGCGACGCCGCCGTACCTGAGATCGTACGCGCGCTTACGTCGTAAGCTCCGACGCGGGCTTACGCCGTAAGTCCGCCGAGGTGATCCCGCACCTCCATCTCGGACGCACTCCTCATCGGATCCGGTGACCACGCCGGGGAACAGGAGCACCACCATGATCGACAGCAACAGCATCAACGACCTCATCGGCGCCGACGTCTACGGCAGCGGCGAGGCGAAGATCGGCACGGTCGGACAGGTCTACGTCGACAACGACACGCAGGCGCCGACCTGGGTGACGATCCGCACGGGGCTCTTCGGCTCGTCCGAGACCTTCGCCCCGCTGACCGACGCCAACTTCGACGCCGGCATCGTCCGCGTCGCGTACGAGAAGGCGTTCGTCAAGGACGCACCGCGCGTCGAGGCCGCCGGTGCCCTCAGCGACGAGGAGGAGCAGGCGCTCTACTCGTACTACGGCATGACCGACACCTCCGCGGCGGACGAGCAGCCCCTGTACGACCAGGACGCCGACCGTGGTGTGAACACCCACGGCACCCAGGGCCACGACACCTCCGGCCCCACGACCGACGACGCCATGACACGCTCCGAGGAGCGTCTGCACGTCGGCACCGAGCAGGTCCGGACCGGCCGTGCCCGTCTGCGCAAGCACGTCGTCACCGAGCAGGTCACCAAGACCGTCCCGGTCAGCCACGAGGAGGTCACCCTCTCCCGCGAGCCGATCACCGACGCGAACGCCGCCGACGCCCTCGCCGGCCCGGAGCTCAGCGAGGAGGAGCACGAGGTCGTCCTCTCCGAGGAGCGCGTCGTGACCGCCAAGGAGACCGTCCCCGTCGAACGCCTCCGCCTCGGCACGGAGACCGTCACCGAGCAGCAGACCGTCGACGAGGAGGTCGCCCACGAGGAGATCGAGCTCGACGACAGCGAGGTCCGCAGCGCCACCGGGACCACCGACCGCGACCTCCGCTCCTGAGCACCACCGGCGAGGACCCCCTCCGTCGCCGGGACTGAGCCCGCTCACACCTGTCGGCCCCGATCATGACGAGCGGGGCCGACAGGCGTACCCGCCCCTCCCGTTCCCTCACCGGAGCACCGCACGGCCCAACGGAGCAGAGCATGAACCGAGACCAGCAGCACGTGTCCGACGCCGACGACCACGTCGAGGTGGTCCGCAGCGAGGAGCGCATCGCCGTCACCACCGAGCGTCACGCCACGGAACGCGTCCGACTCGAGCGGTACGTCGTCACCGAGCAGCGCACCGTCACGGTCGACGTCAGCCGTGAGGAGATCCGTCTGACCCGCGAGCCGATCACCGGCGGGACGCGCCTGCCGGCCGGCGCCGGCGACACCGTCCGCGAACCGATCGTGGTCGTCCTGCACGAGGAGCAGCTCGTCGTGACCAAGACCGTCGTGCCGGTCGAGCGCGTCACACTCACCACGCACACCGTCACGCAGGACGTGGTCGTCGACGAGACCCTCCGGCACGAGGTCGTCGACGTCGACGAGGTGCGCGAGCCGATGGCCTGAGCAGCCCACCCGAGTGCACCGGGCCTCCTGGCCGTCATCGCGACGGACGGGAGGCTCGTCTCGTTGCCGGTGCCTCGCATGGGCTGACGATGCAACGTCCCTGCCGGATGCGCGCCTCCGAGAACGAGTTGCAGTCCGCTCCTTTCCCTGCGGCTGAGGTCGCAGTACCATGTTCGCGAGGTGCCAAATCGGTTTGGCACACTACGAAGGGGTAGCAGCAATGACGAAACACCTCGTGATGTCTCGGCGCACGGTGCTGACGGGGATGGCGGTTCTCGCCGTGGCCGCACACAACGTGCCCGCTCTGCAGGCGACCGCGGGACAGAGCCCCTCTGCCGGGCACCGCGGGAAGCTCGAGCCTCGCCGTCGTCGCGTCCCGGTGGGGCTGCTCTGATGCCCGCCGACAAGAAGAAGCCGGTGGCCATCCCGCCAGAGCCGAACGTCTACGACGTTACCGACTGGAACCCGACCGGCGCTCTCGATCCGGTGCGGGACATCGGCGCCGTCATCAACAGCATCATCGGGGACATCAAGCGCCGCCAAACCAACCAGGCGGACAAGCCCGGCGCCGTGATCTACATCCCGCCGGGAACTTACTCGCTGAAGACGCGGGTCGTCGTCGACATCAGCTACCTCTGCATCCGCGGATCCGGACACGGCTTCACTTCGTTGAGCATCCGTTACAACTCCGGCGGCACGTCCACGTGGCACGAGATCAACCCGGGGGGCAGCCACATCACGGTGGAGAACGCCGACGGCAAGTCCGAGGCGTTCCTCGTGCAGCGATCGGGAGACCCGCGGTTGAGCTCGATCGAGTTCGAGAACTTCTGCCTCGACGGGGTGTCGTTCACCGGCAACCAGAACTCGTACCGCAACGGGAAGGTCGGGATCCGGTTCGCGTCCGCGACCGACGCAACCCGGGTGCGCGGGATGGGGATGGTGTACCTCGAGCACGGCCTGATCGTGCAGGACGCGGACGCGCTGGACGTCTCCGGGAACTTCATCGCTGAGTGCGGCAACTGCATCGAGCTCACCGGGTCCGGCCAGGCGTCGAAGGTCACCGACAACCACCTCGGAGCGGGACCCATCGGGTTCTCGCTGTTCGCCGAGCAGCACAACGGTCTCCTCGTCACCGGCAACAACATCTTCCCTCGCGGGATCGACTCGGTGCACCTCAAGAACTCGACGAGGTGCACCATCTCCGCAAACCGACTGCACTCGTTCTACCCGGGCATGATCACGCTCGAGGGGAACTGCAAGGAGAACCTGATCGGCTCGAACATGTTCGAGCGGCAGGTGGAGACGTACGGGCCGTTCATCGGAGTCGGCAACGGCCGACCGGATGACTTCGGTGTCGTGCAGGTGAACGGTGACGGCAACACCATCACCGGCAACCACGTGACCGTGATCATCCCGCCAGAGCAGGTCGCACCCGCCGGCGCGACCGCAGCGGTGTTCCGCGTCGCGAGCGGCGATCAGAACCTCATCGGCGCCAATCACGTGATCAGCAACCTGACGCTGCACACTGTGGTCCTCGACGCGGGCACGACCAACTCGCACGTCTTCGACAGCGGAACGGAGGCGCAGTTCGCCGCCGCCTCCACGAGCTACGGGTTCCGACCCACTCCGTAGGACCGTTTGCAGACAACGGGCCCGTCACGCATCGTGACGGGCCCGTTGTCTCTCCGTGCGGACGTGATCAGTCATGGTCGCCGGTCGTCGCTGCGAAGAGCTCGACCGGTGATGGAGGATTCGCGCCAGCACGGCTCATCGCGACCGCCGCCGATGCTGCCGCCACGCCCCCCACGCGGTTCAGCAGCGTCGTGTCGACAGCGGACTGCTGTATCCGTTGGAGTCCGCTGCCCTGCAGCAACGCGAAGAGCAGCCCGGACATGTAGGCGTCCCCTGCTCCGATCGTGTCGGCAACCGTCACCGCGGGCGCCATGACCTGCACACGAGTGTCCCGGCCGGCGACGATCGATCCGGCTGCACCACGGGTGATGGCGGCGAGGCGCACCCCGCCGTCGAGGAGACGGTCGAGGACGCCATCGGGGTCCACGTTCGGGTAGAGCCAGTCGGCGTCCTCATCGCTGAGCTTGACCACGTGCGTCCGCTTGACGATGCGGTCGAACTGCTGCAGCGCATCGGCCTGCTCGAGGAGCGCCGGCCGGATGTTCGGATCGAAGCTGCGCACCGTCGCCGCGGGAAGCTGACGGAACAGCTGCACTGCGGCGCGGCCGCCGGGTTGCAAGAAGGCCCCCAACGAGCCGGTGTGCGCAACAGCTGGCGCAGCCCCGGCCGGGAGCACGGGCGCTTCCCGGTCCCAGACGATGTCGAAGTCGTACCGAGCAGACCCGTCGGCTTGGAGCTCCGCACGCGCCACTGAGGTCGGCCCGTCGGCGCGGTCGACCGTCAGGCCGTCGTGAGCGAGGTGCTCGGCGATCAGACGCCCGTGTTCATCGTCACCGAACTGCGTGGCGAGGGTCACGGGCACGCCGAGGCGGGCGAGCCCCACTGCGACGTTCATGGGACTCCCGCCTGGTGTGAGGCGGGTCTCCGACCCGTCGGCGACGGCGTCGATGAGCGCTTCGCCGAAGACGATCACAGGGCGGTAGGAGGTGGTCATGGCGATCCTTCCTCGAACGGTGATGTCACCGTCCGGACGTCACTGAGATGGTGCGGCGACGGATTCGCGACGCACGATCGGGCAGGTCAAGAACACCGGTCCGACGGCTTGCTGCTGCTCGCGGGTCGGAAGGTCGTTCTGCAGCTCGACGAGGCGTTCGAGGGCCCACTCGCCCATCTCGTAGTGCGGCAGCGCCACAGTGGTCAGCGCGGGGAAGAGCCCCTCTGCGATGAGCTCCTGGTTGTCGAAGCCCACCACTGAGAGGTCGGTGGGGATGCGGAGTTGCAGCTCTGCTGCAGCGCGGTAAGCGCCCATCGCCATGCGGTCGTTGTAGCAGAACAGGGCGGTCGGCCGGTCAGGACGCTGCAACAGCGCACGCGCAGCGTCGTAGCCGCCCGGGGTTTCGGACGGGGCCGCGCGGACGAGCGACTCGTCGACGTCGAGACCGGCTTCCAGCAGGCTCTCCGTGTACCCCGCCAAGCGTTCACGGGTGGCGGGAACGTCGTCCACGTTGTTGATGAAGCCGATGCGTCGGTGCCCGGCAGTGAGGAGCTCTTCCATCGCGGCGCGGGCACCGCTGCGTTCATCTGGGGCGACCGCGGGGTGCTTCCTGGTGCTGTCGGTCGCGTCGATGACCACGGTCGGTATGACATCGAGTTCGGTCGGGGGAGTGATCTCGCGGTGGTACATCGTGGCGTAGAGGACACCATCGACCTGTTGCCGGATGAGGGCGGTGGCGTTCGCGGCGACGTCGTCCCGCTCGGTGTTGATGATGACCAGCGTCAACCCGTGGCGACGGGCCGCGTTCTGCGCGCCGAGGATGATCCGACCAGCGTGCGGGGTCGTGGCGATCTCTTCGCTGAGCAGGCCGATCATCTCAGAGCGCTGCATGCGCAGGCCCCGCGCCATCCGGTTCGGGCCGTAGCCCAGGCGGCGTGCAGCGTCCTTGACCCGCTCGCGGGTCTCGTCGCTGGCTCGGAGGAAGTCGACGTCGTTGAGGATGTGGGAGACGGTGGTGACGGACACCCCGGCCTCGGCTGCGACGTCCTTGATGCCGACGCGTCTCGGAGCCACCATCGATCCTTTCGTTCCGTGGGAGGTCGGATCGCGTCCGGCCCTGCGTTGGTCGGCGGCATCCGTCTTGGCCGAGCACACCATCGCTGATGCTCGCGGCCGTGGGAAGGTCCCGCTCCCGGTGTGAAACGCGAGCATCATCACCCTAAGTCCACCGGAAGCGGGATCTCCGAGTGGGCGATGATCACCCCTTGACTGCGCCCAGTGTGAGGCCAGCGACGATGTGCCGCTGCAGAACGAACGTCAGCAGGATGACGGGTACCGAGTACACGATGCCGAGGGCGGTCATCGTTCCCCAGTCGAGACCGAACTGCGTCTGGAAGTCGGCGATCATGAGTGGAGTCGTCTGCGCACGCACCGAGGTGAGCAGCAGGGCGAAGATGTAGTCGTTCCACGATGCCAGGAACGCGAAGATCGCGGTGACCGCGAGGCCGCCGGCGGTCACCGGCAGGATCACGCGGATCAACGCGCCGATCCTGGAAGCGCCGTCAACACGGGCAGCTTCCTCGAGTTCTTCTGGAACAGCCTGGAAGAAGCTCGACAGCAGCCAGATCGACAGTGGCAGTGAGATCGTGGTGTGGGCGATCGCGAGGGCGAATGACGTGTCCTGGATGCCCACGCTACGGAACATCGTGATCAAGGGGGCCCCGACGACGATCGCCGGAACCATGCGGGTCACGAGGGCGACGAGGATGAACACCTGCCCGAAGCGGGTCCGGTACCGGGTGACTGCGTACGCGGCTGGCACTGCCAGCACGAGGGACATGACGGTGCTGATCGCCGCGGTGACGATGCTGTTGATGAAGGACGCTGGAACTCCGCTGGTGCCGAGTGCCGAGCTGTAGTTCTCCAGCGTCCAGTTCCGCGGCCAGATGGTCGGCGGCACCGCGATCGTCTCGACCGGCACCTTCAGTGAGGTGAGCACCATGTAGAGGAAGGGGAACGCGTAGAGCACGACGAGCAGGATCAGGGCGATCCAGAGGATGGTCTTCGTGCCGATGCGCTGTGTTTCGAGGCCGTTCACTGGTCACTCCCGGGTCGCCAGATCTTGAAGATCGCGAAGATGGCCACGGCCAGCATCGCGATGAGGTAGATGGTGCCCATTGCGCTTGCCAGGCCGGGGTCGCCGTAGCGGATCTGGGTCTGGTACACCAGCAGTGACATCGTCTCGGTGGCGTTCTGTGGGCCACCGTTGGTCTGCAGCACGATCACGTCGAATGCGCGAGCGGCGTCCACACCACGGACGATGAGCGCGACGGCGATCACGGGACGCAGCAGCGGGATCACGATGCGGAACAGCAGTGTGGGGTATCGGGCTCCGTCGAGGCGGGCCGCCTCGAGGACGTCGCCGGGGATGTTCTGCAGACCGGCGAACAGCACGAGCGTGATGAACGACGTTGTCAGCCAGACGTCCGGGATGGAGACCGACACCAGAGCGATCTTCGGGTCACTCAGCCACTGGATCGCGTTGGGGGACGGCAGCAGGTGGGCGCTGTAGAGCAGCTGCCCGACGATGCCGAAGTTGTCGCTGAGCAGGAACTTCCAGAGCAGGCCCGCGACGATCGGCGCGATCATCAGGGGATAGAGGAAGATCGTGCGGAAGACGCGTGAGCGGTCACCGATCGTGGCGAAGAGCAGTGCGACGAGCAGGCCGATGGCGAACTCGAAGAACACCACGATCGCCGTGTACACCGCGGTGCGCCAGGCGGAGTTGCCGAAGTCCGGGTCGGTGAACGCGGTGATGTAGTTGCTGAAACCGACGAACCGGCGAGTGCCTGCGAGCTGGTTGATGTCGAAGAAACTGTTGGTCACGAACTGGATGAGCGGCCAGCCGATGAAGATGAGCAGGAACAGCGCCGCCGGCAGGATCATGAGCACGGCGAAGCGTCGGTCGGTTATGCGCACGAGCGACTTTCGGTTCGGGGGAGGTGGTGGCCCCGTAGGGCCACCACGCTCTACTTGAGGATGTCTTCGACCTTGGTCTTGGCCTGGTCGAGGAGCTGCTGGTTGTCCGCACCCGGTCGGACGGCTTGCTGCAGCATCGGCACGAGCGCGTTGTCGACGATCTGCTGCCACTTGGGGTTCGACGGACGCGGGATGGTGCCCTCCGCCTGCAGGGTCTCGACCATCGGCTTGAACGCTTCGTAGCCGGGCTTGTCCTGGTACTTCTCGAACGCGGACACCCGCGCGGCGAGCCCGAGGTCCGTGGTCGCGCTCAGGTCGTTGTGCTCGTACGCGAACTTGATGAACTCCTCGGCTGCGTCCTGGTTCGGCGATGCCTTCGGGACGCTGAGGTAGTAGGGGCCTGGGACGCCAGCAACACCGGCGGGGCCAGCGATCATCGGGGCGACCCCGACCTTGCCGGAGACCTTCGAGTCCTCGGGGATCTGCCGGTAGGCGTGGCCCCAGAACAGCATGAGCGCGGTCTTGCCCTGGTAGAAGAGGTTCTGCGCTGCCGCCCAGTCGGTCTGCGCCGCACCGGGTGCCGACGACTTCAGCATGCTCGTGTAGAAGTCCAACGCCTTCAAGCTGGCAGCGTCACCGAGGGTGACGTTCCCCTTGTCGTCGACGACCATGTCCTTCTCGCCGGCCTGCGAGAGGGCAGCGAGGTATTCGGTCTCGACAGCGCCCTTCGTGGCAGTGCCGTACATGCCGTCCTTCGTGAAGAACTCGGCCTCGTCCTGGTACTGCTCCCATGTCGTTGGGGGCTTGAGGTCGTAGCCGTACTTCTCCTTGAACGCAGTCTTGTTCGCCGGGTCGTCGAGGAGGTCCTTGCGGTAGTAGAGGATCTCCGTGTTGGTCCACGCGGGCATACCGACGTAGTCGCCGCCGATCTTGCCCTCCTGCAACTCCGCCGGGAAGAGGTCCTTCTCCACGTCCTCGGTGAAGAGCGAGTTCAGCGGCGTCAGCCCTTCCTTGAAGGTGGGCAGCCAGATCGCATCGAGCGCGGCGACGTCGAAGGACACCGACCCGGAGTTGAGCTCGCTGTTGACGCGGTTGTAGAGGCCGTCGTAGGGCAGCTCGACGAACTGGACCTTCGTCCCGGTCTCCTTCTTGTAGCGATCGGCGATCGGCTGGAGCTCGCCGTGCCCCCCGGCTTCGACGAGGACGGTCAAGCTCTTCGCCGACCCGCCACCGTCGCCGCCACCAGCACCGCACGCGCTGAGGACCAGCGCCGATGCCACGGCCACGGCAGTACCGGCGAGGATGCGACCTCTGTTGCCGGCACGCGTGCCGGACTTCCTACGAAGCATCATTACTTCGTCTCCTTCGTCTGCAGCAGCAGCGCTGCGATCGGGTACGGTGTCAATGACAAAGCGTCTTGCCAAAACGACTTGGCCCAAGATATACATCTACGCAGAGGCCGTCAAGCGAACGGCCCATCGCTCCGAGGGGACCCCTTGCGCATGATCGACGACGATCGCCCCAGCATCCACCTGACCGCTCGATCCGGCTGGATCAACGACCCCCTGTCGTTGACCTGGCACGACGGCAGGTACCACGTCTTCTTCCAGTACGTGCCGGAACAGACCAGCTGGGCCCCGTCCTGCCACTGGGGGCACGCGACGTCCACCGACCTGCGGACGTGGACGGAACAGCCGGTGGCGTTGGTGCCCGGCGAGGGCGACGACGGGATCTGGTCAGGCTCCCTCGCCATCGACGGCGATCGTGCGACGATCTTCTACACGTCGATCCAGACGCCGGACTTCAGCATCGGCCATATCCGTACCGCTACGCCCACCGCTTCGGACTGGACAACGTGGACCAAGGGGGACGTCGTCGCCGTTCCCCCCGAGGACATCGATGTGCAGGTCTACCGCGACCCGTTCGTCTTCCGTGATCGTGACCGATGGCGGATGCTCGTCGGAGCGAACATCGACGGCACCACCGCCGCTGCACTGTCGTACTCTTCGCCGGATCTCCAGAGTTGGCAGTACGACGGCGTCGCCGCGCAGCGGAACACCTCGCTGACCGAACCGGTCTGGACCGGCAAGCTCTGGGAGTGCCCACAGGTCTTCACCATCGATGGTGTCGACGTGCTCATCACCTCCGTCTGGAACGACGACGAGCTCCACTACGTCGCCTACGGACTCGGGGAGTGGCGGGACGGCGTCTTCGGGGTCGAGCGATGGGGTCGGCTGACGTGGGGGAACAGCTACTACGCACCTTCTTTCTACCGCGACTCCGACGGTCGGCCCGGGCTGGTCTTCTGGCTCCGCGAGATCCGCGATCACGCCGGGGACACCTGGACCGGTGCCATGAGCGTGCCCCACGTGCTCACGCTGGACGGCGATGAGCTCGTCGCGCGGCCGCACCCTGACGTCGTCAGCGGCGATGGCGTCAACACGCACACCGCGTTCGATCGGATCGACCTCACGAGCGATGGCCGCGCTGACATCATCAACTGGGACCCCGATCTCGGACAGCTGGTCGTCACCAGAGATGAGGAACCGATCCTCACCATCAACCGCACCGGGGACGACCTGCACATCGCGGCAGCGACCGGTGCAGGTGGAACGGTGCCGGCAGGTGATGGGGTCGTGGAGATCCTCCTCGACGGACCGGTCCTCGAGCTCAGCACCAGAGCCGGACTGTTCGCCGCACCCTTGCGTGCCCCGGTCGCTGTCACGCGGTAGCGGCCCTCGAACTGATCCTGCTGTTCCGCTGCGCGCAGTGGCCACAGCAACGACGAGACGAAAGGATCCAACAACCATGCCGAACAGCAACGACTACGACGTGACCACCTGGCCGGTCGGCGATCCGGCCGAGGACATCGGCGAGGTGCTCAACAGCATCATCGCCGACGTCAAGAGCCGACAGAGTGGCACCGACGGCGACGGCGGCAAGCCTGGCGCTGTCGTCTACCTCCCGCCGGGGGACTACCGCCTCCGCACACAGGTCCTCATCGACATCAGCTTCTTGAAGATCCGCGGCGCCGGGCACGGATTCACCTCCTCCAGCATCCGGTTCAACGTCCCCGAGGAAGAGTGGCCAGACCTGCACGAGCTCTGGCCCGGCGGAAGCCGCATCCTCGTCGACATGCCGCTCCCGGAGGATGCGGACGAGCGGGCCGGCGCCGCGTTCCTCGTGGAGCGCGAGGGCAGTCCTCGGATCAGCTCCGTCGAGTTCGAGGACTTCTGCATCGACGGCATGCACTTCATCGCAGACGGCTCCGACCTGCTCCCGGAGAACACCTACGTCAACGGCAAGACCGGGGTCCACGTCGCCAGCGCCAACGACTCCTTCCGCTTCAACGGGATGGGACTGGTCTACCTCGAACACGGCCTCACGATCCACAACGCCGACGCCCTCTCCATCCACGACAACTTCATCGCCGAGTGCGGCAACTGCATCGAGCTCCGCGGATGGGGACAAGCATCGAAGGTCACCGACAACCTCATCGGTGCCGGCTTCAAAGGCCACTCCATCTACGCCGAACACCACGGCGGGCTCCTGATCACGGCCAACAACGTGTTCCCCCGCGGGGCGAGCAGCGTCCGCCTCAGCAGCGTCACTCGGTCGAGCATCACCAACAACCGGCTGCATTCGTTCTACCCGGGGATGGTCGTCCTCGCCGAGAACAGCTCTGAGAACCTCATCGCCGCGAACCACCTCCTCCGCGACCATGAGCCGTGGACGCCGTTCCTCGACATCGACAACGGCCTCGACGACCAGTACGGCCTGCTCCGCGTCGATGGCAGCGACAACACCATCGTCAGCAACCACTTCTCGGAAGTCGTCGACTCGCAGCGCGTGACGCCCCCCGGCGAAGCGCCCGTCATCATCCGGCTCGTACGTGGCTCCGGCAACTCCGTCGCGACGAATCACGTCGTGGCCAAGGACGCTCACTCGCGCTCGAATGCGTCCGCGTTCTCCGGTCAGGTAGACGCGCTCCTGGCCACCGGAATCAGCCAACTCGCGGTGCTCGCAGTGATGATCGACCCCACCGCAGTGCACAATGTGGTCCTCGACTCTGGACGGGAGTCAGAGGTCCACATCGATGCAACAGCCAACGTGCTCCGGCCGACGCCCGATCTCGCCGGGCGGTGAACGACGGCGGGAGGGCAGTCGTCGTGGCGTACCGGAGGCCGACGTCGACTGTCTCGCGTGCGCTCTCACCCGGTGGCTCCGCGTCGTCGGCGACACCTCCCTCGGGCTCCGCGGTGAGGATCGGGCACTTCTCGACGGACCACGGCAGACCTGTGCGTCCACGACTGCACGCTGACGCCGCTCGTCGCGCTGGTCGTCGGGGAACGCGGGCGTCGTGTCCGAGATGACTTCCATCATCGGCGCGCGTCGCGACCCTGCGAGCTCCCGCAGTCGTTGACTCCGTGTGGCGGAGGTCAGGCCGTGCCCACGGTGACGCCCGCTGCTCCGAAGCGCTCGATGAGGTCCGGTGCGATGCCGTCGTCGGTGATCAGCGTCCATCCGTTCCCGAGTCGGGTCCATGCGTGGAATTCCGACTGCGCGAGCTTCGACGAGTCAGCGAGGACGTACACGGCTGCCGCACGACGAGCGATGAGTTCCTTCAGCCGGATCTGACCGAGGTCCGCTTCGCAGATCCCGCGCTCCGGCGACACCGCATCTGCACCGAGGTACGCGGCATCGAAGGTCAGGTACTCGAGCGCAGCCTCCGTCAGGGGACCGACGAACCCGTTGCTCAACGACCGGTACTCGCCCCCGAGCATGACGAGTCGGACGTCGTCGCGGTCGGCCATGTCGGTGATGACCCCGACGCTGGTGGTGGTGACGGTGAGGTCGGCGTCGATCGGCAGTGCATGAGCGAACGCCGCGACGGTCGAGCCGTTGTCGAGGAACAGTGACGCCCCGGGTGCCACGGTCGCAGCGGCCCGGCGGGCGATGTCGCGCTTCGCGTCGAAGTGCTCGCCGAGCCGCTGGCGCAACGATGCCTCGGGGTGCGCGGCCACCGCCATCGCCCCCCCGAACGTCCGGGTCAACTTCCGCTGCTCCTGCAGGGCAGCGAGGTCGCGCCGTATGGTGGACGCCGTCACCCCGAACCGCTCGGAGAGTTCGTCGACGCTCGCGAGTCCGACCGTCGTTGCGAGCGTGACGATGGCATCGCGCCGCGCTCTGGCCGAGATGGACACCGGGCACCTCCGGACGGCAGGGACTTGGGACGTGTCAGACGCCCTGGGCCGGGCTCGGCTCCCCCGCTGTCGGGGCGAGTTCGGCCGCCTGGCGGAGCGCTTCGATCATGCTAGCGACATCGGCCCTGCCGGTGCCCGCGATGTCGAACGCTGTCCCGTGGTCGACCGACGTGCGGATGACCGGCAGACCCACCGTGATGTTGACGCCGGCCTCGATCCCGAGCACCTTCACGGGGCCGTGACCCTGGTCGTGGTACATCGCGACGACGAGGTCGTAGTCCCCGCGACCGGCGAGGAAGAAGAGGGTGTCGGCGGGCAGCGGTCCGACGGCGTCGATCCCGTCGGCGCGTACGGCCTCGACGCCCGGAGCGATCTTCTCCGCTTCCTCGCCGTACCCGAACAGGCCGTTCTCGCCGGCGTGCGGGTTGATCGCCGCGACGCCGATCTTCGGGTGCGGGTTGCCCGCGCGCACCAGGGCCTCGTTGCCCCGCCGGATGGTCCGCTCGACGAGTCCGGGCTCGATCCGCGCGACAGCGTCGATGAGACCGAGGTGGGTCGTCACGTGGACGACCTTCAGCTTGGCTGTCGAGAGCATCATCGACACCTCCTCGACGCCCATGAGCTCGGCGAGGAGTTCAGTGTGCCCCGGGAAGACATGGCCACCGGCGTGCAGGGCTTCCTTGTTCAGTGGAGCCGTGCAGATGGCTTGGACCTTCCCGGCCATCGCCGCCTCGCACGCGACCCGGATGTACTGGAAGGCCGCATCGCCGGCGACCGGCGAGAGCTGCCCCCACGGCAGGTCCTCCGGGAGGAGTCCGAGGTCCACCACGTCGATGACGCCGTCCTGGTACGTGGCGTCCGCGACGTCCTCGACAGCGTTGAACGTGACCTCGACGCCCCGGATCGCTGCGGCCTGGCGGAGGCGACCGAGGTCCCCGATGACGACGGGCCGGCACACGGCCAGGACGTCCGGTGACACGACGGCCTCGACGACGACCTCGGGGCCGACACCGGCCCCGTCGCCCATCGTGACGGCAATGATCGGAGTTGCGTTCATCTTCAGTGCTGCCTTTCGTTCGTGCGGCGTGCGGCCGCTTGCACACGGCCGCCGGCCGTGAAGGGGTCTTCTCGAGCGGCCTGGAGGAACGTGGCGGCGTCGAGCAGGTTGGTGACGGTCCCGAAGCTGCCGGGTCGCGTGACCACACGGCGGCCGTCGTCCGCGCGGGACACGATGCATCCGGGTTCGACGACACCTTCCGGCACGATGGCCGTGATCTCGAGGCGGGTGAGCACGGACCGGGCCGTCTCTCCGCCGGTCAGCACCAGGGCGGCGCGCCCGCTGATGGCCGCAGCCACGATGCCGAGGCCGTCAGCGAGCCGTCGGGCGAGGTGCGGGACCGGTTCGTGTCGGTCCTCGACGCAGATCGCGGCGCTCCCGCTGCGTAAGGCGGCCCGCACAGCGTGGAGTGCAGGGTGGTCGATGTCGTCGACCTCCCGGCGGTCGACGGCACGGAGCAGGACGTCACGGGGCACGGGCGTGACCGGGACGCCGTTCGCCGCGAGGACCTCGAGCTGCTCGGTGGCCTCCGTGCTGGCCGTGCCGACGACGAGCAGCACGGACTGACGCTCTCCCGGCGCCCCCGTCGGATCTCCGGATCCGGGTGCGGCCGCGGACGGGGCCCGCGCTCCACGGAGCCGACCGATGGCCGCAGCGATCCCGCCCGAACCGACGACCGTGCAGTCCGCACCGTCGAGCGCCACTGCGATCCGGTCGAGGTCCTCGTCGGAGTCGGCGTCGAGCACGGGGACCGCGTCGGCAGCATGTGCTCGGACGACCGCGTCGAGGACGGCATCGGAGCCGGCACGGACGACCGCGAGTGGGACGGACCGGGCGCGACGTCCGACCGCAGCCAGCGGACCGGGGACCACCCGGGCCTCCAGGCCGTGGAGTCCCGCGTCCGCCACGGGCCTGCCGTGGACGAGGAGCCGACCGTCGACGACCGTACGTCCGAGCGCCGGGAGCGCGGAGGCGAGCACGACGCGCGCGCCGGCGTCGGATAGGCCGTCGACGACGTCGCCGACACCGCCGCGCAGCAGCGAGTCGGTCTTCACCAGCCGGACCGGTGCGCCGGCCGCACGCATGCGGAGCGTGGCCTGCGCGATCACCGCTCGTCGCGAGGACGGGTCGAGCGCTCGCGTGTCACAGTCCAGGACGACGTCGGACGAGGCGCGCGCGACGTGCTCGAGCGCGGCGGGGAGCGTGAGGGCGACGGTCGCCGAACCGCTGCCCAGGACGGCCGCGACCTCTGCGGCTCCGGACAGGTCGTCAGCGATCGCGGCGAGGCGGTTCGACATCGGACCCCTCCTCGGGCTCGGTAGGCGGTTCGGCATGCGGCATCATGCACGAAACACGCTATGTCAGTTGCGTGAAACACGCAAGCGTGATCTGCTCGTGGTCTGCCCGCAGCTCGACGACGAGTCGCCCGACGGCGACCGAACGGAAGGAACCCATTGCGCGACATCGACATCCGAGGCCGTCGGCTCGCCCCCGCCGTCCTCGGCACCATGACCTTCGGCGACAGCGTCGACGAGCCGACCGCGGCCGAGATGGTCGACCGGTTCCTCGAGGCCGGCGGGACCGGCATCGACACCGCGAACGGGTACGCCGGCGGCCGCAGCGAGGAGATCCTCGGCTCGGTGCTCGCCGGTCGGCGCGACGACGTCGTGCTCGCGACGAAGGTCGGCATCGCGAACCCGGACGCCCACGGTGTCGCTCCCCTGTCCGCCGCCGCGATCGACCGATGCGTGCACGCGAGCCTGCGTCGGCTCCGGACGGACCACGTCGACGTGCTCTACCTGCACCAGCCCGACCGTTCGACCCCGCACGAGGAGACGCTCACCGCCGTCCGGACGCTCGTCGACTCCGGCGCGGTCCGCACGTGGGGCGTCTCGAACCACGCGGCCTGGCAGATCGCGGAACTGCGACACACGGCCTCGGGCCTCGGGCTGGCCGCACCCGTCCTCGGCCAGCAGGTCTACAGCGTCATCGCGACGCGGATCGACGACGAGTACGCCGAGTTCGCCCGGACCACCGGACTCGGGACGGTCGTCTACAACCCGCTCGGCGGCGGGCTCCTCACCGGGAAGCACCGCCCGGACGAGCAGCCAGCGGAGGGGCGTTTCGGCTCCTCGCCCCTCGCAGGCATGTACCGCACCCGGTACTGGAACGACGAGGTCTTCGGCGCCGTGGAGCAGCTCCGCGCGGTCGCCGAGGACGCGGGGATGCCGATGGCCGAGCTCGCGCTGCGGTGGACGATCGGCCGTCCCGTCGTCGACGCGGTCCTGATCGGTGGGTCGCGCGTCGCGAACATCGAGGCGAACCTCGCCGCGCTGGCCGCGGGTGCGCTGCCCGAGGACGTACAGCGGGCCGTCGACGACGTCGCCGCTGCACTGCGTGGTCCGATGCCGGCGTACAACCGCTGACGAGACCGTCGCGACGCAACCACACGACGGCCTGGGCGTGAGACCCATCAGCTGGCACCGGCGCCACGGCCGTGCCGGGAGGCCCGGTGCCGATGAACTCGCACCGGGCCTCCCGGCACGTGCCGTGGTCGCGTCCAGGACCGCTCAGCCCAAGCCCGCCGCCTGGTCCGCGCGGACCGTGTCCGCGATCTTCGCGAGGGCTGCATCGCTCAGCAGGTTGAACGGTGCCCGGCAGGGGCCGACGGCCTCGCCGGCTGCGTTGGTGGCCGCCTTGACGATCGTGTTCGGGTTGCCGAGCGCGAACAGGTTCCGCAGCGGGCGGATCGACGCCTGCGCCGCGCGGGCGCCGTCGAGGTCACCCGATGCCCACCGCTGGTGGATCTCGACCATCGTGCGGGGGTAGACGTTCGCGACGGCCGTGATGCCGCCCGCGCCGCCGGCCTGCAGCGTCGGCAGGACCAGCGAGTCGGTCCCGGCGAGCACCGCGAAGTGCTCGGGGTCGGTGAGCTCGATGAGCTGCAGGATCGCGTCGAAGTTGCCCGAGGAGTCCTTCACGCCGGCGATGTTGTCGATCTCCGCCAGCCGGGCGACGGTCGCGGGGCTGATGGTGTTCCCGGTGCGAGCGGGGATGTTGTAGATGAGCACCGGGATGTCGACGGCCTCGGCGACCACGGCGAAGTGCCGGTACAGCTCGTCCTGCGACGCAGCCGCGAAGTAGGGCGTGATGACGGACAGCACGTCGGCGCCCGCTGCCTGCATGCGCTTGGCGATCCGCACGGTCTCCCTCGTCCCGACGGCACCGGCGCCGCCGTAGACCGGCACGCGGCCCGCAGTGGCGTCGACGACCGCCTCGAGGACGGCGAGGCGCTCGTCCTCCGTCTGCTGGAAGAACTCGCCGTTCGTCCCGAGGCAGAAGACGCCGTCGGCACCGGCTCGGACGGCGCGGTCGGTGTGCGCACGCATCTGGTCGAGGTTGAGCGACTCGTCGTCGTGGAACGGGGTGACGAGGGCGTGGATGCTGCCGCGGATCGTGGTGGTCACTTCAGGTGCTCCTTGTGGGCGGGGTGGCCTGGGCGGCCGGTGGGAGGTCAGGGGCGGGGCTGCTGCATCACGTGGACGGCGAAGCCGCCGAACTCACCCGCGAGGTAGATGTTCTGCAGACGCCCGTCGTCGAAGTGGGCTGCCGTTTCCTGGTCGAACCCGAAGCCCTTCGCGGTGAGCTCCTCGACCGCTGCCTCGAGGTCACCGGTCGACATCCCGATGTGACCGTGCGTCCCGAGGTACTGCGAACGTACGCACTCGAAGAAGGTGCCGGCGAACGCGGACTTCTTCCCCTGGCGGGGATCGAGGTTGAACATGAGGCAGAAGAGGTCACACAGTTCCTGCGCGGCTGCTGCGTCAGAGTTGTTGATGCCCACGTGCGCGAGCTCGAAGGTGTTCTCCATGTCGGGTTCTCCGTCACATCGGGAAGAGGAGGAGCGCGCCGGCGGTCAGGGCCAGCAGGCGGATGACGTACATCGGGATCGTGAACTTCCAGAACTGGATGAGCGAGTACTTCCCGACGCCCATCACCATCGCGGGGAGCCCGTCGATCGGCAAGAAGTGGCCGTTCCAGCCGGAGATGACGATGGCGACCGCAGCGGCCGCGGGGTTGAGCCCCAGGCTGACGCAGGTCGCGATCGCCAGTGGCGCGAAGACGTACACCGTGCCGATCGTCGACCCCGTGAGGGTCGCGAGGACGCTCGTCAGGACGCAGAACGCGAACACCAGCAGGAAGGGACTGACGTCGCCGCCGAGCAGCCCGGCGACCGACTTGCCGACGAGCTTCGTGAGCCCGGTCGCACCGAGCGCCTCCGCGATGCCGATGACGCCGGCGGACATGATGATGATCGGCTGGCTGATGGCGTCGCGGATCTCGGTGAAGTCGAGGACACGCGTGATGAGCAGGACCGCGACGGCGAGTCCCGTGATGGCGTAGCCCGCGTCACCGATGGAGCTGTACGAGATCATCCCGGCGATGGCCAGGACGAAGCAGAAGTACGTCGCCAGCTGCTTCCGGCGGTCGAGCCTCGGCGCGGCCACGGTCGCGGTCGCGCTCGACGCGGCGATCGCGGTCGCGTTCGCCTCGGCGGCGTGCGGGCCCGGTGCCGCGGGGTCGGTCGCCGTGTCGGCGTGCACCCCGGAGGCGTCCGTTCCGGCTGCGGCGGTCGTGCGAGCACCGGCCAGGGCCGGCTCCTTCGCCCCGGTCGGGGTCGTCGCGCCGGTCTCGTCGTCGGTGATGGGGTGGTCGGGCAGCATCCGGTACGCGATGAGGCACCAGATCAGGAACCCGAGGCTGAGCACGAGGTTGACGATCGAGAACCGCACCAGGTCGATGTTCTCCCGCACGCCAGCCGCCTCGAGCACCGCGACGACGATGCCGTACTGCAGCGCCACGTTGAAGGGGAGCATCGGGTGGTTCGCGGCGAAGCCGGCCGGCATGAGGACCTTCGACGGCGGCAGCTTCTTGTTGTACGCGAGCGTCGACAGGAGGCCGATGACGAGGACGTAGTAGGCCGTGGACCCCGTGCCGAAGATGCTGCAGCCGAGCATGACGAACACGACGATGAGCACGTAGGCCCGGAAGCCGCCCTTCGTCCCGAGTCGGGTGATCATGCGTTTGAAGCCCGAGACGAGGTCCGTCTTCTGCAACGCGGCGATCACCGCCATGAACGAGGCGAGCATGATGATCGTCGCGTTCGCGAAGCCGCTGAAGGCGACGTTGATCGGGACGACGTTGAACACCACCATGAGGAGGCAGGCGATCAAGGGCGGGACGCCGAACGGCAGGCGGTCGATCATGATCAGCACGATCATGAGGACGGTGATCGCGAGTGCGAAGACCATGGGGAGGGTCATGCTCGCTGCTCCTTCGCAGAGAGGGCCGGACCGGCGGAGGTGGATCGCGTCGACACGATCGCCGCGAGGACGTCGGCAGGCAGGTACACGTGCTTGATCGACTTGCGGTGCCAGGTGTAGGCGATGTGCAGTCCCCCGGCCGGGTCGGGGAGCACCGAGGGGTAGGACAGCTCGCGGTTGAGGCTCTCGCGGCTGTTGTTCGAGAGGCAGTACCCGTCGCCGTTCTCGATGTCGTAGGCGGTCGGCCAGGACCGCCCGTCGGGGCTCGAGACCACGAGCGTCATCGGCGCACGCGGGGCGCCCCAGAACGCGCTCCGTCCGTCGGCGTCGAGCGACGGTTCCGCGACCGGCGGAACACCGTCGGCCGCATCGGCCGCCAGGCCGTCGTCGTCGATCTCGTCGTACAGGGAGACCCGGCGGCTCGTCGCGTCGTCCTTGCTCGCGTGGTTCATCACCATCGCGATCCGGCCGTCGTCGAGTGCGCGCGCCTGGATGGACGAGTTGTTGTTCGGGAGGTCGATCGGCCGGCACGGCTCCCACGTCATCCCGCCGTCCGTCGACGACGACTCGTACACGTGGTCCGCCCAGCGGGAGCGGAAGCACGCCCAGAGCACGCCGTCCTCGCGCGGCACGATGTCCATGTGCACGCACCCGCTCGACTCGGGAACGGCGACCTCGGACCAGGTCTCCCCGGTGTCGTCCGAGTACCAGACCGACGCGGTGTCGTCGTTGCCGACCCACTTCTCCCCGGGGACGGTCCGGCAGTTGAACACCGGCAGCAGGATCCGACCGCTCTCGAGCACGACGGGGGTCTGCCGCACGAACACGCCGACGGGCGCGTCGTCGCCGAGGAGCGCCGTCGGCTCGCTCCAGGTCACGCCGCCATCGAGGGAGGTCCGCCGCCGCACCTCGGAGGTGTCCTGGTTGCCGGCGATCTGTGCGGTGTAGAGCAACCAGACGGCGCCGTCCGGCGCAGTGAAGAGGATCGGGTTCTGCTCGGAGCGCGCAGAGTCGAAACTCAGCTGCACCGGGTCGAGCCAGCGATCCGTCCCGGCGGGGAGCCGCGAGAGGTGGACGGAGATGTCGGAGACGCCTTCCTGCGTGCCACCGAACCACACACAGGCGAGGTCTCCCCCGGGCAGGAAGGCGAGGTTCGCCGCGTGGCACTGCACCGTCGGTGTGGGCAGGAGCGCTTCGGCGCCCCCGTCGGACCGGGCTCGCAAGAGCCCATCGAAGTCACTCATGCGGGGGTCCTCCAGTCGACGATGACGGTGGGCACCAGTACCTGGTGCAGTTCTTCAGTGAACGTCCCTTGCAACCCGCGGCGTTCGACCCCGGAAGGGTCCTCGTGGCTCGGGTTGCGAGGAGGTCAGTCTGCCAGGATTGCTCGAAGCGCGCAATATCTCTGCGCACAACATGCACAAGTGCTCCTTCAACCGGCGAGACGGGGATGAGGCCGCTCAGAACGCGCGGCCGAAGACAAGCACGTCCGACCCGGCGGTCGAGGGTCGTCGTGTCTACGACCGGACCCGCCGGAGCCCGAGACGACCCGGAGGTCAAGCCGGTGGTCTTCTGCACCACATCCGTGCGAGGGTCGAGACATGCTGCACCCCAAGACCGTCGTCATCGCCGGCTGCGGCGACCTCGGCACCGAGGCCGCCCTCCGCTTCGCCGATCTCGGGTACCGCGTCGTCGGACTCCGTCGTCGCGCGGAACTCCTGCCCGCACCGATCGAGGGCCGGAGCACCGACCTGCGCCAGGACGTGCCCGAGATCGACGCCGACACCGCGATCGTCATCGTCGCCCTGGCCGCGGGCAGCCGGGACCCGGACGAGTACCGGGCGACCTACGTCGACGGCCTCCGGAACGTGCTGGACGGCATCGACCGGTCGGGAGCGCGCCCACGGATCGTCGTCGTGTCCTCGACCGCGGTGTACGACGTGTCGGACGGCAGCGAAGTCACCGAGGAGACCCCGGCGACCGGCGGGACGCCCACGGCGCAGGTCCTCGTGGAGGCCGAAGCGCTCCTCCGCGAGCGAGCTCCGGGTGCGGTGCTCCTCCGACTCTCGGGGATCTACGGGCCCGGGCGCGAGCGGCTCATCGACCAGGTGCGATCCGGCGCGGCCCGACTCGCGCCGAGCCCGGGGGCGTCTCCCCACACGAACCGCATCCACCGCGACGACGCCGCGGCCGCGATCGTGCACCTCGCGGCACTCGGCGACCCGGCACCGACCTACCTGGGCACCGACGACGAGCCGGTCCGGCTCGACGACGTGCTCCGGTTCCTCGCCGACGAACTGCAGCTTCCGGCACCGCAGCCCGGCCCGGCGTCCGACCGGCAGGCCGGCGGTGACAAGCGGCTGTCGAACGCGCTCCTGCGGTCGACCGGCTTCACGTTCCGCTACCCGACCTTCCGCGAGGGCTACCGCGCGGTGCTCGCCGGCGAGGGTGCACGGCACCGCTGACCGCGGACGAGGGTCGAGGGTCGAGGATCGAGTTCGGCCAGTCCGGTCTCAGTGTCCCCGGTGGTCCTGGATCGTCATCCGCGGCCCGAACGCCGGCTTCCGGAACCCCGACCCCGAGATGAGCCGCACGACCCGTTCGCGGTGCCCCCGCCACGGTTCGAGCAGTTCGAGCATCCCGTCGTCGTCGACCGGCCCTCCGGTGAGTGCCCATCCGACGAGGGCGGGCACGTGGTAGTCCCCGACGCTCGGCGAGTCCGGGTCCCCGTGCGACCGCTGCGCCGTCTCGGCAGCGGTCCAGGGTCCGACGCCGGGGATGGACTGCAGCCGACTCGCGACGAGCTCCCCGCCGCGGCCGAGCGTCAGCGTCCGCTCGAGGGCGGGCGCGACCTTCACGACGCGCATGACCGTCGCCGAGCGCCCGGGCTCGATGCCGGCCTTGTGCCACTCCCAACTCGGGATGCGCGCCCAGGTGTCGGCGTCCGGCGGGACGACCATGCCCTCGGGAGCCGGGCCGGGTGCGGGCGTGCCGAAGCGTCGGACGAGGTACCGCCACGCACGCCAGGCCTGCCGCGAAGTCACCTTCTGCTCCATGATCGCGGGCACGAGCATTGCGACGACGGTGTTCGTCCGGAGGAGCCGTAACCCCGGCTGGCGGTGTCGCGCCTGCTCCAGGAACGCATGCGCGGACACGTCGAGTTCGGACCAGTCGTCACCGCGGCCGACGAGGTCCGGTCCGTGCGACACGGCCCACGCGGCTCCGGCACCCCACGCGCTGATCGCGACGGCGTCGCCGACGGCGCGGACGAGGACGGATGCCGGCCCCTCCGGGGTGCGCAACGCGAGCCAGACGTCGGACCCGACCACCCGGTGCGCCGGGTCACCGGAGCCGCGCGACAGGGGCCGCAGCGTCGCGATCACGTCCACCGGGCCTCCCGGCCGGTACACGGTGTCGACGCGGCGTAGGTCGACGAGCGGGTCGCGATCCTGCTCGGCGTCGCCGGTCGACGCCGCAGCGGATCGGACGGAAGCCATGCAGGGATCGTAAGCGTCGGCACGGACACCGGCGACCGCGGCGGACGACCCCACGGCGGTTGTCCACGACCTCGGGTCACAGCATGGCGATACCGGACCCGCGTCGGCCATGATGAGGGAGTCCACCGAACCCGACATCGGAAGTCCTCTCCATGCGCATCGGCATCCTCACCTCCGGCGGCGACTGCCCCGGTCTCAACGCGGTCATCCGGGCCATCGTGCTCAAGGGCATCGCGATCCACGGCCACGAGTTCGTCGGCTTCCGGGACGGCTGGCGGGGCGTGGTCGAGGGTGACATCGTGCCGCTCGGCCGCAAGGACATCCAGGGCATCGCGAAGCAGGGCGGGACGATCCTCGGCACGAGCCGGACGAACCCGTTCGAGGGCCCGAAGGGCGGCGTCGAGAACATCACCGCGACGCTCGAGCGGCACGGCATCGACGCCATCGTCGCGATCGGTGGCGAGGGCACACTGGCCGCCGCGAAGCGCCTCACCGACGCCGGGCTCAAGATCGTCGGCGTCCCCAAGACGGTCGACAACGACCTCGGCGCCACGGACTACACGTTCGGCTTCGACACCGCGGTGGCGATCGCGACCGAGGCCATGGACCGCCTCCGCACCACCGGTGAGTCGCACTCGCGCTGCATGGTCGCCGAGGTAATGGGCCGGCACGTCGGCTGGATCGCCCTGCACTCGGGCATGGCGGCGGGCGCGCATGCGATCCTCATCCCCGAGCAGAAGACCTCCCTCGCGCAGATCGCGGAGTGGGTCCAGGCCGCCTACGACCGCGGGCGTGCACCGCTCGTCGTGGTCGCCGAGGGGTTCGTCCCCGACCACGAGGACACCGCCCACACCGAGCGCGGCCTCGACGCCTTCGGTCGACCGCGCCTGGGTGGCATCGGCGAGCGCCTCGCCCCGCTCATCGAGGAGATGACGGGCATCGAGACCCGCGCCACGACCCTGGGGCACATCCAGCGCGGCGGCACCCCGACGGCCTACGACCGGGTGCTCTCGACCCGGCTCGGCCTGGCGGCGATCGACGCCGTCGTCGAGGAGCGCTGGGGCCGGATGGTTGCCCTGAAGGGCACCGAGATCGTGCACGTCTCCTTCGAGGACGCGCTCGGCGAGCTGAAGACCGTGCCGCAGGACCGGTACGACGAAGCCGCCATCATGTTCGGCTGACGCCGGGCGCCGGGACCTCGATCAGTCCTCGGCCACCGGGGTCGCACAACACGCCGCCGGCCGTTCGCCGAGGTCGTACGACATGCCGTCCGCTCCGGAGACGAGCGGCATGTCGTGCGACCTGGAGCGTGTGGCCCACCCGCGGCGGCTGCGCCCGCGCCCGACCGGAGGCCCGGGGTAGCGTCGCGCGCATGACCCGCGCCGTCCTCGTGTCCCGTTCCGCCGCCCCCATCGTCACCGACGTCGACCTGCCCGCCCCCGGCGACCGGGAGGCCCTGGTCACCGTCACGCGGTCGAGCGTCAACTACAAGGACGGCCTGGCCGTCGCCGGCGACCCCGGCGTCGTGCGGACCGACCCGCTCGTGCCCGGCATCGACGTCGTCGGCACCGTCGCCGCGGTCGGGCCGAACGTGCAGGACCTGGCGGTCGGCGAGCGCGTGGTCCTGACCGGCGCGGGTGCGGGCGAGACCCGGCACGGCGGGTGGGCGGAGCAGTGCGTCGTCCCGGTGGACGCGCTCGTGTCGCTGCCGGACACGATCGACGACGATCTCGCGGCGGCGATCGGCACCGCGGGGTTCACCGCGATGCTCAGCGTCCTGGCGCTCGAGCGCGGAGTCGCCCCCGAGGACGGGCCGGTCCTGGTGACCGGAGCCTCGGGCGGGGTCGGCACGGTGGCGATCGCCCTGCTCGCGGCCCGCGGGTACCGGGTGACCGCGTCGACCGGTCGGCCGGAGAACGGCGACGCGCTCCGGGCCCTCGGCGCGGCGGACGTCATCGACCGCGCGACGATCGCGGAGCCGGGGAAGCCGATGCAGCGCGCGGTGTGGGCCGGCGCGGTCGACAGTGTCGGTGGTGCGACCCTCGCGAACGTCCTCGCGGCGACGCAGTACGGCGGCTCGGTCACGGCGTGCGGGTTGGCGCAGGACACCTCCCTGCCGACGACGGTGCTGCCGTTCATCCTGCGCGGGGTGTCCCTGCTCGGCATCGACTCGGTTGCGGCGCCGCTCGACCTGCGGCAGCGGGCCTGGGCACGGCTCGCGACGGACCTCGACCCGGCGCTGCTCCGGGCGGTGACCCGCACGGTCGGTCTCACCGAGGCGATCGAGGTCGGCGCGGAGGTCGTCGCCGGACGGGTGCACGGGCGGACGGTGGTCGACGTCACGCGGTGATCCGGGCCTCCCGGCCGGCGGTGCCGACGGGGCTGCACCGGTCAGCACCCGGGCGGGCACGGGCGGCGGCGGCCCCCGCTCCTGCGCCCGCTCCTTAGCAAGCGTTTGCACAATGTCACGTTAGGATTTGAGTACCGAACACCTTCATTGAGGAGACCCGGATGCCGGTACCCAAGTCGACCGTCGAGAACTCGCCCCGGAAGCTCCTCCGCGACGTCGTCCTCGAGAAGATGCTCGCCGCGATCCAGGACGGCACCCTGCAGGCCGGGGAACGCCTCAACGACGACGAGCTGGTCGCCTGGCTCGGTGTGAGCCGCACCCCCATCCGCGAGGCGATCGCGAAGCTGGTCGACTACGGCCTGGTCGAGATGGAGGCGAACCGCTACACGCGCGTCGCCTCCCCCACCCGCGAGCAGTACGACGACGCCTTCCAGGTGCTGTTCGGCATCGGTGAGCTCGCCGCCCGCTGGTCGTTCCCCCGCTTCGAGGACGCCGACGTCAAGGCGTTCGGCAAGATCCTCGACGACATGCGCGCGCACGCCGAGGCCGAGGACCGCGCCCTGAACGACGACATCGACAAGGCGATCGCGTTCATGGTCGCCAAGTCGGGCAACGAGCTCCTCGTGAAGACGAGCGAATCGCTGCTGAACCGCGCGAAGTTCGTCCGCATCGGTGAGCCCGAGTTCGTGTTCTGGGACGTCGCGGACGCGCTCGACGGCTTCCGTGCCGCCGCGAAGGGCCGCGACGGTGAGGCCGGCGGCGCACTCGTGCGCGGGCTCGGACGCGCCATGGCCGAGCACCTCGCCACCGCACGGGCGGCGAAGGCCGCGGAGGCCTGATCCGGCGACCGGTCGGCCCCGCCACCCACATGTGGCGGGGCCGTCCTGCGTCCTGCGTCGTACGTCCTGCGCGAGGATGGAGACGTGACCGACGTCCTGCTCCGCGCCACCGCCCTCCGTGTCACCCGCAGCGGACGCGACCTGCTGCACGACGTGGACCTCACCGTCCGCAGCGGGGAGCACTGGGCGCTGCTCGGCTCGAACGGCGCCGGCAAGTCGACCCTGCTCGCGGTGCTCGGCGCCACCGGGCACCCGACCGCCGGCCACGTCGAGGTGCTCGGTCGACAGCTCGGACGTGTCGACGTCCGTGAACTCCGTGAGCACATCGGGCACGTCGACCCCCGGCACCGGATGCTGTCGCCGTTGACCGTCCTCGAGACCGTGCTGACCGGGCGCACCGGGACGACCGACCTCATGACGCGGTGGGAGCCGACGGCCGACGACCTCGTCCGTGCCGAGCAGCTCGTCGCCGACGTCGGACTCACCGCGCGCCGCGACGCCCGATGGCCGGTGCTGTCGCAGGGCGAACGGGGACGTGCGCTCATCGCCCGGGCGCTGCTGTCCGACCCGCGGCTGCTGCTGCTCGACGAACCCGCGACCGGACTCGACGTCGCCGCACGGGAGCACCTGCTCGAGACCGTCGACGCCCTCCGCGTCCGGCAGCCGGAGCTCGGCAGCGTGATGGTCACCCACCACCTGGAGGACCTGCCGGCCTCGACCTCGCACGCGATGCTCCTCCGCGACGGGGGCGTCGTGGCGCAGGGGCCGGCGGACGAGGTCATCACCTCGGCGCTGGTGTCGGCCGCGTTCGACTTCCCGCTGGCGGTCGAGCGCAGCGGTGGGCGCTGGCACGCACGACGGGCCGACTGAGGCGGGCGGGCCTCCCGGCTGGCGCGGACCGGTCGCGCGACCGCGGTCGTCGCGTGGCCACGAGACGCCCCCGTCAGTGACGGACGCCGCCTTCGTCGCAGCACGCCGTCGAACAGGGCGGCGTCTCGCGCACTCGGCGGCGTCACGGGCAGACGGCGGCGTCTCGCGCACCTCGCGGACGGGCCGACGGGAGGCGCGGCCCCTCCGGACCGCGCCTCCCGTCCGTCGTCGGCTGGCTACTCGGTCGCGGCAGCGGCCGCCTTCGCGGCAGCCGGCAGCGCGTCGAGGATCCGCGACACCGCGCGCTCGTCGTGCGCGGCGGTGAGGAACCACGCCTCGTACACGCTCGGCGGCAGGGTCACGCCGGAGTCGAGCATGCTGTGGAAGAACGCCGCGTACCGGAAGGCCTCCTGCGCGCGGACGTCGTCGTAGTCCCGCGGCGGGGTGTCCAGGAACGCGAACGAGAACAGGTTCCCGGCGTGCTGGACGGTGTGTGCGACGCCCTCGGCCGCGAGCGCCTCGCTCGTGGCCCGGGAGACGACGTCCGCCGTCCGGTCGAGGTGCGCGTAGACGTCGGTGGTCGCGGCCCGGAGCGTGGCGATGCCCGCGGCCACCGCGAGCGGGTTCCCGGACAGCGTGCCCGCCTGGTACACGGGGCCGAGCGGGGCGAGGAAGTCCATGACCTCGCGGCGCCCGCCGAGTGCGGCGAGGGGCATGCCGCCGCCGATGACCTTGCCGTAGGTGACGAGGTCGGGCTTCCACCCCGTCCCCTCGGGCACGGTGCCGTCCGCTTCGAGCCCCCACCAGCCGGCCGGGCCGACACGGAAGCCGGTCAGGACCTCGTCGACGATGAGCAGCGCGCCGTGCGACTGCGTGATCTGCGCCAGGGCCCGGTTGAACCCGCGCTCCGGGGCGAGGACGCCCATGTTCGCGGGGGCGCCCTCGACGATCACGGCCGCGATGCGCTCCGAGTGCTCGTCGAAGGCGCGACGGACGGCGTCCAGGTCGTTGTACGGCAGCACCAGCGTCTGCGCAGCGGTCTCGGCGGTGATGCCCGCGCTGCCGGGGAGTGCGAGCGTGGCGACGCCCGAACCGGCCTCGGCCAGGAGCGAGTCCGAGTGGCCGTGGTAGTGCCCGGCGAACTTCACGAGCAGGTCCCGGCCGGTGTAGCCGCGGGCCAGGCGGATCGCCGTCATGGTCGCCTCGGTGCCCGTCGACACCATGCGGATCTTCTCGATCGGACCGTCGCCGTCCACCTGCACGCGCTGCTTCACGAGCTCCGCGAGTTCGGTCTCGCCGGGCGTGGAGGCACCGAACGACAGACCCCGGGCCGCCGCCTGCTGCACGGCCTCGACCGTGCCGGGGTGCGCGTGGCCGAGGATCGCCGGGCCCCACGAGGCAACGAGGTCGACGTACTCGCGACCCTCGGCGTCGGTGACGGTGGCGCCCTTCGCGGACACCAGGAAGCGGGGCGTCCCGCCGACCGAGCCGTAGGCACGCACCGGCGAGTTCACGCCGCCGGGGATGCTGTCCTTCGCGCGGCCGAACAGGTCGTCGTTGGTGGTCGTCGTCGTGGTCATTCGGGTGCCTTCCCGGTCGGTGCGATGCCGGCGACGTCCGCCGAGCTGCCGGAGGTGCGCAGGCCGGCCTCCTCGTTGAGCTTGCGGGCCATGTCGACGGCGAAGTAGGTGAGGATCGCGTCGGCGCCGGCGCGCTTGATGCCGATGAGGGCCTCCATCGCGGCGGCGTCCCGGTCGATCCACCCGTTCTGGGCGGCGGCGGTGATCATCGCGTACTCGCCGGAGATCTGGTACGCCCAGACCGGCACCGGTGAGGTGTCGGCCGTGCGGGCGAGGACGTCGAGGTAGCTCATCGCGGGCTTCACCATGACGATGTCGGCGCCCTCCTCGATGTCCTGCTCGACCTCGCGGAGGCCCTCGCGCCCGTTGCCGGAGTCGAGCTGGTACGTGCGGCGGTCACCCTGCAGGGTGCTCGCGACGGCCTCCCGGAACGGCCCGTAGAAGGCCGAGGCGTACTTGGCCGCGTAGGCGAGCAGCGCGGTGCCGGAGTGCCCGGAGACGTCGAGCGCGTCCCGGGCGGCGGCGATCTGGCCGTCCATCATGCCGCTCAGGCAGACGAGCTCGGCGCCGGCCTCGGCCTGGGCGACCGCCATGTCCCGGTAGCGGAGCAGCGTCGCGTCGTTGTCGACCGAGCCGTCCGCCGCGAGGACACCGCAGTGCCCGTGGTCGGTGAACTCGTCGAGGCACAGGTCGGACTGCACGACGAGGGCGTCCCCGACCTCTTCCTTCGCCACCCGGATCGCGACGTTGAGGATGCCGTCCGGGTCGGTCGCGCCGGAGCCGACCGCGTCCTTGTGCTGCGGGACGCCGAACAGGTTCACGCCGCCGATGCCGACCGACGCGGCCTCGTGCAGTGCACGGCGGAACGAGTCGAGGGAGTGCTGCTGCACCCCGGGCATGCTCGAGATGTCGATCGCGTCGGTGGCGCCTTCGCGGATGAACATCGGCAGCACGAGCTCGGCGGGGTGGAGCCGGGTCTCGGCGACGAGACGACGCATCGCGGGGGTGGCGCGGAGACGTCGGGGGCGGACCTGGGGGAAGCGGCCGGTCACGGGTGGCCTTCCTGTTCGGGGGTGGATGGGACGAGGGCCTCGACGACGGCGTCGAGGAGGGCTTCTGCGGACCGTTCGGCGGCGACGACGTCCACCGGCAGGCCGGCGGCGCGGGCCTCGTCGGCGGTGCCGGGGCCGATGCAGGCGATCCGGGTGCGGGGGTCGAGGGGGGTGAGACGACGAGCGACTTCGCGGGCGATGCTGCCGCTCGTCACGAGGACGACGTCCGGCGCGGGGTCGCCCGGGATCGGCGCGTCACCGGTCCCGACCGTACGGTACGCGACCACCTCTGACACGTCGATGCCCCTGGCCCGCAGGCCGTCGACGAGGGTGGGTGCGGCCAGGTCGGAGCGCGGGTGGAGGACGAGTCGGGCGTCCGCCGGGAGCGCCCGCACGAGTCCGGCTGCCGAGTGGTCGGCCGGCACGAAGTCGACGGTCCATCCGACGGCGCGGGCCGCGCGGGCGGTCGGCTCGCCGACGGCGGCGACGCGGACCCCGGCCGGGAGGCCCGGCAGGCGTTCCGCGAGCACCCGCACGGTGGTCGCGCTGGTCACCACGAGCCAGTCGTCGCCCGCTCGCTCGGCGCCCTCGCCGTCGAGGTGCGACGACTCACCGCCTGCGGATCGTCGAGGTTCCACGATGTCGGAACCTGACGCCTCGAGGTCCCGGAATTCCGGAACCGGCGCGGGGCGGCCGGCGCTGGGAGCCGCTCCGTCCCGCTCCGGAGCCGGGGCGGGGCGGCCGGCCGCGAGCCGGGCGACCATCCGGTCGAGGGGACCGGCGTCGAGCGGCGGCGCGTCGGTGACGAGCGGGACGATGCGCGGGTCGAGCCCGCGGGCTGCGGCCGCCGCGGCGACCCGCGCACCCCAGGAGCCACCGCGCGGGACGACGACCACGGGCCGGTGCCCGGTCCTGTCGTCCCGCGTGGTGTCCGTGGTGATCGTCGCCCTACTCGGTCGTGGTGGCGGACGTGTCGGACGGCCCCTCGGTACCGGGGGTGTCGAGGCCGGGGCCGACGGTGTGCCCGGCGTCGTGCTCGGCCGAGTCCGACCCGGCGGAGTTCGACAGGTCGGCCAGCTCGGCGGCACCGTTCTCGAGCAGCTCGGCGGCGACCCGGTCGGCGACGGACAGGGCCTCGTCGAGGCGGTCCTGCGCCGACCCGTCGAGCACGGCCGCGTGCGACGCGGTCCGGTACTCGGAGCCGTCGGGGCGGTAGACCGTCGCCGAGACGAGGAGCATCTCGGCGTCGACGACCGCGGTCGCGCCGATCGGGGCGGAGCAGCCGGCCTCGAGCTTGGCGAGCACCTCGCGCTCGGCGGTCACCGTCAGGCGGGTCGGGGCGTGCTCGATCTTCCGCAGCGCGGCGAGCAGGTTGCGGTCGTCCTCGTCCGTGCGGATCTCGACCGCGAGCGCACCCTGACCGGGAGCACTCGGCCAGAACCCGAGGTCGAGCAGCTCGGTCGCGGCATCGAGCCGTCCGATGCGTCCGAGCCCGGCGGCCGCGAGCACGACGGCGTCCAGGTCGTCCTCCACACGGGCGAGCCGCGTGTCGATGTTGCCGCGGATGTCGATGACGTCCAGGTCCGGCCGGTCCGCCTTGAGCTGCGCGACACGGCGGGGCGACCCCGTGCCGACCTTCGCGCCCTCGGGCAGGGTCTCGACCGTCGCACCGTTCCGCGCCACGAGGACGTCACGAGCGTCGGCACGCTTCGGCACGGCGCCGATCGTCAGGCCCGGGTACGGCGCGGTCGGCAGGTCCTTCAGCGAGTGCACGAGCACGTCCACCTCGCCCGCCACGAGCGCCTCCCGCAGCGCGGACGCGAAGACGCCGGTACCGCCGAGGGACGCCAGGGAGGCCCGGTTCGTGTCGCCCTCGCTCGTCACGGTGACGAGTTCCACCGGACGGCCGGCGGCCTTCGCCAGGCGGTCGGCGACGTCCTGCGACTGGGCGACCGCCAGTCGGCTGGCACGGGTGCCGAGCCGGATCGGGGCCGGACCGTCGGTCGCCGGGGTGCTGGGGTGGTCCGCGGTCGCCTCGGTCACGGAGCGACGCCGGCGGCTGCGGGCTTGAACCCCGCTCGCACGTTCTCGCAGCACCCCGGACGGCACACGTCGTACCAGGGGCCGATGTCGGTCATGTGCGGACGCTCAGCGGTCGGCGTGCCGTTGACCCGCTCGAGCACGAGGTCGACGAGACCGGCCACGTAGGCCGGGTCGACGCCGGGGGTCTGCGTGCGGAGCGACCAGAAGCCGAGCTCGCCGGCGGTCTCGGTGGCTTCTTCGTCGAGGTCCCACATGACCTCCATGTGGTCGCTCACGAAGCCGAGCGGGACGATGAGCACGGCGCGGGTGGGGCCGCCCTTGAGCTCCTCGTTCATGTAGTCGTTGATGTCGGGCTCGAGCCACGGCTGCGTCGGGGGACCGGAGCGCGACTGGTAGACGAGCTTCCAGGCGGGCTTCGACGTGCCCTGCAGGTGCGCGTGCTCGGGCTGCTCGAGCAGTTCCGCCCACGCCTGGTCGAGGACGACCTGCCCGACGGCGAGGTGCTGCGCCTCGTACGCACCGTGCTCGTCGAAGCCCCGGTAGTCGGGGCCGGAGCGGGCGGCGTCGGTCGACGGGATCGAGTGCGTGGAGAACAGCACCTGGAGCTCCGTCGCGACGTCGAGGCCGTCGTTCTCGGCGATCGCGCGGGCCAGTCCGTCGCGGACCCCGTCGATGAACGGCCGGACGAAGCCGGGGTGGTCGAAGAACTGGCGGACCTTGTCGATCTGGATCGTGTCGATCAGACCGGTCTCGTCGAGCACGCGGGCGTAGTCCTCGCGGTACTGCCGGCAGCTCGAGAACGACGAGTACGCGCTCGTGGCGATCGCGATGAGCTTGTTGTAGCCCTTGTCGGCCGCCTCGGTGAACGCCTCTTCGAGGTAGGGCTCCCAGTTGCGGTTGCCCCAGAGGACGGGCATGTCGATGCCCCGCGAGGCGAGCTCGGCCTCGAGCGCGGCCTTGAGCGCACGGTTCTGGGCGTTGATCGGGCTGACGCCGCCGAAGTGGCGGTAGTGGTGCGCCACCTCTTCCAGACGCTCGTCCGGGATGCCGCGACCGCGCGTGACGTTGCGGAGGAACGGGATGACGTCGTCCTGACCCTCGGGCCCACCGAAGCCGGCGAGCAGGATCGCGTCGTACGCGGTCGGCACCTCGACATGCTCCGGGCCGGACGCGGCCGCAGCGGTGGCGGCGAGGACGGGCTGGCCGTTCGTGATCATGCTGGTGTCGGTCATGACAGCACCTCCGGGAGTTCGGCGGTCGTCACGCGACGACCCGTGTAGAAGGGCACTTCCTCGCGGACGTGCATGCGGGCCTCGGTGTAGCGGAGGTCGCGCATGAGGTCGACGAGGTCGACCAGGTCCGGGCTCTCGAGCGGCAGGATCCACTCGTAGTCACCGAGGGCGAAGGACGCGATGGTGTTCGTCAGGACGCGGCGGTACTTCGCGCCGGCGATGCCGTGGTCGCGCAGCATCTTCGAACGCTCTTCCTCGGGCAGCAGGTACCACTCGTACGAGCGCACGAAGGGGTACACCGTGATCCACGGCTCCGGGTCCTTGCCGCGCAGGAAGGCCGGGGTGTGCCGTTTGTTGAACTCGGCTTCCCGGTGCATGGCCATGGCGTGCCAGACGGGCTCGGCCTCGGCGAAGAGGGCCGTGCGGCGGATCTCGCGGAGGACCGCCTGGATCGCCTGTGCGTCGTCGCCGTGCAACCAGATCATGACGTCCGCGTCGGCCCGGAAGCCGGAGACGTCGTAGAAGCCGCGGATGGTGACGCCGCGCTCGGCAGCCGCGGAGACGACCGCGTCGAGTTCCGCGACCGCATCCGCACCGCCGGGTCGGACGGCGCCGACCGGGCGGCGGAAGACCGCCCAGAGGGCGTAGGCCGTGAGCAGGTTCGGGTCGATCCCGGAAGCCGGGTCCGTCTCGTGCGCTGTGCTGGCCGCTGGTGCTGCGGGAGTTGCTGGGGTGGGCACGTCAGTGCTCATGGGTCGGTCGTCCTCCACGTTCGCCGGGGGTGTGGTTCGCCGGCCCCCTTCGCCGAGCGGGTGTCCGGGACGATCGTCCACTGCGGCTCGCGAAGGCTCGCCGCGTGTGGATCACCGCCGTCGGAGCACCGCTACGACGATACCCCCGACCACTGCCACTCCCGCTGCGAGCCCGGCCAAGTACGGCACCGGGTTCGCGTCGACGCCACGCTTGACCTTCGACGCGGCGATGCCGAGCTGCTTCGGCACGTTCAGCTTGTCCTCGATCGCGTCGAGGGTGTCGAAGAGCTGGGCACGGGTCGCAGCGACGCGGTCGGCGATCTTCGACTGGTCGTCGTGCTGGGGGTCGGTCACTGGTCCTCCGAGGGAGTCGTGGGGATGACGGGCGTCAGAACCGGCCGTCGACGTCCGGCTTCCGTGACGCACGGAGCGTCTCGGGGGTGGGCTTCCGGCCGAGGCCCTTCACCGCGTTGACGTCGTTCTTGACGCTCGCGATGGTGCGCTTCGGCGTGACCGGCAGGCCCTTCTTGAGCCGCTTCCATCCGATGAACCCGAGGATCGCCGCGACGATCAGCATGAGGACGGCGAGCAGCAGCGCGGCGAGCCACGCGGGCATCACGGTGGCGAGGCCCATCACCGCTGCGGTGAGGAGCACGCCGATCGCGTACAGCACGATCACCAGCGCGGCGACGAGGATGCCCGCGGCGACCGCGAAGACCTTCGCCTTGCCGATCATCTCGGCCTTGAGGAGGGCGATTTCCCCCTTGACCAGGTCCTTGACGAGGTCGGGGACGTCCTTCACGAGGCCGAACAGCGACCGCGACTTCCGGTCGCGTGTGTCGGTCATGAGATCTGCGAGCCCTTGCCGGACGACGCCTTCGAGCTCACCTTGCGGACGACCTTCTTGGTCTGCTCACCGATGAAGTCGGCGACGTCGGGGGTGCGGTCGGACACGAAGTCCTCGACCTGGTTCACGCTCTTCTGGACGCCGTTGCTGTTCCAGATCTTGCCGCTGACGGTCTTGATCTGCTCGTACCGCGCCCGTCCGGCTCGCGATCCCAGGACGTACCCGAGTGCTGCGCCGGCGACGAACAGGAGCTTTCCTCGCATGAGCGATTCCTCCGTTGGGTAAGTGTGCTGTGAAGGCACCGTGCGTGGTCATGCACCGATCGGCATGTGTCCGACGGTTCCCCCAACAGTAGCCCTCGGAGGGTCAGCGGTCCGCTCAGGAATCCAGGATGCGCTCAGCAGCCGCCCGGGCAGCGGTGACGATGCCGGACACGCCACGTCCGGAGGACGCCTCACCGATCCCGACCACGCCCTCCGCCAGCCCGGCGGCCTCGGCGTCCGGTCCGTGCCAGCGGACGCGGGCCGCGCCGACGACGTGCTCCGGACGGACGGGCAGGCCGAGCAGCGCGGTCGCGTCCGTCGTCGCCCGTGCGCTCACCGCACCGGCGGGGTCGACCGGGAGGCTCGTGGCCACCTCGTCCGCGTCCGTCGCGCCGGCAGCGCCGGTCGCCTGGTCCGCGCCTGCCGGGGGCAGGGCGTAGCTGAGCCGCAGCACGTGCCTCCCGGCCGCCCGCTCCGCCAGCCAGGGCCACTTGACCGTCGCGTGCGTGAGCGCCTTCGCGGCGACACCGGTCGCTGCCGGGTGCACGAGCATGCCGGTGCCACGCGGAGCCGTGTCCAGCTCGGGCCGGTCCACGACCAGGGTGACGAGCTCGATGCCGGACCGACGCGGAGCCGCCGTCCGGGCCGGGTCGGCGACCGTCGCGAGGACGTGGTCCGCCGCCAGCCGCTCGGTCGTGCCGTCCGCCGACACGGTCTCGACCGCCGCTCGTCCGACGGAGGTGGCCCGGGTGTGCAGCCGCACGTCGACGCGGTACGTGTCGAGATCAGCGACGAGCTCGTCGACGAGCCGCGCGATGCCGCCTCGGAGCCCCTGCACGGCGGACCCGGCGACGGCACGCTTCCGGAGCGCGAGCACCGCACGGGCCAACGACCCCTCGCGCTGCAGGGCGGCACGGAGCCCGGGCGCCACGCGGTCCGGGTCGAGGTCGTCGGGGTGCGTCGAGTGCACGCCGGCCACGACCGGGACGACGAGGTCGTCGAGGACCTTCGCGCCCATCCGGCTCCGGACCATCGCGCCGAGCGACGTCGCCCGTGCGCCGACCGGCGAGGGCAGCAGCGCGTCCATCTGTGCGCGGAGGGCGCCGGCACCGCCGACCACCGCGATGACGTCCGCGGCCATCGGAGTGCCCGGGATCCCGAGCAGGCCGGTCGACGGGATCGGCGCGGTCCGACCGTCGCGGGTCATCAGCCACGCACCCCGCGGGTCCGGGGAGACGATGTCGTTGCCGAGACCGAGTTCGACCGCGAGCGAGGACACGGCGTCCGTCCGGGTCGCGAACGAGTCCGCCGCCATGTCCAGGTCGAGGCCCGCGACCGTGTGCCGTCGGATCATCCCGCCGAGCACGCCCGAGGCCTCGAGCAGCACGACGTGGGCGCCGCCCTTCGCCAGGTCACGAGCGGCGACGAGCCCGGCGACCCCGCCGCCGACCACGACGACGTCGGTCACGACGCGGCCCGGTCGGTCCCGTCGGTCCCGACGTCGGTGCCGTCGCCCAGTGCGTGCACGAGCTCGACGACGCGGGTCAGCACGGTCGGGTCGGTCTCGGGCGGGACGCCGTGGCCGAGGTTCACGACGTGCGCACGGGCAACGCCTCCGCGGCGGACGACGTCACGGACGTGCGCCTCGAGGACCGGCCACGGGGCCGAGAGCATCGCCGGGTCGATGTTCCCCTGCACGGTCACGTCACCGCCGACGCGCTGCACGGCCTCGTCGAGGGGCAGCCGCCAGTCCACGCCGACCGCGTCCACCGCACCGATGGAGCCGCCGACGGTCGCCATGTCGGCCAGGACCTCGCCGCTGCCGACGCCGAAGTGGATGCGCGGGACGCCGAGGTCGGTCACGTGGGACAGTGCCCGCGCCGAGTGCGGAGCGACGCGGGAGACGTAGTCCGCGCGGGACAGCGACCCGACCCACGAGTCGAAGAGCTGCGCGGCCGAGGCACCGGCGAGCACCTGGGCACGGAGGAACGCCCCCGACACGTCGGCGGCCCAGTCGAGCAGCCGTGCCCAGGTCTCCGGCTCGGCGTGCATCATCGTGCGGGCCCGGATGTGGTCCTTCGACGGGCCGCCCTCGACCAGGTACGCGGCCAGTGTGAAGGGCGCGCCCGCGAAGCCGATCAGCGGCGTGCTGCCGAGCTCGGCGACCGTCCGGGCGACCGCCTCGGTGATCGGGGCCAGGGCCTCCGCCTCGAGCGGACGCAGGGCGTCCACGTCCGCCGCCGTCCGGACGGGCGACCCGAGGACCGGACCACGACCGGGGACGATCTCGACGTCCACGCCCGCGAGCTTGATCGGCACGACGATGTCGCTGAAGAAGATGCCGGCGTCGACCCCGTGCCGACGGACCGGCTGCAGGGTGATCTCGGACGCGAGGGCCGGGTCGAGACACGCGTCGAGCATCGCCGTCCCGACGCGGAGCTCCCGGTACTCCGGCAACGACCGGCCGGCCTGCCGCATGAACCACACCGGCAGCGTCTCCGGCCGGTCCCCACGGAGGGCACGGACGAGCCGCGAGCCCGTGGTGCGGCCGTCGGCGAGCGGATGGGTGGTCGGGAGCGCGTCGGTCACCGGATGATTCTCGCACCGCGAACAGGACGGCTCCCCGACCCGGTGCTCGGGGCACCGGGGTTACCATTGAACACGTGCTCATCTGTCTCACGGCGTCGCATCGCAACGCCAGCTTCGACCTCCTGGAGCGTCTGAGCATCGGAGCACCCGCGGCCGCCAGCCACCTCGTCACGGACTCGGACGTCCTCGACGGCGCCGTGGTCCTCGCCACGTGCAACCGGTTCGAGGCCTACCTCGACATCGCCGACGACGACGACGCAGCCGTCCGCGCCACCGTCGAGGCCGTCTCGGCAGCGAGCGAGCTGCAGGCCGACGAGGTCCTCGACGCCGTGCAGGTGCTCGGCGGCGGAGACGTCGTGCAGCACCTCTTCGCCGTGTCGAGCGGGCTCGAGTCCGTCGTCGTCGGCGAGACCGAGATCTCCGGACAGGTCCGCCGGGCCCTCGAGGACGCGCGCCGGAACGGCACCACCACCTCGGACCTCGAACGGCTCTTCCAGGAGGCCGCGCACACCTCCCGCGGCGTCAAGACCCGCACCCGGATCGGCGCCGCCGGCCGGTCGCTCGTCCGCCTGGGGCTCGAGCTCGCGTCCTCGCGGATCACCGACTGGGCCGCGACGCGCGTGCTCCTGGTCGGGACCGGCAGCTACGCCGCCACCACCATCGCGGCCCTCCGTGACCGCGGGGCCCAGCACATCCAGGTCTTCTCGCCGTCCGGCCGGGCGCCGTGGTTCGCCGCCAAGCACGACCTCGTCGCCGCCACCGACCTGCGCACCGCGATCGGCACGAGCGACGTCGTCATCACCTGCACGTCGAGCGAGGTCCCGGTCGTCGAGGCGTGCGACCTCGACGACGGTGCCCGCCGCATCGTGATCGACCTCGGCCTCCCCCGCAACGTGCACCCGGACGCCGCCGACGTCGAGGGCGTCGAACTGCTCGACCTCGAGACGATCAGCATCCACGCCCCGATCGCCGAGCTGAACGCCGAGACCGAAGCACGCGCGATCGTCGACGACGCCGTGTCCCGTTTCCGCGCCCAGGCCCTCGAGCAGTCGACCACCCCCGCCCTCGTCGCCCTCCGCAAGCACGTGTTCGACATCCTGGACGACGAGATCGACCGCGTGAAGCGGCGCGGCGACACCACCCCCGAGTCCGCCGAGCAGACCGAGCGGGCACTCCGGCACCTGGTCGGCGTGCTCCTGCACCGCCCCTCGGTCCGGGCCCGCGAACTCGGCCGTGCCGGTCGGGGCGACGACTTCACCGGCGCGCTCGACGCACTCTTCGGGGTGCGCCCCGAGCCCGTCGCGGACGTGCCGTCCGCCGTCGTGCCCCTCGCCGATCGGGCCGCGCGTGTGCGCGACGACGAGGCGGACGTGAGCTGACCGGGTCGGACGATCCGGGCCTCCCGGCCGCCGCCCCGCTGCTGCGGGTCAGCGCCCTCCTGCTCGTCCGCGACCGTCGCGTGCTCATGGTGCGCGCCCGCGGGCGCGACGTCCTCTACCTGCCCGGCGGCAAGGTCGAGCCCGGCGAGAGCAGCGTGGACGCCGCGGTCCGCGAGGCGTTCGAGGAGACCGGGCTGCGGCTCACGCCCGCCGACGTCGACGAGTTCGCGACCGTGACCGAGCCGGCGCACGGGCAGGCACCGGGGACGATCGTCGCGATGACGCTGTTCCTCGCCCGGCCGGGAGGCGCGCTCGACACCGCCACGCCCCTCGCCTCCGCAGAGGTCGACGAGGTGGAGTGGGTCACCTCCGCGGACGCCGGGCGGTGCCCGCCCGCCGGGGTCGAGACGCTGCGCCTGCTCACGCAGGCCGACCTCGTCGACTGAGGTCGGCCCGCCTCCCTGCTACTGGTCGCGGTCGGTGTACTCGCCGGCCGTCTCCGGGCCGCCGGGCTCGACGTCGCCGGGGATGTCCGACTCGACGTACTCGCCGCGCTCACCCTCGGACTCCGGACGCCGTTCGCCGGGGATGTCGCTCGACACGAACTCACCGACCGGTTCGTCATCGGCGACGCGGTGCTCGCCGGGGATCTCGCTGTCCACGAACTCGCCGGCGCGCTCGTCCACGCCGTCCGCGCGGTCCTCGTCGCCGCGTGCTGCCTCGTGCTTGCCTGCTGCCATGGGTCTGTCCTTCCGTCCGGCACGTCGTCGTCGGCGTGCACGCTGCCGATCCTGCCCGATGTCGCTGTGCGGCGGTGTGCTCCTGGGAGGACGTGCGCCACGGGAGTGCCCTGCCGTCTTCGGGCTCGTGCACCTCGTGCCCACGCCGCTCGAACCCGACTCCATGCCCGGTGCTCTTCGCCGTGGTGAGCATCCCCGTCGTGTGCGGCATCGTCGGGGTGTGGCACGGCCTGACGCGCAAGGCCGACGGCCGCGTCACGCGGGTGATGGCCGGGGCGAGGATGCGCGAGGCCCACGGGGTCAGCGCTCGGCGGGGGCGTGCACGACCTCGAGCACCTCGGTCCCCAAGGTGCGCAGGGCGTCGACGACCGCGAGACGGCGCTGCAGCGAGTCGTCCTCGAACCGGATCGTGACCGCGTAGCAGACCGACGACGCCGGCCCACGGAGGACCCCGGCCTCCGCGCGGACGCCGGGTCCGGAACCGGTGACGGCGACGGACTGCAGGCCGTGGTCGAGGGCCCGGTGCGCGAGCGGGTCGAGCCCGAAGGACCCCGCGACGAGCGACAGGTCGGCGGCGAGCGACAACCAGCCGAGCACCCGGTTCGACACCGCCTCGTCGACGACCTCACCGAGCGCGAGGCCCCGGAACAGCCAGCTCAGTTCACCCGCGGCGGCGACGGACACGTCGGGGGCGTCGTCGGGTCCGCGCCGGTCGCGCACCCGGTCGATCAGGGCCGTCCGTTCGATGCCGAGCGACTCCGCGCGGGACCGCACGGCGTCCATCCCGACCGTGGTGAGCAGCGCGTTCGTCGCCCAGGCGTCGGCGGTGGCGCCGACCAGGGTCGCCAGGTCCGACACCTGCATGGTCGGTTCCTGCAGGAACTGCCACAGGCCCGCGCCGGTCGCGGTGTCGCGGGCCATCCGCTGGAGGCGGTCACCGTGCAGGCGACCGTCCTCGAGTTGCGCGGCGACCTCGATGAGGAGCAGCACCCGTCCGAGGCTCGCCACCGGTTGCACGAGGCGGTCGTCGATCGCGAGCAGCGCCCGACCGGTGGACGTGTCGATGATCGACGCGCTCACCCCGGCGCCGTCGACGGCGATCGCGCCGAGCGCTTCGGTCGTCGCTGTGAAGCGCTCGTCCGCACCTCCCCGGTGCTTGCCGCGGCTGCGACCGCCACCACCGGCGCGGCCACCGCCGGACCGAGCGGCACCCCCGCTTCCCGCGGTGGTGCCGTCGTCGGAGGGGCGTCCCGGGCGGCGCCGGCGCGACGAGTTCGGCGCGTCCGGCTCCACCATCACCAGATGGCGACGCGCTCGGCCGGAGCCAGGTACATCGCGTCACTGTCGGAGACGGCGAAGGTGTCGTAGAACACGTCGATGTTGCGCACGATCTGGTTGCAGCGGAACTCGTTCGGCGAATGCGGGTCGATGCTGAGCAGGCGTGCGGCCTCCTCGGGGCGGATCGCCATGCGCCAGGCCTGCGCCCAGCTCAGGAAGAACCGCTCGGCACCCGTCAGGCCGTCGATCACGGGGGGCTCGGCACCGTCCAGCGAGATCAGGTACGCCTTCCACGCGATCGAGAGGCCGCCGAGGTCGCCGATGTTCTCACCGATGGTGAGGGCGCCGTTGACGTGGCCGTCCGGCACCTCGGTCGGGACGAGGGCGTCGTACTGCGCGATGAGGGCCTTCGTGCGCTCCTCGAACGCCTGGCGGTCGGCCTCGGTCCACCAGTTCTGCAGGCGGCCGTCGCCGTCGTACTGCGAACCCTGGTCGTCGAAGCCGTGGCCGATCTCGTGCCCGATGACGGCGCCGATCGCTCCGTAGTTCGCGGCGGCGTCGCGGGTCGCCTCGAAGAACGGGAACTGCAGGATCGCCGCGGGGAACACGATCTCGTTGAAGCCCGGGTTGTAGTACGCGTTGATCGTCTGCGGGGTCATGAACCACTCGTCGCGGTCGATCGGCTTCCCGATCTTGCCGAGCTCGCGGTCGACCTGGAACGACGCGATCGCCCGGACGTTGGCGAGCAGGTCGTCCGCCCGGATGGGCAGGGCGCTGTAGTCGCGCCACTTCACGGGGTAGCCGATCTTCGGCGTGAACTTCTCGAGCTTGTCCAGCGCGCGGGCACGGGTCTCGTCGGTCATCCACTCGAGCCCGGTGATGCTCTGCCGGTAGGCCTCGACCAGGTTCGCGACGAGGTCGTCCATCGTCGCCTTGGAGGTCTCGTCGAAGTGCTCCTCGACGTAGATCCGTCCGACGGCTTCACCCATCGCACCCTCGACCAGGGAGACTCCGCGCTTCCAGCGGTCACGCTGCTTCGGCGCACCCGTCAGTGCCGTGCCGTAGAACGAGAAGCTGGTCGCGGAGAACGCGCTGGTCAGGTACGGGGCGGAGGCCCGGATCACCTGCCAGCAGAGCCAGTCCTTCCAGACGGGCAGCGGCTGCTCGCGGAAGAGCTGTGCGAGGCCGGTGATGAACGAGGGCTGCCGGACCACGACCGTGTCGAACGCACCCGCCGGTGCGGCGATGGCGTCCCACCAGATGCGGAGGTCGACGCCCTCGGCGAGCGCCGAGACCTCGTCCCACGGCATCTTGTTGTAGGTCTTCTGGCTGTCGCGGGTGGCGACGTTGTCCCAGTGTGCCGACGCGATGGCCGTCTCGAGGGCGATCACGTGCTCGGTGCGGTCGCCGCTCTCGTCGTAGCCGGCCAGCGGGAACATCGACCCGACGAACTCGCGGTACTTCTCACGGATGTCGGCGAACCGGTCCTCGCGGTAGTACGACTCGTCGGGCAGACCGAGGCCGGACTGCTCGAGGAAGACGATGTAGGCGTCCGGGTCGCCCGGGTCGTTGTCGACGAAGAGCTGGATGAAGCTCGGCAGCCCGAGCCGCTCGAAGCGACCGACCATGCGGAGCACGTCGTTCTTGTCCTCGATCGCGGCGATGTCGGCCAGGAGCGGCTCGATCGGCCCGGAGCCCGCGGACTCGAGGGCGACCTCGTCCGTGAAGGACGTGAACAGGTCGCCCACCTTCCGCTGCTCGGTGCCCGGCTCAGCCGTCTGCGCGCGCTCGATGATCGTCCGGACGGCGGCCTCGGCCTCTTCCGCCAGGACCGTGAAGGACCCGTAGCGGGCCTTGTCGTCCGGGATCGGGGTGTCGGCGATCCACCTGCCGTTGACGTGCCGGTAGAGGTCGTCCTGCGGTCGCACCGACTCGTCGAGTTCGTCGGTGCGGATTCCGGTGGTGCCTGCGACGTCGGTCATGGGCTCCACGATAGCCACCGGTCCCTCCTCCGCCACCCGGTGCTCGCTCACCGACCTGTCCACGTCGTCAGCCCCTCACCGATGGGGAGTCGCACGCCGGCGCACGACCCGGGCGAGCGGGAGGGTGCTGCCTCCGAGCACGAGCAGGACGAGGGACGCGACGGCCGGGTGCACGACGTCCGCACCCGTGTAGGCGAGTCGTCCGGCAGCGGCAGCACGCGCGCCCGCGGTCCGGAGGCGGGCCGCGGCCGGATGACGGGCCTCCTCCCCGCTGGTGACGCCGCCTCCCGTCGGAGTGCCACCGTCGCTCCCGGCGCTCCCGGTGCCCGGACCGGGGCGTCCCGGTGCGCCGGGGAGCACGAGCCGGAGGGCGCCCTGCTCGACGTCCTGCACGCGCTGCTGTGCGACGACGGCAGCGGCGGGCAGGGTGTCGCGCGGGACGACGAGTTCCCAGGACCGACCGATCGTGGTGCGGAGCGGTTCGCCGTCCGCGGCGGTGAGGGTCTTCCCGGCCTCGTCCTCGAGCGTCACCGTGCCGCCGACCTCTCCCGTGCCGCTGAACCGGAGGCGGCCGTCGTCGAGTCGCTCGACCGCGCCGGTGAGCACGGACGGGATCGTGACGTGCGCGTCCGTCCGACCGATCTCGTCCCCTCCGTCGGAGGCGATGACCGAGACCACGTGCAGACGGACGTCGTCGGGGATCGGGAGCTCCGCCCGCCACGACGTGTCGACCCCGACGTGGACGACCACGGGCTCGCCGTCCGCTCCCGTGACCGGACCCCGGCGGTCCGCGAAGGTCAGCGTGCTGCCGGCGGGAGCACGTCCGTCCAGGACGAGGTGCTCCGTCTGCCGGGAAGCCGTCGCGTGCTCGACGGTCGGGGTGCCCGAGAGCTCGTAGACGTCGTCGACCCCGCCGTTCAGGGTGCCGTCGAAGTACTGGCCGACCTCCACGTGGTGGCGACCGAACGCGAGACCACGCAGCACGACGTGCCAGGTGCCGTCGTCGGCGACGTCGGTCTCGGCGCGCTCCGTCCCGCGGTCCCGGACGACGAGGTGCGCTCCGGGATGGCCCGAGCCGTCGATCGTGATGGTCCGTCCGATGCCGTCGACGGTCGCGGTCATGTCCGGGGGCAGCAGCACGAGCATCCGGACCGGGATGTCGATCGACTGCCCGGACACCTGGGACGTGGCTCGGATGACGTGGTCGCCCGGATGCACCCGGACCCGCGCCGTCCAGCGACCGTCCGCGTCCCCTTCGGTCCAGACGGGCTCGACGACGTCCCCGGCGACCTGGACGCTCTCGCCTGTGGGAACGGTGCCGGTGACGGTGACGACGCCGGTGCCGTGTGCGATCGACCGCACCCCGGCGGTGAAGTCGACGGGGGCAGGCGGGTCGGACGCCGGCGACCGCGAGGTCTCCGTCGCGTGCCGGTCGACACCCGCGGCCAGGGCGGGGTCGGCGACGAGCACGGGCGCGGCCGTCATTGCGCCGACCGCGAGTGCGGCGAGGACGGGGACAAGGACGGGGCTGGTGGTTCGCATGGTGCTCCTCGTGGTGTCCCGCACACCATATCCAGCATTCCGGCCGTCCGTCACGGTTCTCCACAGGGCGGGTTGCGGACCCACGGACGCCCGTGCGCCCGCTACGGTCATCGCATGGGACTCCCTTGGAAGCTGCACGGCGACGGCCGCACCGTGTCCGCCTCGGCGATCGTGGCGCCGGACGAACGACTCACCTGGGGCCGGACGGTCGGCCTCGGCGTGCAACACGTGGTCGCCATGTTCGGCGCCACCTTCCTCGTGCCGCTCATCACCGGCTTCCCCCCGTCGACGACCCTGCTGTTCAGCGGCATCGGCACGATCCTGTTCCTCCTCATCACCGGCAATCGGCTCCCGAGCTACCTCGGCTCGTCGTTCGCGTTCCTCGCGCCGATCGGGGCCGCGACGAAGATCGGCGGCATCCCGCTCGCACTGTCCGGGATCATCGTCGTCGGGGCGCTGCTCGCGGTGGTCGGACTGATCGTGCACCTGGCCGGCGCCGGCTGGATCGACCGTCTCATGCCGCCGGTGGTCTCCGGCGCCATCGTCGCGCTGATCGGGTTCAACCTCGCGCCGGCCGCCCGCGACAACTTCGTGGAGGCGCCCGTGATCGCCGCGGTCACGCTCGCCGCGATCGTCCTCTGCACCGTGCTGTTCAAGGGGCTCGTCGGTCGCCTGTCGATCGTCGTCGGTGTCGTCGTGGGCTACCTCGTCGCACTCGTCGCCGGCGAGGTGGACCTCGGCGCCGTGCAGGACGCCGCCTGGGTCGGACTGCCGACCTTCACGGCTCCGGCCTTCGACCTGTCCCAGACCGCCGTCTACCTCGGCTTCCTGCCCGTCGTGCTCGCCCTGGTCGCCGAGAACGTCGGCCACGTGAAGGGCGTCGGGCAACTGACCGGACGTGACCTGACCCCGCTGACCGGGCGCGCGTTGCTCGCCGACGGGGTCTCGACCGTGCTCGCCGGCGTCGGCGGCGGTTCGGCCACGACGACCTACGGCGAGAACATCGGGGTCATGGCGGCGACGCGGGTGTTCTCCACCGCGGCGTACTGGGTCGCGGCGATCGCGGCGGTGCTGCTCGGGCTGTCGCCGAAGATCGGTGCAGTCATCTCGACGGTGCCGGCCGGCGTGCTCGGTGGCGCCACCACCGCGCTGTACGGACTCATCGGCGTGATCGGCATCCGCATCTGGGTCGAGAACCGGGTCGACTTCGCCAAGCCGAAGAACCAGCTCACCGCGGGCATCGCGCTCATCATGGGCATCGCGGACTTCACGTTCTCGTTCGGCGGCGCGACCTTCGGCGGGATCATCATCGGCACCATCGCCGCGATCGTCGTCTACCACCTCATGGACCTGGTGGGCCGGGCCCGGGGCACCGATCCGGTGACCCCGGACGCGACCGAGGCCGAGCGGGCCGCGACGGGTGGCACCCCCGTCGAGCCGCGGATCGACGGACACCGGAAGGGCTGACCGGCCGTCCCGGTCGTCGGCCCGACAGATGACCGTGCGTACCGTCGGTGTGGTCGTCTTCGACTTCGACGGAGTGATCACCAGCCGCGACACGATGGCCTACGTGTGTCGGCTCCGCCTGCTGAGCGACCCGCGCCGGCTCGTCGCGGCCGTGCCGTCACTCGTGCGTCGCGTGGTCGCCCGAGATTCGCGCGCCCGTCAGCGAGCGGACGCAGCGCTCGTCGAGGCTGCTCTCGTCGGCCTCGACCGCCGGACGTACGACGAACTGGTCCGACGGGTGGTGTCGCGGTTCATCGCCTCGGACTGGCTCCGGGCTGCGTTCGTCACCGAGCTCCGGACGGAAGCGGCTTCGGGCAGGGCAGTCGTCGCGACGGCGAGCGAGGCAGGGCTCGTGCGCGCACTCGTCGAGGCGATGGGGATCGACGACGTCCGTGTGCTCGGGTCGGAACTCGAGTCGACCCCGGAGGGTCTGCGATTCGGGCTCCACAACGTCGGCGCACAGAAGCACGCGACGCTCCGGGCGGCGGGCATCCCGCTCGCTGGAGCACGGTTCTTCACGGACTCGGTGCATGATCTGCCCGTCGCCGAGGCGTGCGCCGAGACCGTCTTCGTGGGTGCTGATCCCGCCACGTTCGAACGCTTGCCTCGTGCCACATGGTGGCGGGAACCGTCGCAGTAGGCAGCTGGCGGTCCGAGCGCCGCAGTGCGCCACGCAGCGCACCGTTCCCGCGAGGTGCGGTGAGATCCCGCGTCCGCTACTCGGCGTCGAGGCTCAGGACGAGGCACGCCCCGCGTCAGCCGACGGCGGGCTCGACCGGTGGGTCTTCGGGCTCGGGGTGCTCCTCCTGCCAGATCCTGTCCACGGCGTCGAACTCTCGCGGGTAGCACTGCATGTCGAACACCTCGCTCCCGGCCGCCGGCGTCGCGTACAGGTACCAGGGCCCGGTCCCTCGTCCGCTGCCGTTCCACGCTCCATCCGCGTACCAGGTGAGTGGAACGTCCCCCATCGGTTGTCCTGCCTGTGCCTGGCATGCGAGGAGACGGTTGAACGCCGTCCTGTACTCGTCCAGGGTGACGGCACCGTCGGCGGTCTCGGCGTCCTGCTGCGGTGACGGTGTGGCGATGCTCGGTGCCTTCGCCCAGGAGACCCAGACGGCGTACCGGTCAGTGTCATCGGCGGAGAGGGTCACGACGGTCGCACCGGTCGAGGCCATCGGGGACAGCGCCCATCCGGTCGCTTCGGAAGTCGGGTCGTCTCGTCGACCGCACAGGGTGCCTTCCGTGCGGTGCCCGTCGACTTCGACGGTCGGCGCGTCTCCGTCGAGGCACGCCCACGCGACCGTGACACTGTCCGCGCCAGCGGGGCGATCGGACAAGGTCAAGGCGGTGTCACCGCGTGCGACGCGGAAGCTCGGTGTCCCCACCACACGGCCGTGGTTGGCGTCCTCGACCATGTAGCGCGTCGTCGTGGCGAGGGAGGCCTGGATGGCGGTGTCGGGGTCGTTGCCCGGGAGTGCCGCGGCGGTGAGCCCACCGGTCATCGTCCCGCCGACCAGGAAAGCCGCGACCACGGCGACGACCGCGCCGCGGGTGGGACGGCGGCGGCCCGTCGTGCTGGCCGTCCCGGTCGACGCGACGTCGGTGATGAGGGCTTCGCGCATGGCGGTCAAGCGGGGTGAGATGTCGTCGTTCACAGTGCGCCTCCGAGGGGTTCCGCTGTGGCTGTGTACTGCTGGTGCAGCCGAGTCTTCGCTCGGTGGAGTCGGGACTTGACGGTCCCGGCCGCGACGCCGAGGGCGACGGCGGCTTCGCGTTCGCTGAGCCCCTCGATGACGCAGAGGGTGAGCACGCGTTGATCGGCGAGCCCGAGTCCGCGCAGGGCCGCGACGGCGTCGCCGTCCGTGTACTGATCAGCGGGGTCCGGCGCCGGGTCATCGACAGGGAACCGGCCGAGGAAGCGGCGGTGTCGCGTGGTCGATCGTGTCAGGTTGTGCGCTGCGTTCGTCGCGGTGACGAGCAGCCACGGCAGCAACGAATCGTCGACGAAGCGGACGTGATCACGTCGTCGCCACGCCTCGAGGAACGCGACGGCGACGACGTCGTCGGCGTCAGCTGGGCTGGGGACGAGTCCGACCGCGTGACGCCGGAGGCGTGCGGCGTGCCGGTCGAACACCCTCCCGAACGCCTGCCCGTCACCCGCGGTACTCAGCGCCCAATCGGCCCGGTCCCCCGCGATCTCGTTCATGTCCTGAGTTGTCCACAGACCCGCGATCGGTTCCCTCGTCGGCGTGTCGCGCAGCGCGGGAGTTCGTCAGCCACGGCCCGGAGCCTAGGCCACAGGTCGAGTACCGGGTGCTCGGAGTGCGGCCCCAGCGGTTCCGGTACGATCTGCGCCATCCGGTCCATCCGAGCCGGCCCGGTAGCGCGGTGGACGTTCCGCATGGTCGAGGGGAAGAACGTCGCGATGCGTCAGGAACCGAACCCGTCCCCGATGCCGGAAGTGCGTCCGCGTGAACGCGTCGGCTGGATCACCGCCGTCGGTCTGACCATCGCGATGTCGGCAGGAGCCCTGGTCGGGATCGGTGCGACCGCGGGACCGGCGGAGGGCGCGACGCCCGACGCCCCTGCTGTGCAGGCAGTCGCCATCGAGTCGAACACCTCGGCAGTGACGGTCACCAAGGTCACCGCGACCAACACCGTCACCTCCACCGGCACGGCCGTGCGGACCACCCTGACGGTCAAGAACACCAGCTCGGTGCGGAAGCCGGCTGCCCACGCCTGGCTCTACCTGTCCGCCGGCAGCAAGAAGTACACGCTCGGCCACGTGACCGTGAAGCCGCTCGCCGCCGGCGCGAGCACCACGGTCCGCGCGATCCACAGGTCACCCCTCCGCGCGAAAGCCGGCAAGTACAGGGTCCTCGGCTGCACCGGGGTCTACTCCGTACAGCGATGCCGCACGTCTGCCACGACCGTCACGAGCAGACCCGCGTCCCGCGCACGTCCCGAACCGGGTGTGATGCTCGACGTCGCTCGCGCCTACTACCCGGTGGCGCTGATCAAGCGGTACGTCGACCTGCTGGCCGACAACGGCGGCCGTTTCCTGCACCTGCACCTCACCGACGACCAGAACGTCGGGATCGAGAGCGACGTCCTCGGCCAGACCCCCGCGAACGCCGATCTCCACGACGGCGTCTACACGAGCCGCGTGACCGGCCGTCCGTTCCTGAGCGCCGCACAGGCGCGGAAGATCGCCGCGTACTCCGCCCAGCGAGGCATCGCGATCGTGCCCGAGGTCGACACTCCCGGCCACATGGCTGCCGCGTTCGCCCTCCTCGAGGCGCGACACGGCAAGGAGTGGGTCGATCGCATCCGTTCGGGCGAGAGTGAGCTCGACACATCCGCGCCCGCCAGTCTCACGCTCGCGACCGAGCTCGCAGCGGAGGTGACGCGGACGTTCCCGTCCAGCCGCACCGTGCACATCGGTGGTGACGAATGGGGCGGTGGCGTCACTGCCGCTGACCGCGTCGGGTGGTTGAACGCCATGGCGGCCGCTCTCGGCGATCGTGAGGTCTGGGCCTGGAACGACGGCATCGACCGGGCTGCGGTGAAGCGACTGGATCCGCGCATCCACGTCACGTACTGGAGCTTCGACGGCGACACCGAGGACCCTGCGGAGCGCCGCGAACGCCGACAGCGGCGAGCGGGTGCCACCGACCTGTACGCCGCGGGGATCGAGCTGCTCAACTACAACTCGTACTACCTCTACGAGGTGCCGAGCGACCTCGACGAGGCCGACAGCGACTACACGGTCGCCGATCTCCGCGAGAACTGGTCACTGCGGACGTGGGACGGCGACTCGGGTGCGCTCCTCGCTGCTCCGATGGCGGGCGCGGCGGTCGCGATCTGGGGAGAGGACCTCGAGGACTCGCCCTCCGACGACCTCCTGCGCTGGAGTACGCCGCACGTGCTCGCCATGATCGACAAGGTGACCTCGTGATCGCCACCACCCGCCACCATCGGTAGGAGGACCCGTCACCGAGCGACCACTCGACCACTCGTGCAGGTAACCCGTGGACGGGTCGTTCTCGCCGAGGAGGCTCCGCCGGTCGCGTGCGGGTCCGGACCGGAGGGACTGACGGAGAAGCGAGCACGCCAGATGCTCGCGGCCGTCGGTCCGACCCAAACAGGGGCCTGCAGCGGCAACGGCGCATTCACTAGCCTCGCCGCGTGAGTCGCCCGGCGCTGAGAACCTCCGTCCACGTCGTGCGTGCGATGATGCCGGCCTACCGATGGCAGTACGAGACGTTGCGGTGGGTCGGACTCGGGCTCGTCGTGGTCGGTGTCGTCCTGTCCGTGCTCGGGACGGGGATCGTCGGCGTGCTCGCCGTGGTCCCGGTCCTGGGCGGTGGCGCGCTGTTCACCGTGTCGTCGGTCCGGTGGTGGAAGCTCGCCGTCGACACCGCACGGGCGATCCGCGCCCAGGACGACCTCCGGACCCGGCCGCTGGCTGCCCACCCGACGGTCTCCGTCGCCGCCGTGAGCAGCGCGCGGCGGATCGCGCTGGTGCTCAGCGCGACCCTCTCGGTCCTGGCGCTCGTGGTGGGGATCGGTGGTCAGGGCCTCCCGGCGCCCGTCCCCGCACAGTCCACGGCAGCACGCTCCGCCGTCGTGGACGAGCCCACACCGACACCGACACCGACCGTCGCCGCGACCCGCGGCGCCCGCGGCTTCCCCGTCCCGCCGTTCGCCGTCGAGGGCGGTGCCGTGCGCATCGGGCAGGTCGAGGACGAGGACGCCTGGTGGGCACTCTGCGGAGCGGCCATGGGCGACTCCGACTGTCTGGCGTGGGGCGTCGTCGCTGCCGTCGAGTGCGACCTCGAAGTGACGGTCAGCTTCGCCGACACCGAGACCGGGCCGATCGCTCGCACCGAAGAGCGATCGGTGCGTGTCCGACCGGGGACACCGGCGTTCATCGCCTCGGTCGGTGCGGAGTCGTGGAGCAGCATCGACGCCGCCGGGTGCCGACCGCGACCGGAGATCGACGACCACGTCGCGACCTGGTTCCCCACCCTGGACCACGAGGCCCAGCCCGAAGGGTGCTGGGACCTCGGTTGCGTCGGCTTCGACGTCATCCCCGGCCGCGACTGCGCGCGAGCCGACGTGCAGTTCGCCGTGTACGACGGCTACGGCGCCACCGGGAACCCGCACGACCTCGTGATCCCCGTCGAGCTCCACGAGGACGTCCCCCTCACCGTCTGGGCGGGCGGCGTCGAGAGTTTCGAGGGCGACGCCGTCCTCACCCGGATCTCCTGCCCGGCTGAGCCGGACGCCCACCGCGCCGGTGTCACAGCGTCAGCAGCGACCGCGCGCTGACAGGTCCTCGACGAGAGTCGTCCCACTGGAGGGGTGGCCCTCGGCCCGGAGCGGCGGGGTCACCAGCCCGGCCGGAGCGACGGCAGGATGTCCTGGTGCCCTCCGCGTCCGACACCGACCCCCGCCACGTGCGTCGAGCCGTCGACCGCGACATCGTCCGGCTCGCGCTGCCCGCACTCGGCGCGCTCGTCGTCGAACCGCTTTTCCTGCTGACCGACACCGCACTCGTCGGGCACCTGGGCGCGACACCACTCGCCGCCGTCGGGGTGGCGAGCGCGGTCCTGCAGACGGTGACGGGCCTCCTGGTCTTCCTCGCCTACGCCACCACGCCGGCCGTGGCCCGGGCGCTCGGCTCCGGTGACCGCCGCGGCGCCGTGCACGCCGGCATCGACGGGATGTGGCTGGCGCTCGCGCTCGGGGTGGTGCTCGCGCTCGTCGGCTGGCCGCTCGCCGGGCCGCTCGTCGACCTGTTCGGGGCGACGCCCGGGGTCTCCGCGGCCGCCACGGCGTACCTCACCGTCTCGCTGATCGGGTTGCCCGGCATCCTGGTCGTCACGGCCTCGACCGGGCTGCTCCGCGGACTGCAGGACACACGCACCCCCCTCGTCGTCGCGAGCGTCGGCTTCGTCGCGAACGGTCTGCTCAACGCGCTCCTCATCTACGGGTTCGGCTGGGGCGTCGAGGGGTCGGCCGCGGGCACGGTCGTCGTCCAGTGGGCGATGGCAGCCGTGTACGTCGGCATCGCCGTCCGCGCCGCCCGGGCATCGGGCGCACCGCTCCGGCCCGGCGCGTCCGGGGTCGTACGGGCGCTGCGGTCCGGCGCGTGGTTGTTCCTCCGGACCGCGTCGTTGCGGGTCGCGATGCTCGCGACGATCGCCACCGCGGCCGGCCTCGGCACGATCGGTCTCGCGACGACCCAGATCGGGCTGACGGTGTTCAGCACGCTCGCGTTCGCACTCGACGCGCTCGCGATCGCCGGACAGGCGCTGGTCGGGCACGCCCTCGGCGCCCGGGACGCCGAGCGGGTGCGCCTGGTGACCGGGAGGCTCGTGGTGCTCGGGATCGTCGGCGGCGTCCTGCTCGGGGTGCTGACCGCCGCTGCCAGCGGCGTGCTCGGGCCGGTCTTCTCCGACTCCGCCGACGTCCGGGCGGCCCTCCCCCTCGTGCTCGTCCTCATCGCGGTCGGGCTGCCGGTCGCCGGCTACGTGTTCGTGCTCGACGGGGTGCTCATCGGTGCGGGTGACGCCCGCTACCTGGCGCTCGCGGGCGTCGTGAACCTGGTCGTGTACCTGCCGCTGCTGTGGTGGCTCGGGGACGGGCTGGCGGCGCTGTGGGCGGTGTTCTCGTTCGGGTACATCGGCGTGCGGGCGGTGACGCTCGGGGTCCGGGCGCACCGGCCGGGGTGGATCGCGGCGGCTCTGGCACGGTGACGACGCGGTCCGCCGGCTGCGGGCCGACCGGTCGACACGCCGGTGCCCGCGAGGTCGGGACTCTCACTCCCGCTCGATGGCTGCGAGCCCCTCCCAGAGGTGTGCGATCGACGCGGCGCCGTCGAGCAGCATCCCGACGTCGATGCTCTCGTCGCTCGAGTGCCAGTGGTCCTCGGGCAGGCCGGTGCCGATGAAGAGGACCGGTGCGTCGAAGGTGCGCCCGAGGAGCTCCGCCGGACCGCCGCCCGCGTTCCCCATGCGTCCGGCCGTCCCACCACCGTGACCTCGTTCCATGGCGCGGACGAGTGCCTCCAGTGCCGGCCCGTCCGGGGTCACGTAGGGGTCCTGGCCGGACTCCTCCGGGATGGTCAGCTCGTACTCGAACCCGTCGGGCATCGTCGATCCGACGAAGCGGCGGAGTTGGTCGGCGACGGCCGCGACGTGCTGTCCGGGGACGGTGCGGATGCTGATCTCCGCCGTTGCCTCGCGGGGGATCACCGCCCGGGGGAACCCGGTCGGGTCGCCCGCGAGCAGGGTCAGCACCTCGATGGCCGGTCGTGCCCAGAGACGTTCCTCGACCGTGTGACCGGACTCACCGGTGACGCTCCGGGTCTCGGTGCGCTCGAGCCACACGTCGGTGTCGAACGACAGGTCGCCGAGCTGCTCCCGGCGCTCGTCGGTGAGTTCCTCCACGTCGTCGTAGAAACCGGGCAGCGCGATGCGTCCGTCGTCGTCGTGCAACGCGGCCAGCACGGTGACGAGTGCGTGGACCGGGTTCGGTGTGGGTCCTGACGCGGCTCCGCTGTGCACGTCGCGCAGGGGCCCGGTCACGGTCAGGGTCGCACCGGTCATCCCACGCATCGAGGTCACCACCGCCGGGTCCCCGTCCTTCCACTGCAGGGTGTCCGAGAAGACGACGACGTCGCACGACAGGCGCTCGTGTTCCTGGTCGAGCAGCGACGCGAAGTGCGTCGATCCGAGTTCCTCCTCGCCCTCGACGACGTACTTCAGGTTCACCGCCGGACCGGCGTCGCCCCGTCCGGCGAGGTGCGCGCGGAGACCCCAGAGGTGCGCGATCACCTGTCCCTTCGCGTCGGAGGCACCCCGCCCGTACAACCGCCCGTCGCGCAGCACCGGCTGGAACGGCTCCGTCTCGGCCCACTCCTCCGGCTTGGCGTGCCGGACGTCGTGGTGGCTGTAGACCAGGACCGTCGGCTTCGCCGGATCGACGATCCACTCGCCGACCACAGTGGGTGACGGGCCCGCCCAGAGGATGTCCGTGGTGAGCCCGACCTCGCGCATGGCCGCTGCGAGCCACCGGGCGGATCGCTCCACGTCGATGGAGCGCTCGGGCTGGGACGCCACCGACGGGATCCGCACCCAGTGCTCGAGCTGGCCGAGCACCTCCTCGCGGTTGTCGGCCAGGAAGCGACCGACACCCGAGGGGTCGGACGGTCCGGGCAGGGGCAGGGAGGGCGTGGAGTCCATGGTGTTCGGTCCTGACGTCGAGGGTGTTCCTCGCACACGGTCCCCCCGTCAGGGGCCGAGGCGTCACAGACGGCTCGCACGGCGGACATGGGCCACCGAACGCGGGAACGGGGAGGGGACACGGTGTCGGACGCCTTGGCTGAGGGCATGCGGACCATCGGCGTCGAAGAAGAACTGCTCCTCGTGGACGGGACCACCGGAGCGCCGGTCCCGATCGCGGACCTGGTGCTCGAACGTGCCCGGGCGGAGCGGCTGCCGCTCGACGGCGCGGAGTTCGCCGGTGAGATGCAGCTGGAGATGCTCGAGGTGATCACACGTCCCCACTCGACGCTGGCGACGCTCGGCCGACAGGTCCTCGACAACCGTGCCCTCGCGATGCGACTCGCCGGCGAGCACGGTGCCCTCGCGGCGCCGCTCGCCAGCTCGCCGCTGCCCACCGTCCCCCACCTGCGTTCCTCCGACCGGTACGAACGGATGGTGCAGCGGTTCGGCGCGGTGCCCCGGCACAGTCTCACCTGCGGACTGCACGTCCACGTGGCCGTCGAGTCCGACCACGAGGGCGTCGCCGTCCTCGACCGCATCCGGACGTGGCTGCCGATCCTCATCGCCCTGACCGCGAACTCGCCGTTCCACGCCGGTGAGGACACCGGTCACGCCAGCTTCCGGTCGGTGACGTGGAACCAGTGGCCGACCGCCGGACCAGCGGAACGGTACGAGTCGGTGGCCGGGTACCGGGGGCTCACCGCCGCGATCAACGGGACCGAAGCCCTCCTCGACCCCGCGATGCTCTACTTCGACGCCCGACTGTCCCGCAACCACCCGACCGTCGAGGTGCGGGTGACGGACGTACCGCTCGACCCGACGATGACGGTCGCCGTGGCCGGGCTCGTGCGGGCGCTCGTCGACACCGCGGTCGACGAGTGGCACGCCGGGAAGCCGCCTGCCGCCACGCCTGCCTGCATCATCCGGCTCGCGAACTGGCGTGCCGCGATCGAGGGGCTCGACGGACACCTCGTCGAACCGCTCACCAACCGGCCGCTCCCCGCGCACGAGGTCGTCCTGATGCTGCTCGAGCACCTCCGACCCGCCCTGACGGCGAACGGTGACGACCAGCTCGTCGAGCACGCCGTCCACCAGGCCTTCGTCTCGGGCAACGGGGCGACCCGGCAGCGCGCCGTCCATGCCACGTCCGGGGACCTCGGGCAGGTCGCCGTCCGAGCCGCAGGCGCGGAGCCGACCCCGTCGACCCTCCCGGAGACCGCCGTGCGGACCCCACGGTGACGACCGCAGCGTGCGTCGTCCGGGAGCCGCGACCGCTCGCGTCCCGTCCCGTCATGCCCGGAGCAGGTCCGAGCCGGATCCCGCGGGTTCCGCCCTGGAGGCCGCTCCGCAGTCCGCATCACGCGGCACGTCCACCAGTGCCCCTGTGCAACCGCGGACATGACGGCGAGAGTGGCCCCACTGCCGCCGGATCGTCGACGCAGCCACCGATCGACGGAGGATCCCGATGACGCAGACGACGACACCGCCGGCCCTCGGCGAGGAACCCGACGAACTCCTCGGACGTCGTCCGCTGCGCACCGGCATCCGTGCCGTCAACTGGCACACGTCGACGGACCACAAGACGATCGGCAACCTGTACCTGGTGACGGCGTTCGGCTACTTCTGCGTCGCCGGGCTGATGGCCGTGGTCATGCGCACCGAGCTCGCGACACCCGGACTCGACGTCATCGACACCCGTGAGCAGTACAACCAGCTCATGACCATGCACGGCACGGTCATGCTGCTGCTGTTCGCGACACCACTGTTCGCGGGCTTCGCGAACGCGATCATGCCGCTGCAGATCGGCGCACCGGACGTCGCCTTCCCCCGACTCAACGCCCTGTCCTACTGGATGTACGCGTTCGGCAGCGCCATCGCGATGGGCGGCTTCCTCACACCGGCGGGCTCGGCGTCCTTCGGCTGGACGGCGTACGCGCCGTTGTCCGACACCACCTTCGAGCCCGGACTCGGCAGCACCCTCTGGGTCGCCGGCCTGAGCATGACCGGGTTCAGCACCATCCTCGGTGCGGTGAACTTCATCACGACGGCCATCACGATGCGCGCTCCCGGCATGACGATGTTCCGAATGCCGATCTTCACGTGGAACGTGCTCATCACGTCGATCCTCGTGCTGATGGCGTTCCCCGTGCTCGCAGCGGCGTTGTTCGGGCTCCTCCTCGACCGCGCCTTCGACGCGCAGATCTACAACCCGGCCAACGGCGGCCCGTTGCTCTGGCAGCACCTCTTCTGGTTCTTCGGCCACCCCGAGGTCTACGTCATCGCACTGCCGTTCTTCGGCATCGTCTCCGAGGTCTTCCCGGTCTTCAGCCGCAAGCCGATCTTCGGGTACAAGACCCTCGTCTACGCCACGATCTCGATCGCCGGACTGTCCGTCACGGTCTGGGCGCACCACATGTTCGCCACCGGAAGCGTGCTGCTGCCGTGGTTCTCGCTCCTCACCATGCTCATCGCGGTCCCGACCGGCGTGAAGATCTTCAACTGGGTCGGCACCATGTGGCGCGGCTCGGTGACGTTCGAGACCCCGATCCTCTGGGCGATCGGGTTCCTCGTCACGTTCACCTTCGGCGGCCTGACCGGGGTCATCCTCGCGTCACCGCCACTCGACTTCCACGTCCACGACAGCTACTTCGTGGTCGCGCACTTCCACTACGTCGTCTTCGGCACGGTCGTGTTCGCGATGTTCTCCGGCTTCTACTTCTGGTGGCCGAAGCTAACCGGCAAGATGCTCGGCGAGCGCCTGGGCAAGATCCACTTCTGGATGCTGTTCATCGGGTTCCACATGACCTTCCTCATCCAGCACTGGTTGGGCGTGATCGGCATGCCGCGCCGGTACGCGAGCTACCTGCCGAGCGACGGGTTCACCTGGCTGCACCAGGTCTCGACGGTCGGTGCGTTCCTCACCGCCGCCTCGATGCTGCCGTTCTTCCTCAACATCGTGCAGACGATGCGCCACGGACAGCGCGTGCGGGTCAACGACCCATGGGGCTACGGCCGCTCGCTCGAGTGGGCCACCTCCTGCCCGCCGCCTCGGCACAACTTCACCGCGGTCCCTCGTATCCGCTCGGAGTCCCCGGCCTTCGACCTCAACCACCCCGAGGCAGGCGTCCCCGTCGGCGTCGGTCCGGCGATGGACGCCCCGGACGCAGCCACGCACGACCAGGCGAGCGGCAGGACCCGGAACGCGTCGGGCACGGGCCAGCAGTTCTGACCACGGATCCCACTCCGCTCCCCCCGGGACCGCCGCGCTGTGCGGGCGGTGGTCCCGCTACGGCGCCGTCTCGTCGCCCGGTGCGGTGGCGGCGAGTGCCGTCGTGCGGCGTGGCGGACCGGGCTTGGGACGGAGGTCCGTCACGTCGCCGTCCTCGCGCGTGACGACCAGCCCCCGGGAACTCGAAGCGGAAGCGGCGAGTTCCCGCAACCACCGCTCGTTGATCGCCGGGACACGACTGCCGTCGAACTTGAAGTGCACGAGGACGTTCGGGTGCAGCCAGATCGAACTCCGCCCGGACCCCACGTCCGCGGCGTCCTTCCACGACATCAGGAACGCCTCGCCCCGACGCAGCTTGTTGACGATGACGATCTGGAGATGGGTGAGCGTGCGGTCGTCCACGACGACGACCAGACTGTCGTAGCTGATGGATCCCATGCCGACCTCGCCAGGCCACCGGGTGATGACGGGAGCCGCCGCTGCTCGAACCACCCGGTAGCTGGGAATGGCTCCTGGGCCGTGTTGCTTGGATGGCCGGTAGCCGCAGCCTACTCGGGCACGGTCGACAGACGGGAACCCCTTGCGCCGGATCACGATGACCGTCGACGGCACGTCGCACGCGCTCGCGCAGGGCCAGGACCTGCACGCGCTGGAAGCAGCCGTGGTGGCGGCGGATCGTGCCGGCGCCGACGTCGTGACGGTGACCCTCTACGGGAACCGGGCACTCGACGTGGTCGTGACCCCCGGCGTGGCGATCACGTTCGAGGTCGAGGACGTCCCCGACGAGGACCGCGACGACGGCGACCTCGACAACCCGTTCGACGTCCCGGACTTCGAGGCGTTCGACGGGTAGTCGCGGTGACCCGCGGCGCGGGCGCGAGCGGACGCACGCGCACGGCCGAGGGCCGCTCGCCCATCCGCCCATCCGCCCACCGACGGACCGGACGCGGTCCACGCCGTCAGTCGCGCTGTCGCCCGCTCGGCGGTCCCGTCGTGTCGCCGATCCGCAGCTCGGACCGGAACGACGCCGGCTCGGGCGACTCCCCCTCGAGCATGGCGAGTGCGGCGCGGGCTGCCGCTTCGCCCTTCGGCACGAACGGCTGCACGAGCGTCGTCAACTGCCGGATCGGGGAGCGGTAGAGCAGGCTGTCGTCCACGTGGATGCCGTCGAAGCCCACGACGCTGACGTCCTCGGGGACACGGAGTCCGGCGTCGAGCGCGGCCGAGATCACCCCGACCGCGAGCAGGTCGCTCTGTGCGACGACCGCGGTGGGGGGCTCGACGCCGGGGGTGAAGAGCGCCGCTCCGGCGATGCGGCCCTCCTCGACCGAGCTGCCCGCCGACGCGATCGCCGGTGCGTCCGGGTAGACGTCCCGGACGCCGCGGAGTCGCTCGGTCGTGGTGAACGCGGACGATGCGCGCTCCCGCTCGGCGCTGACGGGACCGCGCTCCCGGGCGCTGTCGAGGGGCAGGGTCACGACGGTGACCTGCCGGTGACCGAGGTCGTGGAGGAACGCGGCAGCCCGTCGGGACGCGTCGCGGTTGTCGAGGTGCACGGGGACGGCGCCCTCGATGGCGTCCGCCTCGATCGCGACGACGGGGATCGAGCGTCGCCGGAGGACGGCGACCGCCGGGTCGATCCGGACGTTGCACCCGATGAGGATGACGGCGTCCATCGGGGCGTCGACGAGCGGTGCCATACCGCGCTCGTCGTCGAGCGGGCTCCGGACGAGGAGCAGCGACACCCCCGCGGCTCCGGCGACCTCGGCGATGCCGTCCAGGGTGAGGACGTTCACGGGGTCGCGGAACGCGTCGCTCAGACGGTCGTCGAGCACGACGCCGATCACGCCGGACCGCCCACGCCGGAGGGAGCGGGCGCGTGGGTCTGGTCCGTCGTAGCCGAGCTCGGCGGCGACGGCGAGGATGCGCTGGCGGGTGTCCTCGGACACCGGGCCGGTACCGCTGAAGGCGAGGGAGGCGGTGGACGGCGCGACGCCGGCCGCACGGGCGACGGCGGCGAGCGTCGGGCGCGTGGGGCGACCGGACCGGGAGGCCCGGGGTGCGCCCGCAGCGTCGGGTCTCCGGGCAGCGTCGGCCGTGGGGGCGTCGTCCGGACCGTCGGTGCGGTCCACGCCCGGGCGGGGGCCCGACGCGCCGGGGTCACTTGCCGTGTCGTCCATCGCTCGTTAGCGTAACGGCTACCCCTCCTCGAATCGATTCGATCGGACAGTTCCATGACGACGGCCGGCACCCGCCCCGCTCCGACGACCCGCGCCTGGCGCAACGCGGTGTTCGTGGTGTTCACCCTGTCCGGGCTCGACATCGCGACCTGGCTCGGACGCGTGCCGAGCGTGCGGGACTCCCTGGACGCCTCGACCTTCACGATGGGCCTGCTCGTCCTCGGCATGTCGGTCGGGTCGATCGCCGGCCTGACCTTCGCCGGCCACATCGTCGCGAGGCTCGGTGCCCGTCGCGGTGTCCTCGTGGCCGCCGCGTGCCTGGCGCTCGGCATGGTGGCCGCGGGCATCGCCGTCACGATGGACTGGGGCTTCGCCGCGATCTGGATCTGCCTCATCGCGTTCGGGTTCGGCAACGGCCTGTGCGACGTGTCGATGAACGTGTCCGGAGCGACCGCCGAGCGACTCGGCGGCCGGACGATCATGCCGCTGTTCCACGCGGCGTTCAGCGTCGGGACGCTCGCCGGCGCGGGCATCGGCGCCCTCGCCGAGCGCTTCGAGGTCCCGGTCGCGCTGCACTTCGTGGTCGTCGGCGTCATCACGAGCCTGGCGATGCTCGTCGCCATCCGCTGGTTCGGCGAGGACCGGCACGTCGAGCCCGAGCCGACCGACACCAGCCCGGTGGCACTGCCGGTCTCGCGGTGGGCGATCTGGAAGCAGCCGTCGACCCTCCTCATCGGGGTCGTCGTGCTCGGCATGGCCCTGGCCGAGGGCTCCGCGAACGACTGGCTGCCCCTCGCGATGATCGACGGCCACGGTCTGGCGAACGACGGCGGTTCGGCCGTGCTCGCCGTCTTCCTCGCCGCGATGACCGTCGGTCGCGTCGCCGGCAGCCCCCTCATCGACCGGTTCGGACGGGTCCCGGTGCTCCGGGCGAGCGCGGTGGTCGCGGTCGTCGGCCTCGGCATGCTCATCTTCGTGCCGAACGTCCCGATCGCGATCGTCGGTGTCGTGCTCTGGGGGCTCGGTGCCTCGCTCGGGTTCCCGATGGGGATGTCGGCCGCCGCGGACGACCCCCGCACCGCGGCCGCCAAGGTCAGCGCCGTCGCGACGATCGGCTACGTGGCGTTCCTCGCCGGACCGCCGATCATCGGGTTCGCCGGCGAGCACGTCGGCCTCCTCAACGGGCTCCTCATCGTGTTCGTGTTCATCATCGCGGCCGGCCTCGCGTCCGGTGCCGCGCGGGAGCGGACCGCGACCACCCGCCCGGGCGACGGACGGACCGGCGGCGACCCCGGCCTCCCGGGCGGCGCGGCTGGCAGGGCTGGCGGGGCCGACCGGACCGACACGGCCGACCGGCGACGCTGAGCCGCCGGCACCGCCTGCCTCCGCCCGGAGCAGCGAGCAGCGAGCAGCGAGCACAGGGGCCGGCGGGCGACCCGCCGGGCCGCCTGCGATCCCCGTTAGGCTTCCCGGGTGCGTCTCGTCATCGCCCGCTGCTCCGTCGACTACGCCGGTCGCCTGTCGGCCCACCTGCCCCTCGCGACCCGGCTCCTCATGCTGAAGGCCGACGGCTCGCTCCTCGTCCACTCGGACGGCGGCAGCTACAAGCCGCTCAACTGGATGAGCCCGCCGTGTTCGATCGCGATCGCAGAACCCGACGACGACCAGGCGTCCGCGGGCATCACGCAGGTGTGGACGGTCACACAGAAGAAGACGCAGGACCGCCTCATCGTCAGCATCCACGAGGTGGTCGCCGACGAGTCGCACGACCTCGGCGTCGACCCCGGTCTGGTCAAGGACGGGGTGGAGGCGCACCTGCAGCAGCTCCTCGCCGAGCAGATCGAGCTCCTCGGTGACGGCCACACGCTGGTCCGCCGCGAGTACATGACCGCCATCGGTCCGGTCGACATCCTGGCGCGGGACGACGCGGGCGCGAGCGTCGCGGTCGAGATGAAGCGGAACGCCAACATCGACGCCGTCGAGCAGCTCACCCGCTACCTCGAGCTCATGAACCGCGACCCGCACCTGCGGCCGGTGCAGGGCGTCCTGGCGGCACAGTCGTTCGCCCCCCAGGCCCGCACCCTGGCCGAGGACCGCGGCATCCGCTGCCTCGTCCTCGACTACGACGAGATGCGCGGCATCGAGGGCGGGCACGCGCGCCTCTTCTGAGCGCGCCGGCACCCGCGCCCGGTTCCTCGAGCGCGGGCCGGGAGGCCTGACCCATCCCCGGCGCGAGGCTCACCCCGCCGCAGGGTGGCTCCGGCGGCGCGGCTAGGCTGGGCGGGACATGACAAGCAGCCCGGAGCGCCCCTTCACCGCCGTCCTGTTCGACCTCGACGGCACCATCAGCGACTCGGCGCCGGGCATCATCGAGAGCCTGACGCACACGTTCCGACAGGTCGGCGTCCCCGTGCCCGACCAGGACACCCTCATGTCGTTCGTGGGGCCGCCGATCCTCGACACCTTCCGCATCGCGATGGGCATGGACGACGAGCTCACCGAGCGCACCCTCGCCGTGTACCGCGAGCACTACTTCTCGCACGGAGCACTCGACTCCCGCATGTACCCGGGCATCGACGTCGTCCTGCACACCCTGCACGAGGCCGGCGTGCCGATCTCGACCGCGACGAGCAAGCCCGAGACCCCGGCGACCTACATCCTCGAGCACTACGGCCTGACCGGGGACATCGACGTCATCACCGGGGCGAGCGACGACGAGGTGCGCTCCGCCAAGGCCGACGTGGTCGAGGAGGCCCTGCGCCGGCTCGACGCCCGTGGGTTCGACATCAGCCGTCCGGTGCTCGTCGGGGACCGCCTGCACGACGTCGAGGGGGCGGCTGCGCACGGCGTCCCGACCGTCTTCGCCGAGTGGGGGTACGGCTCCCCCGCCGAGGCCGCGGGCACCGTCGCGCAGGCGGCGACCCCGCTCGACCTGCTGCCGATCCTGCTGCCGAGCACGTGAGCGGCGGCGGCGAGACCACCGGCGCGGCAGCTCGCCGTGCCGGACTTCGTGGGGCCGCGTGGTTGCTGCCCGCCGCGATCGTCCTCGTCGCGCTGAACTTCCGCGGCCCGATCGTCGCGCCGGCGCCGGTCATCGGGGACATCCGGGTCGACCTCGGCATGACCGCGACGGTCGCCGGGCTCCTCACCACGATCCCGGTGCTCTGCTTCGCCCTCGCGACGCCGTTCGCCAGCTGGGTCATCGCCCGGTTCACCGCGGAGCGCGCCGTGTCGCTGTCGCTGCTCATCGTGCTCGTCGGCACCGTCCTCCGGTCGGTCCCGCACGAGGCCGCGCTGCTCGTCGGCACCGCGGTGATCGGCATCGGCATCACGATCGGCAACGTGGTGATCCCGGTCGTCATCCGGCGGGACACCTCACCGGAACGGGTCGGCCTGGTCACGGGCGTGTACACGTCCGCGCTCAACGTCGGGTCGATGACGACCTCACTCGGCACGGCACCGATCGCAGCCGTCTGGGGCTGGCCGGTCGCGATCGCGATCTGGGCCGTGCTCGCGGTCGTCGCCGGTGCCGCGTGGACCTACGCGGTCGGGGCGGGTGCCGCATGGCGTGGTGTCGACCGCGACTCCGGACCGGTGCCGGCGACCGGACCGATCGACCAGGTCCTGGACACCGGCGCGGTCCGCACGGTCCCGGCGGCCCCCGTCGTGGCGACCCTGCCGCACCCCGCCAAGCGCTGGGTGACGTGGGGGCTCATGCTCGCGTTCGGTGGGCAGGCGTTCTCGTACTACGCGCTGACCGCCTGGATCCCGACGCTGCTGCACGACGAGATCGGCTTCGACACGGCGTCGTCCGGAGCGAGCTCCTCGGTGTTCCAGATCCTGGCGGTCGTCGGGGCGCTCGGGGTGCCGGTGCTCGCCAGCCGGTTCCGGCCGCGCGCCATCATCGCCCTCGTCGCGTTCTTCTGGCTCGCGATGCCCCTCGGCCTGCTCGTCGCCCCACAACTCTGGTTGCTGTGGTCGGTGCTCGGCGGCGCTGCCCAGGGCGGCGGCATCACGATCATCTTCATCGTCATCGTGCGGCTCGTGTCGAACGACGACGACGCCCGCCGGCTGTCCGCGTTCGTGCAGGGCGGCGGGTACCTGATCGGGTCGGCGGGGCCGCTCGTGGCCGGGGCCCTGCACGGGGCGACCGGCGGCTGGACGGCACCGCTGCTGACCGTCCTGGTGGCGGTGCTGCTCCTCGGCGTCGTCGGGTCCCTGTCCGCACGGAAGGTGCGCTGAGCCTCCCGCACCGCGAATCGCCTCCCGCACCGCGCACCGCGCACAGCGCACCGTGAGCGGGCCGCGACCGGCGCGGTCAGGCGCTCCGGGCCTCCAGGACCTGGCGGAGCGACATCGGCGCCTGCCCGGTGACGCGCTCGACGTCCCCGGACACCTTCGCCAGCGCGCCCTCGCCGATCGCCGTGTAGGTGCTCACCCACGCGTCGGCCTGCCACGGCTCCGGGTCCCAGCGCTGCCGGGAGGCGTAGGCCTCCTCCACCGTCTCGCGGTGGTAGCTCACCGGCCGGACCCGGACCGCGCTGACGGTCGCGGCCGCCTGCTCGAGCGTGATCGCCGCGGGTCCGGTGAGGTCGTACGTGCGGTCCATGTGCCGTTCCGGCGCACGGAGGACCGCGGTCGCCACACGTGCCACGTCGGCCCGGGCCACGGCGGCCATCGCCCCGTCGCCCGCCGGGCCACGGATGACACCGTCCTCGCCGACGAGGTCCTCGACGAAGTCCAGGTAGAACGAGTCGCGCAGGAACGTGTGCGCCATCGAGGTGTCGCGCACCGCCTGCTCGGTCCACCAGTGGTCGCGGCCCAGCGTGAAGGTCGCGTCGGGGGCCGCGCCCTGGAAGGACGTGTAGACGACGTGCTGCACGCCGGCACTGGCCGCTGCGCGCACGACGGTGCGGTGCTGGTCGAGCCGGTCACGGGCCTCCGCACCGGACACCAGGAACAGGACGTCGACGCCCTCGAAGGCGGCGCGGGCCGCGTCGCCGTCGGCGTACGTCGCGACGGCGACCTCGGCCCCGGGCAGCCGTGGGGCCCGGGAGGCGTCGCGGACGACCATGCGGAAGGGCACCTCGTCCGCGGCGAGCGCGCGGGCGACGGCGCCGCCGATGTTGCCGGTGGCCCCGGTGATGGCGATGGTCACGTCGTGCTCCTGTCGGTCGGTGCTGCTGTCGTCGGTGGGTCCGGTCAGGTCCGGACCAGGACGGAGGCCCGGTGCAGGTCCGCCGTCACCCGCTCGGCGTTCACGCCGTCGACCTCCACGGCCCACCGTCGGGCGGCCTCGTGGTCGCGGCCGTGCCGCATGTGGCGACCGACCAGTCGGTCGATCCGCACGGAGTCGTCGACGACGCAGGCCCAGGTCTCGGTGAACAGGTCGGGCAGCTCCCGCCACGGGGCGGTCTGGTCGAGCAGGTAGTTGCCCTCGGAGACCACGAGCACGGTCTCCGGCGGGACGGCGATGCTGCCGGCCACGGGCTCGTCGACGCGACGGTCGAAGTCGGGCGCCCAGACCGTGCCGTCGGTCCCCCCGGTCGCGGTCAGCCGCCGGACGAGTGCGACGTACCCGGCGGCGTCGAAGGTGTCGACCGCGCCCTTGCGTCCGCGCCGGCCGAGGGTGTCGAGGGCCGCGTTCGCGAGGTGGAACCCGTCCATCGGCACCTGCACGGCGACGCCCGGACCGAGCCGCGTCACGACCTCGGTGACGACCCGACGGGCGAGCGTGGACTTGCCCGCCCCGGGAGCGCCGGCGATGCCGACGACGCTGCGACCACCCGCCTCGGCGAGCGCCACCGCACGCGCCACGGCCTGGTCGACGGACAGGGTCTCCTGGGTGCGCACGGGTCCATCCTCGTGCATCGAGTGCCCGGACGGAGGGCGGTCCCGCGGACGCGTCCGCTCGCCGTCGCCGGGCGCCGTGCCCCACGAACGGGCGCGTTCCCCCCGCGGCGGACGGCCGGTAGCGTTCGTCACCTATGGCGCAGACGACATCCGGCCCGGCCGTCGCACAGGTCACCGCTCCCGACCGTGCGGCGCCGCTGGCCGTGCGGTCCTCGGCCAGGACGACCCCGCTGACGAACCAGGCGGTCATCGCCGCGGTGTCCGTGGTCGCCGCGGTCTGCAGCGTGCTGCTCCCCTGGCTCACGGTGACGAACGCGCCGAGCATGTGGGCCGGGACGGGACTCGCGCTCCTCGGGCTGGCGTTCACCGGACTGCTCGTGGCGCGACCCGGGCTCGCACGGTTCGAGCTGCTCGTCCCCGCGCTCGACTTCATCGCGATCGGCCTGCTGCGCTTCGGGACCGGCGACGCCCGGTCGCCCTTCCTCGCGGCCGTGCTCCTCCCGCTGATCTGGATCGCCGCCCGACCGGGTCGGCAGCACGTCGTCTACCCGCTGATCGGCACCGCGGTGACGTTCCTCCTGCCGACGGTCGTCGGTCAGGCCGAACTCGGCGCCAGCGAGGTCGTGCGCCTGGTGGTCGTCCTGGTGGTCTTCGTCGGGGTCGCCGGCGTCACGAACGAGCTCGCCCGACAGGCCGTGGTCCGGCTGCAGGCGATGCAGGACCTGCGACAACAGGCGGAGGCGGAGATCAGCCAGGCCGCCCTCGTGCAGCGCTCCCTGCTGCCCGTCACCGCCGTGGACATCCCGGCCGTGCTGACGGTCCGGGCCGTGTGCCTCCCGACACGCTCGGTCGGCGGCGACTTCTACGACTGGTTCCCGATCACGGACGGCGCCGCCTTCACGCTCGGGGACGTGATGGGCAAGGGCGTCGGAGCGGGCATGATCGCCGCCGTCGTGCGTTCGGTCCTGCGCTCGTCCGTCCGCGAGGGAGCGCCCGACGAGGCGGTGAGCCGCACCGCGACGGGCCTCGACGTGGGCCTGGACGCGCCCGCCACCGAACAGTTCACGACCTGCTTCCACGTGCACGTCAGCGTCGACGGGATCGCGCGCTGGGTCGACGCCGGGCACGGTCTGACCCTGCTGCTCCGTGCGGACGGCAGCCACCAGTGGCTCCGGAGCGTCGACCTGCCGATCGGTGTCGGGACGTCCTGGACGACGCAGGAGACGGTGCTCCGTCCGGGCGACGTGATCCTCAGCGTCAGCGACGGTGTCCTCGACCTGTTCGGCGACGGCCTCGACGCCGTCGACCGGTTCGCGGAGTTCGCCGTCGCCGACCCGGACCCCGACCACCTCGTCGAGCGGCTCGAGGAGCGCGGTCGCGCCGGCCACAACGAGGACGACGTCACCGTGCTCGCGATCCGGTACGACCCGGAGCCCGAGGTCTCCCGGTCCTAGGCACCGCCCGGACCGGCCTGCGCCCCGGACCGGCCAGCGCACCGGACCGCTCGGTGCCGGCGGCCCTGCGCGGTCAGACCGTGGTGCCCCCGCCGACCCGGGCCCACCGGAGCGCCTGCACCACGAGCAGCCCGTGCCGGTGCGCCCCGAGCTCGTCGAGTGGCACCCACCGCGCCATGTCCGTCGTCCCCACCGCTTCGTGGCGCAGCGCTCCCCCGACCACCCGAGCCCGGTGCACCACCTGCACGGCCTTCATCGGTCGACCGTTCTGGTGCTTCCGACGCTCCGGCGGCACGACGTGCGACCGGATCCCGAGCAGCCCCTCGACCACGACGTCGTACCCGGTCTCCTCGCGGACCTCACGGACGGCACCCTCCTCGACCGTCTCGTCCAGCTCGACCCCGCCGCCGGGCAGCGTCCAGAGCCCCGCGTCCGGCCAGCTCAGCCGTGCGAGCAGCACCCGGTCGCCGTCGGTGACCACGGCGTAGGACGCCAGCCGGGTGTCGTAGTCCGTGTACTCCATGACCCGACCATCGCAGCAGGCGGGCCGATGCCGGCGAGCCGCGCCGTGCCTCCCGTCCAGCGGATCGTGGCTGGTCCGGCCGCACGACCGCCGCCGCCTGCATCGGAGGATGCAACCTCCCCGGGTCCCACCCTTCGGCCCTCGGCCGCGAGCGCTCGCGTTCCTAGCGTGGACGACGCACGCCGTCCCGCACCGTCCTCGTCAGGAGTCCTCGTGTCCACAGTCCTCTCACCCGCCCGCACCGGCACCGCCGTGCACCTCGACCGGGTCACCAAGACGCACCCGAACGGCCCGTCGACCGTGACCGCGCTCGACGGCGTCTCGCTCGACATCGCCTCCGGCAGCTTCACGGCCGTGATGGGTGCGTCCGGGTCCGGCAAGTCCACGTTCCTCAACTGTGCCGCCGGTCTCGACACCCCCTCGAGTGGCCGGGTGGTCATCGGAGGCGTCGACCTCGGCGCGTTGCGCCCCGACGCCGTGACGCGGTTCCGCCGCGACCACGTCGGCTTCGTGTTCCAGGGCTACAACCTCGTGCCGCACCTGACCGTCGGCGAGAACGTGCGGCTGCCCCTGACACTCGCCGGCACCCGCGCCGACGAGCACCGGATCGCGGAGCTGCTCGACGCCGTCGGCCTGGGGGGCATGGCCGGCCGCCTGCCCGGGGAGCTGTCCGGCGGCCAGGCGCAGCGCGTCGCCATCGCGCGGGCCCTCGTCGCCGGGCCGGACGTCGTGTTCGCCGACGAGCCCACCGGTGCGCTCGACACCGCGACCGCGGAACGGATCCTGCAGCTCCTGCAGCACGCGGTGCGGTCACTCGGGCAGACCCTCGTGCTCGTCACCCACGACCCCCGGGCCGCGGCCTTCGCCGACCGGGTCGTGTTCCTCGCCGACGGTCGGGTGCGCGACGAGCTCCACTCCCCCACGCTCGAGTCGGTCACCGCCCGCGTCCTCGGCCTGGGGCGCTGAGCCGTGCGCGCCGCTCTCCGCTCCCTGCTCGTCGTCAACCGCGCGGCCGTCGTCGGCGCCGGTGTGGTCGTCGCCCTGGCTGCCGTGCTCCTCGCGGTCACGGGCGCCTGGCTCGAGGCCGGCATCCGGCACCCGGACGCCCCGTTCCTCTCCACCGTCGCGGGCTCCTTCGCCGGGACGCTGCTGCTCATCACGGTGTTCATGGTGGCGAGCGTCTTCACGGGGGTCCTTCGCGAACGGCGCCGCGAGTTCGCCCTGCTCCGGGCGATCGGTGCGACCGCCGGGCAGATCCGCGGCACGGTCCGCACCGAGGTCCTGGTCCTGCTCGCACTCGTCGCCCCGCTCGGTGCCGTCGTCGGCACGTTCGTCGCACCGCTCGTCACGCCGCTGCTGGCGTCGAGCGACCTCGTCCCCGCGGGCTTCACCCTCGCGCCGACGGTCGTCCCGCTGGTCGGCACGCTGGTCGTCCTCGTGCCCACCGGACTGCTGGCCGCGGCGATGGCCGCGCGCGCAGCGACCCACCCGAGCCCGACCGACGCCGTCCGTGCGAGCACGACCGACGTCCCCACGCTCTCGCGCGGTCGACGGATCGCAGCCGGGGTCACCGCGCTCATCGGCCTCGCGACCGCGACCACGCCCTTCTTCACCCCCGGCCTGGTCGGCAGTGCGACCGGCGCCACCTCCGCGATCGTGCTCGTGGTCGCGGCGGCCCTCGCCGGGCCGCTCCTCGTGCAGTGGGGTGCGCGGCGCGCCCTCCGCGGGGCCTCCGGACCGGCGGCCACGCTCGCGCTCCTCAACGCCCGCGGGGCCTCCCGCCGGCTCAGCGCCGCGGTGGTGCCGCTCGCGCTGCTCGTCGCGCTCGGGACGGTGCAGACCGGGACGGACGCCGCCGTCCAGCGTGCGACGGGGGACCAACTGCGGGCGGGCCTCCAGGCCGACCTCGTCGTGACCGGAGCGGACGGCGTGACCGCTGCCGAGGCGGACCGGATCGCGGCGATGCCGGGCGTCCGCGCGACGACGACGATGCGGGACACCGCCGGCTCGGTCCAGATCGAGCAGGCCGACGAGGACCTCCCCGCCCTCGGCGACCTCGAGTGGGAACCGACCCTGATCCGCGCACTGTCGGGCGACGACGGTCGCGTCGACCCCGCCGTCCGCGCCGGTTCCCTCGACGCGCTCGACGAGCCGGGCACCGTCGCGGTGAGCACCGACGTCATCGCCCTCACCCCGACCGGCCTCGGGGACACCATCCGGATGCGGACGGGTGACGGACCGGCGGCCCCGGCGCGGGTCGTCGCGGTCTACGACCGCGGCCTGGCGTTCGGTGACGTCCTCGTGCGCGACCGGACGAGCGGCCCGGCCGGCACGCTGCTCGTCGACACGGCCGCCGGTGACCGTGCCGCCGTCCGGGAGGCCCTGCTCGCCACCGGCGTCGGCGTCACCTCGGTCGACGGGTACGTCACGACCGCCCTCCGGTCAGGGGACGGCGACCGGCGGCTGTCCCTGGTCCTCGTCGTCACCCTCCTCGCCTTCGTGGCTGCCGCCGCGGGCAACACGTTGCTCACCACCACCCGGGGTCGCCGCGGCGAGTTCGGGCTGCTGCAGCGGACGGGCGCCACCCGCGTCCAGCTGCTGCGGATGGCCGGAGTCGAGACGGCCTACACCGCGGTCGCAGCCGTGGTGATCGGGACCCTCGCCGTCCTGCCGGCGCTGGTCGGCGTCGGGTTCGGGCTCGCCGGTGCTCCGGCAGCCGGGTTCGACCTCGCGTCCTGGGCCGGGTTCTCGCTCGCGGCGGTCGTCGTGGCGGTCGTGGGGGTGCTGCCGGTGGCGGGGCGGATCGCGCGGGGGCGGTGACGGGTCAGCGGGAGTGCGGCGCTGCCCCGGACGTGACCGGGGCAGCGCCGCTGGCATACTGACGGCATGACGATGGCGCAGCCCGTCATCGGGCGCGAGCGGGAGATCGCGGCCCTCCGCACCGCGATCCGGGACGTGGACAGCGGAGGTTCGGCGTTCGTGGTCGACGGCGAGGCGGGGATCGGCAAGTCGTCGCTCGTCGCCGACGTGGTCGAGTACGCGGACAGCCGTGGCGTGCGGGTCCTCACGACGACCGGCACGCTCGACGAGTCGGCGGAACCGTACGCCGCCCTCCACATGCTCCTGTACCCGCTGCGTGCGGGCATCCCGAACCTGCCGGCACCGCAGCGGCGGGCGTTGGACGTCGCGTTCGGGGTCGAACCAGGCGTGCAGCCGTCACCGCTCCTCGCCGGGCTCGCGGCGCTGACCCTGCTCTCAGACGCCGCCACCGCGAAGCCGCTGCTGATCGTGGTGGAGGACCTGCACTGGGTCGACACCCCGTCCGCATGGGCACTGCGGATGGTCGCCCGCCGCATCGTGCAGGACCCGATCGTCGTGGTGATGTCGACGCGGAACACGGACGCCCTGGACGAGCCCGCGCTGCGACGCCTGCACCTCGCGCCCCTCGACGACGCGGCCGCCGCGGAGCTGCTCGACGCGGTCCCCGGTGCGCCCACGGGTCAGGCTCGGCGCGAGCTCGTGGCCCGCGCCGCGGGGAACCCACTCGCGCTCCGCGAACTCGGTCTGCACGGGCCGGGGGGCCGCCCGCGCCAGCGGCCCGTCGTCGGCCGGGTGGAACAGGAGTTCGGCGATCGGTACGCGGAACTGGACCAGCCCACCAGGCTCGCCCTCCTCGCCGTGGCACTCTCCAGCGGTGCGACCGCAGAGGAAGCCGCCCAGGCCGCCGGTCGGGCACTCGGGCGGGTCCCGGCCCCGACGTGGACGGACCGGGCGTCGGCGTCCGGACTCCTCGAATGGGTCGCTCCGCGGGCCATCCGGTTCCGGCACCCCCTCGTGCAGTCCGCCGTCCTGGCAGCGGCATCGCCAACGGAACGAGCCGCGGTGCTCACGGCCCTGGTGCACGAACACGAGGACGAGCCGACGCGGACGATCTGGTGGCGCGCCGAACTCGCGACCGGTCACGACGACCCCCTGGCGGACGAGATCGTCGCCTTCGCCGACGCCCGGACGGCGATGTCGGACCCGTTCGTCGCCGGCCGGGCGGTCGAGCGGGCCGCGGAGCTCACCTCGGACCCGGCCGTGCGCGTGGAACGGCTGATCGTCGCGGCGGAGCTGGCGGGTCTGTCCGGGCGGACGTCGGAGGCGTCGCTCCTGGCGCACCGGGCCAGCTCGGAGGCCCCGGACCGGCTGCTGGCCGCACGGGCGGCATGGGTCGCCGAGACGCTGCCCACCGGTCGGACGGGGCTGGCCAGGGGCGACCTCGGCCCGGCACTCCACGCCGTCTCGGAGATGCAGGTTGCCGGCGGTGTGGAGCACGCCACCGCTGCGCTCCTCCACCTCGCCGCGATCGCGTGGGACCACACCCTGGAGCCGAGCCCCGGCGACCCGATGCTCGCCGTCGTCGAGGCGCTCGCGCTGCCGGAGGACGACCCGCGGTCGATCCTCCTCGCCGCGCGGACGGAGCCGGTGGTCCGGGGCGACCGGGTCCTGGAACTCGCCCTCGCGGCGGCCCCGTCCGCCGAGGACGAGGAGTCGGCGTGGCTCCTCGGGTACGCGCTCAACCTGGTCGGGGAGATCGACACCGCTCGTGTGCTCCTCGACCGGGCCCTCGCGAGCATGCGGGCGCGCGGCGAACTGCGGACGTTCCCGCAGGCGCTCATGGGGACGTCGATGACGACGTACCTGGCCGGGGACGTCGCGAAGGCCCGTCTCCTCGCCGAACAGGCGGTGTCGCTGGGCCGTGACCTCGGCGACGCCGGGTTCTCCGCCGCGGCACGGTGCGCGCTCGCGTGGTTCGACGCCCTCGACGGCCGACAGCCGGACGTCGACGTCATCTCCGGGGGGACGGAGGTCGGCGCGCAGGTGCTCCGGTCGAGTGCGATGCGTGCCACCGTCCTGGGGAGTCAGGGTGCGGCGTACCTGGTGACCGGCCGACCCGCGAAGGCCCTCAAGCGCCTCCGGTGCATCGCCGACCCCGGACACGACGCGTACCACCCCGACTTCGCGGTGATCACGTCGCCCGACTTCGTCGACGCCGCGCTGGACGCCGGGAGACGGGAGGACGCCGAGCAGCGGCTCGCGGACCTCGAGCAGCTCCACGCACGGTGGCACGCGCCGCTGGTCCGGACCGCCCTGGACCACGTCAGGACCGCACTCGTCCCCGACGACGAGCTCGCGACCACCTGGGCCGCGGTCCGCGACGCGCGCTGGTCGATCCCGTACGCGAAGGCCCGGACGCTCCTCCGTCTCGGACGGCGTCTCCACGCCGCGGGGCGGAGCGAGGACGCCCGTGCCGCCCTCCACGCGGCCCTCGCCCTGTTCGGGGAGATGCCCGCGCCCGCGTGGGAAGAACGCACGCGCGACGCCCTCCGCGCCACCGGGGAACGCCTGGCGGTACCCGGACGACGCGACGAGCTGCTCACCCCGCAGGAGCTCCGGGTGTGCACGCTCGCGGGGCAGGGACTGAGCAACCGGGCGATCGGTGAGCACCTCTTCGTCTCGCCCCGGACCGTCGGAGCACACCTCTATGCCGCGTTCCAGAAGCTGGGGATCTCCGACCGGCGGCAGCTGTCGGACGTCCTCGGGACCGAGTGAGCCGCGCGCACCTCCGTCGACGACTGAGTCGGTCGGTCACGATCTCAGTCATCGTGACCGATGTGCGCCGGCCGTCCCCGCGGATAGGTTCGCGTCATGCCGGCATCGTCACCCACCATCGTCCTCGTCCACGGGGCCTTCGCCGACGCCGCCAGCTGGGCGCCCGTCACGAAGCTCCTCCTCGACCAGGGCCACCAGGTCCGCGTGCCGCCGGTGCCCAACCGGAGCCTGTCCGGGGACGCGGCCTCCATCAGGTCGTTCGTCGAGCAGATCGACGGTCCGGTCCTGCTCGTCGGGCACTCCTACGGCGGCGCGGTCCTCACCGTCGCCGGCGTCGCCGAGAACGTCGTCGGGCTCGTGTTCGTCGCCGCGTACGCGCTCGAGGAGGGTGAGAGCCTCGGCACCCTCCAGGGCGGCTTCCCCGACAGTGCCCTCGCCGCGAACCTCGTCTACGCGCCCTACCCGGTCGAGGGGGCGGAACCCGGCACCGACGTGTCCGTGGTGATCGACGCGTTCCCCGCCGTGTTCGCCGGGGGCCTCGACCTGGACGAGGCGAGGGTCCTCGCGGTCTCGCAGCGTCCGTTGTCCGCCGTCGCGTTCGGCGAGCCCGCCTCCGCGGCCGCGTGGAAGACCAAGCCGTCCTGGGGCATCGTCGCCGGCGCCGACCACACCATCAACCCCGACGTCGAGCGCTTCGGGTACCAGCGCGCCGGCTTCCGGAAGGTCATCGAGATCGACGGCCCGCACCTGCTGATGCAGACCCACCCCGCCGAGGTCGCCGCGTTCATCACGGACGCCGTCGCCGACCTCGACTGACGACCCCACCAAGACCACCCCGACCCCACCCCACCCCACAACAGGAGGACGACCATGGCATTCGTGACCACCGACGACGGTGCAGAGATCTACTACAAGGACTGGGGCAACCCCGACGCCCAGCCGATCGTGTTCCACCACGGCTGGCCGCTGTCCTCGGACGACTGGGACGCGCAGATGCTGTACTTCCTCGCCGAGGGCTTCCGCGTGATCGCGAGCGACCGCCGAGGGCACGGGCGCTCGTCGCAGATCGGCACCGGCCACGACATGGACCACTACGCCAGCGACGTGTCCGCCGTCGTCGAGCACCTCGACCTGCACGACGCGATCCACATCGGTCACTCGACCGGTGGCGGTCAGGTCGCCCGCTACGTCGCGCAGTACGGCCAGCCGCAGGGGCGGGTCGCGAAGGCGGTCCTCGTCTCCGCCGTGCCGCCGCTGATGGTGAAGACCGACGCGAACCCCGAGGGCACCGACATCTCGGTCTTCGACGGGTTTCGGCAGGCCCTCGCCGCGAACCGCGCCGAGTTCTTCCAGGCGGTCGCCTCCGGCCCGTTCTACGGGTTCAACCGCGACGGCGTGACGCCGTCGGAGCCGGTCATCGCCAACTGGTGGCGCCAGGGCATGACGGGCAGTGCCGTCGCCCACTACGAGGGCATCAAAACGTTCTCGGAGACGGACCAGACCGAGGACCTCCGCGCCATCACCGTGCCCGTCCTCGTCCTGCAGGGCGACGACGACCAGGTCGTGCCGTACCAGGACGCCGCCCTGAAGCAGGCCGAACTGCTCAGCGACGCAACGCTGAAGATCTACGAGGGCTACCCGCACGGGATGCTGACGACCCACGCGGACGTCATCGACCCCGACATCCTCGCGTTCATCCGCGGCTGACTCCGCGACGCTGCGTCCGCAGCGGACCAGACTGGAGGCGCGGTGCAGGAGGGCCGACCGGCTCGCCCGCACCGCGCCTCCCGTCGCGTACCGCCAGGACGACGACCCCGACGCGTTCAGTGCTGCTGCGCCGGCAGGCCGGACCCCGGAGTTGCGAGGCCCGGCCACGCGGTCACGCGACCAGCGCTCGTGCTTCGTGGTCGAGTCGCTCGAGACGCCAGTCCGCGACGAGGACGAACGCACGCCGGAACACGACCAGCAGGGCTCCAGCGTGTTCGAACGCGTGCGTGACCACGGACGCCCCGTCCGCTGTTCGGTCGATCAGCCACCGCCCGGTCTCCTGCGCGCCGGCTCCCTCGAGCCGGTACTCGACGGCGGTCTCGTCGACGCGTGTGAAGGTCACGACCGCGGGGAGGAACCCGCGGATGACCGTCCGGTACGGCCTCCCGACGACGACACGGGCGTCTGCCGGACGGATGGGCCCGAGCGCTGGGTTCCAGGCAGCGAGTGACCGCGCATCGGAGAGGACCCGGACGACCACGGCCGGCGAGACCGCGATGCGTCGTTCCGCTGTGTGCATCACGACAGCAAGGCCCGTCGATCGGGTGTCGGGCGCGAGCGGAGGTACGACAGGCACTGGGCCAGGTCACGCTCGACGCGGCTCTTCGTGGTGCCCGGGGCGATCAGCGCGAACATCACGTGTCCCGGGAGGCGGAGATCGGCCGAGGGATCAGCGCTGTCGAAGGTGACCGGTGGTCGCAGGAGGGAGGGGTGTGCCGTCCACCGTTCCTTCTGCTCTGCAGCGAACGCCTCCCCGCGACGTCGGGTCTCGTACGGGAGCCAGTCGTAGTGGTCGACGCAGACCTCGACCGGGTCGGCGGTGTTCTGGCCGTCGGGCGGGGAATTGGGGAGCTCGTTCGCCAGTGCTTCCACCCGGATCGGCTCATCGGTGGTGATGACGAGCGAAGTCCCCCCGTTGTCGAGATGCGTCTGCAGGGCTCGGCGTTCCTCGATGTCGGGCCAGGGGTCACGGAGGATCCAACCGGTGGTGGTCCGTCGCCACCGGATCCGGGAGACGTCGTCGAACACCACGGCGACGTCCTCGATGAGCACCAGACTCTCTGCGTTGACGGTCGCCCTCATCGTCGACCTCCGACGAGCGCCGAGGACTCCACACTGCCCTCCGCCTCCAGTGTCGACAGCCGTGCGCGCGCTCGTTCGACTCGCGCGGCGTCCCGAGTCCCCGGTTCAGCGCCGATGTCGCAGAGGGTGCGGAGGGTGCGAACGAGGTCGTCGGTACGTCCGAGAGCGGCGTACGCCTCTGCGAGGCCGGCAAGCGCCCTGGTGTCCCCAGGAGACGATGCGGCAGTGCTGGCGAGGAACGCGTCCACTGCCACGAGGGGACTTCCCCCGACGGCACTGGGCATGCTCAAGTGCCACCGGCCGAGCAGGTAGTTCGCATCCCGGTGCGACGGGTCGTGGTGCAGAACGGCCTCGGCCGTGCGGCGGACCGACCGGGCGGGCAGCGGGCGCAGTACCGCGGGGAGCGCGAGCAGCCGGAGTCCGAGCAACCGAGCCCGTTGCACGCTGATGTGGTGCGGCCGCGTCTCGAGCGGCGCAAGCAGACTCGTGAGGAGCCGCATCCGCCGGTGTGCACTGCGGCTGAGCTGCCCGTGCTCGTCCAGCGCACCCGTGATCCGCCCGTCGAGGAGCCGAGCAGCGGCCTCGTGTGCCGTGTGCGGCGCGCCGAGGTCCCTGCTCGCCTCGGCGCGTTGCACCAGGTCCTCGATCGAACGGCGTGCCTCAGCGGCCATCTCGTCGGCAGCCCGCTGTTTCCCGGCCGACCGGTCCACGACCAGGGGCGTGCCGAAGACCAGGTGCACCCGGCCACTCGACCGGAACCATCTGCGCCCCTTCGGCAGGACCTCGTCCGTCCCGGTGATGCCGACCGGGATGACCGGTACGTCCGCGGCGAGCGCGAAGCGGAACGCCCCGCTCTTGAACGGCAGGAGCGCGCGATCGGTGTTCCGCGTGCCTTCCGGGTAGACGCAGAGGACGTCACCGCCGGTCAGCACGCGCTTGACGGTCCGGAGGGTGTCCGGTGCGGGAGCGTCGCGGTCCACCGGGATGCCGTACCAGGCCCGCGTCCACAGGCGGGGCAGCGTCCGGTCAAAGCTCTCCCGCTTGGTGAGGAACCAGACGGGACGTCCGGTCACGGCGCGGACGAGGATCTCCATCACGAAGTGGTCGAAGTAACTGCGGTGGTTCGGGGCCAGGACGAAGGGTCCGGTGGTCGGGAGGTGCTCGAGTCCATCGACGGATCGCAGGTGGCGGCGGACGCGCCCGGCGACGAAGGCGTGTGAGACCGACCGGACCGTGTTCTCTCCGCGCATGTCACGCCACCGCGGACGCGAGGTGCTGACGGAGGAGTTCGATGCTGGTCATCACGAGGCCGTGGTGATCGGCGAACAGTCGCAGGCCGTCGCGCCGCAGCATCTCCCCGTCCGGTCCGATGATCTCCACGATCACTCCGGCCGGGCGGCACCCGGCTGCTCGCGCGAGGTCCACCGATGCCTCGGTGTGGCCGACGCGGGACAGCACCCCTCCGGCTCGCGCGATGAGGGGGAAGACGTGACCGGGGCGTTGGAGATCGCCGGCTCCTCCCGACATCGCTATCCCGATCGTCTTCGCTCGTTCCGCTGCAGAGATCCCCGTGGTCACCCCGTGGGCCAAAGTCGCGTCGATGCTCACCGTGAACGCTGTGCCCATGTGGTCCTCGTTGCGCGGGATCATCGGCGGCAGCGCGAGTTGCTGCGCGCGCTCCTCGGTCAACGCCAGGCAAACCAAGCCCCGTCCGTGGGTGATCATGAAGTTGATCGCCGCCGGGGTGACGTGATCGGCGGCGATGATCAGGTCGCCCTCGTTCTCACGGTCCTCGTCGTCGACCACCACGACGATCTCACCTCGTCCGATGGCGGCGATGGCGTCCGCAGCGGGCGAGAGGAGTTGCTGCTCGCTGATGGCACTGGTCCTGTCGATGTTCAGAGTCATGGTCCCGTTCCCCGTCCTCGTGGACCGATCGAGCGATCAGCCCCCCAATTGCATGCGATAGCACTACATGCTGTCGCATCTACTGCGACAGCACCGAAAGTACGGCCAGGGAGGTAGCGGGTCAAGACGTGGGCTCGCGAAATTCGAGGTTGTTACCTGCCGTACACATGACACAGCATCCGTGCTGTAGCATGCGTGTAACGTCACGATTTGGAGGACCCCATGCGACGTCTGCTCGACGTACCGATCCGCTTCCCTCGCGTAGTCATCGCCGTGTGGTTGGCCTTGTTCGTGGCGGGAGGGGCGCTCGCACTGCACCTCGATGCCGCCCTGTCAGGGGGAGGCTTCACGAACCCTCGAGCACAGGCACTCGTGACGCAGGAGGTGGTCGAGGAGCGCTTCGCCCAGTCACCGAACCAGCTGGTCGTCGTGCTCGACGGGGCCACGACGGTGACGGACGGGACGATCTCCCGGGTGGTCAGCATCCTCCGCCAGGAGGGTGTCGATTCCGTCACCACCCCGGAGGACGACCCCGACCTCGCCTCGGAGGACGATCGCGCGGCGGCGGTGATCGCTGGTTTCGACGGGAGTGCGACCGCCGCCCAGAACCTCGTGCCCGGTCTGCAGGAACGACTGGAGGACGCCCGGCTGGTGGATGACGTGTACGTCACCGGCCAACCAGCGCTCGACTTCCAGCTCAACGCACACTCGAAGGCCGACGCCACACGAGCCGAACTGATCGTGTTCCCGCTCCTGATCGTCGTCCTGCTGTTCGTCTTCCGATCGGTCGTCGCGACCGTCCTCCCGCTGCTCGTCGCGGGTTCGTCACTCGCCCTGGCCCTGGGCATCGGCTTCCTGCTGACCCGCGTGACGGAGGTGTCGAACCTCTACACGAACATCGTGTCCATGATCGGTCTGGCCGTCGCCGTCGACTACTCCCTGTTCATCATCAAACGGTTCCGGGAAGAACTCGCGACGGGCAAGGCCACCCCGGTCGCCGTGCGAGCGGCCATGTCCACCGCCGGGCATTCGGTCCTCTTCAGCGGCGTCGCAGTGGTCCTGGCCCTCGCAGCGTTGCTCATCCCCCGGGTGATGGCGCTGACGAGCATCGCTCTCGGTGGCATCGTCGTCGCGGTGGTCGCGCTCGTCATCACGATGCTCGTCCTGCCTGCCGCGCTCACCCTGATCGGACCGAGGATCGACCGCTTCGCCGTCCCGTTCCTGCGCCCTGCGGCGCCTCGAGCCGTCCGCACGGTGCGGTCGCGCATCCGGCGCCCGGCACTCGTCGGCACGGTCGGGATCATGGCACTCGCCGCGTGCGCCGTCCCGATCGCTGGTCTCTCCCTGCAGTCCCCCGTGGCGAGCGCCACCGTCCTGCCCGCTTCCGACCCGGCCCGACAGGGACTGGAGACCCTCGACGAGCGGATCGGTCAGGAAGGACTGTTCCCCGTCGATGTCGTCCTCACCCTCCCGGCCGATGTCGGGACCGCGGCGGCGCTGGGACAGGTCGAGCGTGCCAGCACCTGGCTCGCACAGCGGCCCGGTGCCGATGACGTCACCTCTGTCACCTCCCTCGGACTCCCCGCGGGACAGCTCACCACCCTGCTCGACCAGGCGGACACACCCGCTGACCTCCGGAAGCTGTGGGACGCACGGGACGACGTGATCACCGCGCGGGTGTTGGTCACCACGGCCCAGGGTCCGGACTCCGTCAGCGCTCACGACCTGGTCGAGGAGGTCCGCACAGACCTCCCTGCCGAACTGACCGACGGCACGCGCGTGGCGGTCACCGGCGCGACCGCTCAGGGCGTGGACTTCGACACCACCATCGTCCGCAGCATCCCGTTCGTCGCAGCGGTCGTCCTGCTCCTGACGTTCGCCATGCTCGCGTTCGCCTGGCGCTCGGTCGTCCTGCCGGCTCTCGCGCTCCTCTTCAACCTCCTCGTCGTCGGCGCGAGCGTCGGATCCCTGACCCTGGTGCAGCACGCCGTCTCGGACGCCCCGCTCAACTCCGTGACCCCGATCCTGCTGTTCGCGGTGATGTTCGGCCTGAGCATGGACTACATGGTCATCATCATGTCCCGCATGCAGGAGATGTACCGGGCCGGCATCCCGTACGAGCAGGCCGTCCTCGGGGGCGCGGACCGGACCCGCAGCATGATCAACAGTGCGGCGCTGATCATGGTCGCCGTGTTCCTCTCCTTCATGACGGCGCAGATCAGCATCGTCCGCGAGATCGGGATCGGACTCGCGATCGCCGTCGCGCTGGACGCGGTCGTCATCCGCATGGTCGTGATGCCGAGCGTGCTGCGCGCCATCGGTCCGCGGGCCTTCGGCCGAGCACGACCCGCGCCGGACACGACGGTGGGCGAGCCGTCGTCCGAGACGCCGGCGGAGTCCGGGGCGCTCGTCGGTACCTGATCAGCCGCCCGTGCCCAGGGCCCGCAGACCGATCGCAGGCCCTGGGCGACGACCTGACAAACTGGACGGGAGCAGCATCCTCTGCTCCCGTCACGACTGGATCGCACATGACCACTCCGGTACCAGCGCACACTCCCACTGCGCCGACGCTCGCGCAGTTCGAGCTGCGCTACCTGGTCCTCGCGGCGCAGCGGGAGGGCAACCGGGCGCTCGGCCGTCAGCTCGCCGACCTGGGACTGACGACCTCGCAGTTCGAGATCATCCTCGTCCTCTCCCAGTACGGACCCATCACGCTCAAGGAGCTCGGCGAGCTCATCGTGTGCGAGACAGCGAGCCCCAGCCGCATCGTCGACACACTCGTCCGTCGGGGTTACATCGAACGCTCCACGCACGCGTCGGACCGGCGAGCCGTCGCACTCCGGTTGACCGACGAAGGCCACGAACTCGTCCCGCGTCTCCGCGAGATCGAGAAGGTCATGGACGACGGCGCACGAGTGATGTTCGACGGGAGCGAGATGACCGGTCTGGTCAGCGCGCTCCGGACCTACCTCGACGGAACCGAGAGTGGCGCGGTCCTCGAGCGACGGTTCGCTGGCGAGCGTCGCCCGCTGGACTGAGGCGCTGCTGGCCGATCACGTCAGCGGACGCGGTCGGTGGACTCGGCGAAGCGCGGCCGGCACTGACGTCGTCCCGGAGCGCATCCACCTCGGCCGCGGCAAGCCGGAGGAGTCCGAGCCGAGCTGCTGCCGCAGTGGCCCGTCAGGCCAAGGCTCTCCGAGCGGGAGCAGGCGGACGCTCCCGCCCTCGGCGCGGCGCTCCGACAGCCGCACGCCTCCGGGTAGCGCGGTCAGACCAGCGCGACCGCGCCCCAGCCGGCGCGCATCCGGGCGACGGCCCGGTCCCAACCGGAGAGGAGGTCCGCGTCGTCCCGGAGCATGGCCTGCAGCTGCAACCCCTCGTACAGGGCGACGAGCTGCTCGGCAGCGTGTCTCGGGGAGGTCCCGCGCGGTTCGCGTCCGGCCACGACGTCGCGGACGAGGGCCAGGGTGACGTCGTCGAACGCGTGCTCGTACTGGGTGTGGAACCACCCGGCAGCGGGGTGTGACGGCGCGGAGGCGGCGCTCAGCGTGGCGATGCGCATCCGGACGAGCGCGGGGTCGGCGAGACCGGACTGCAGGCGTGCGCGGAGGTAGGCGGCTGCCCCCTGTTCCTCGGCCAGGTGCCACAGCCGCCGGCGGTCCCCGTTGTCCCAGCGGTCCATGACGGCGACGACGAGCAGCTCCCAGACCGGGTACGCGTCGGTGACCTGGGCGACGGTGACGTCGGCGAGCGCCGCGACCTCGGCCGGTCCGACGCTGTGGAAGTCCGACCGCCGGAAGGCCTCGACCGCTGCCGTGACGATGCGGTGGCGGAGATCGGCGTCGGGCATGAGGACGATCATCCGTCGCGGGCGGCGACGGCGCGACCGCCAGTTCGAGGGGTGCGGCGGGTCAGCCCCGGTCGAACGTCAGCGTCTCGTCGTCGGCGACCGTGACGCGTCCGGTGCGGGCGAACTCCGCCCAGACCGCCCGGATCCCCGGACCCCGTCGCTCGACGGCTGCCCAGTCCCGCTCCGGCACGAAGCGGCTGCCGGCCCAGGCCTGACGGTCGCCGAGCAGCAGCGGCACGTCGCTCATGTGCACAGCCCCGGTCGGTCGGACCGTCACCCCGCGGTGCAGCCGGTAGACGACGGCATGGCCACCGGCAGCTCGGTGTCGTGCGGCGAACGCCCGGGCGTCCCGGCCGTAGATGACCGCGGTGAGGGGTCGGACGAGCAGCCAGCGCACGAGCGCACGGCCGGTGCGCGTCCGGCAGAGCGCCGCCAGGCCGGGGATCATCGGGATGTAGAGCGCGGCTTCGTCCGACGCGGACCCGATCAGGACCTCGACGTGCGGTGCCGCCCGGCGCCAGGCCGCGTCGAGGTGGCGCTCGGCCGGCAGCGGCGCGTGCCCGTACTGCGTGCCGAACGGCATCCCGCCGCGGAGGCCGTACGGCAGCGCGACCCGCTCCGCCGCCGCCTGCAGCGCCAGCACCTCGTCGAGTCCGGTCTCCGGCCCGACCGTGCGGACGGCCCGGACCATGGCGCGGTTCATCCGGGCACGGCGGCGGGACAACCCGAGCGGCGCGCTCTGCACGATCACCCGGCGGAAGAGCCCGGCCGTGCCGTCTGCCGCCATGAGGTGGGCGATCGCGTCGCCGCCCGCGGACTGGCCGAACAGGGTGACGGACTCCGGATCGCCGCCGAACGCCGCGATGTTCCCGCGCACCCACCGGAGCGCCTGGACGATGTCGAGCAGCCCGAGGTTCGCCGGTACCCACTCCCCGTCGCCGAGGAACCCGAGCACCCCGAGCCGGTAGGTCACGGCCACGACGACCACGCGCTGCTCCTCGACGAGGGCGCGCGGGTCGTGGATCGGGATGTCCCCGCCGCCGACGACGTACGAGCCGCCGTGGATCCACACCATGACGGGCAGCCGCTCGTCGTCGCGGACGTCCGCCGGCACGGTCACCGACAGCGCCTGGCACTGCTCGGAGACCTCGGCCTCGATGGGGTGGATGAGCGCCTCGAGCACGGGCGTCGACGGTTGCGGCGGCACAGGGGCGGGGGTGTCGGCGACGAAGTCCTCCGTGGACGGCGGCACCGGCTCCGGACGCGCGAACCGCTCCGACCGGGCGTACGGGATGCCGAGCGCGCGGACGACCGCGCCGTCGTGGTGGCCGACGATCCGGCCGACGGGGGCGGTGAAGGTGCGGGTCGGCGCGGTGGTCATCCCGCAACCGTATGACGGACGGGAGGCCCGTGGCCGCGTGGCCGCCGGGCCCTCGCCGGCCGGTCCCGGACCGACGCGCCAGCGGCGGGACGGCCGTGACCGGTGGGGAGCCTCCCGTCCGGTCCGGGTCGCGTCAGCGGACCCGCTTGATCGGCAGCACCACCAGTGCGCCGATGATGGCGACGCCTCCTGCCGCCCAGCACATGAGCTCGTAGTTGTCGGGCGTGCCCCCGGTGCCGAACTTCAGGAAGAACAGCGCCGCGGCGGGGGCGAGGGACTGCGGCAGGGCGTTCGCGATGTTGATGACGCCGAGGTCCTTGCCCGGCCGGTCGGCGTTCGGCAGCACGTCGACGACGAGCGCGGTGTCGATCGCGGAGTAGATGCCGTAGGCGAAGCCCATGATGACCTCGGCGACGTAGAACCCGTTCACCGTCTCGGCGTGGGCGAGGACGATGAGCCCGACCGCGAACAGCGCGGTGGACCCGGCGACGAACACCTTCCGGCGCCCGAGCCGGTCCGAGGCCCAGCCGGACAGGGCAGCGCTGACCAGGAGCGCGATCGTGTACAGCAGGACGCCGAACGCGACGGCGGCGGTGGCCTCGGCGTCGCTCGACAGGCCGATGTGCTCCTTCATGTAGAGCAGTCGGTACGTGGTGAACATGAACGTCGCGAAGATGATGAGGAAGCGCGACCACCACGCGAACGCGAAGTCCGGGTTCTTGACCGGGTTCGTCCAGAACGACGAGATCAGGTTCAGGAACGTGAACTTCTTCAGCGGGTACGTCGGCAGTTCGTCCCGGGCGACGACGGCGTAGACGACCACGAGCACGATCGCCAGGATGCCCGGCGCGATGAACAGCACGGGCAGGTTCGCGACGAAGAACACGGACAGGTACGTGCCGGCCAGGACCGCGGTGTTCTGGGCGAGTGCGATGATGCTCGACGACTTCCCGCGCTGGAACTCGGGCACGTTGTCCGCGAAGCTCGCGGTGAGCGTGGAGAGCACGGTGTTGGCCGCGAGCTGTGCGAGGAGCCACCCGAGCGTCAGCTGCAGGGTGTCCGGGGCGTACGCGATCCAGGCGAGGGCGACCGCGAAGACGACCACGCCGGTGAGCATCCACGGACGCCGCCGACCCCAGCGCGTCCGGGTGCGGTCGGACAGCGCGCCGGCGAGCGGGTTCATGATGAGCGCGCCGAACGCGCCGATCGGCAGCACCGAGCCGATGACGTTCGCGGCGTCGCTGCCGACGAGTGCCTCCGCCTTGAGCTGCATGCTCACGTAGACCGGCGCCATGAGGGCCACGAACAGGCCGAACTGCCCGAGGAACAGTGCGATCTGGTAGCCGACGCTGACACGCAGGGTGCTGACCGGCTGGGTGATGCCCTGCTCCGGGTGGACCAGCACCGGGGTCTCCGCGGGTTCGGGTGTGCTCATGACGCCTCCTTGAGTCGATGAAAACCATACCTCGCACGGTTTTTCGAGGGCGAGCATACATGCCACCGAGAACTCCGCGACAGCGAAAACTACACAGCGGGTGGTTTCTGCGGTAGCGTCGTCATCGTCTCGCCGTGGAGCAGTGTCTCCGTCGGCCGCACACCAGTCAGGATCGAAGGAGCCTCTGCAATGCCCACCACCTCTGTGCAGCTCTACTCACTGCGCGACGCCATCGCCGAAGACCTCGACGCGGCCATCGCGCGGGTCCGCGAGATCGGCTACGAGAACGTCGAGCCCTACGCGTTCGTCGAGCGTGCCGCCGACCTCGAACGTGCCTTCGCCGCCACCGGCCTGCACGCACCGTCGGGTCACGTCGCCGTGATCGACGCCGAGGACACCGCGCCGATCTGGGACGCCGCCGAGCGCCTCGGCATCCGCACGGTCATCGACCCGTTCATCCCGACCGACCGCTGGCAGACCGCCGACGACGTCAAGGCCATCGCGGAGCGCGTCAACGTCCTCACCGCCGAGGCCGCCGCCCGCGGCCTGCAGTTCGGGTACCACAACCACCAGTGGGAGTTCACGAACAAGGTCGACGGCCGCACGGTCTACGACCTCTTCGTGTCGCAGCTGTCCCCGGAGACCGTCCTCGAGGTCGACACCTTCTGGGCGACCGTCGGCGGTGCGGACGCCCCCGCCGTGCTCCGCGGTCTCGGCGAGCGCGTCGTCGCCATCCACGTCAAGGACGGCAAGGTCGACGGTGACATCCGCACCGCGCTGCCCTCGTCCGAGAGCGCACTCATCGTGCCCGAGGCCCTCCAGCGGGCCTTCGAGAACCAGACGCCGGCCGGCCAGGGCGACGTCGACGTGGCGGGCATCCTCGCCGCGGCGCCGCAGGCCATCCGCGTCGTCGAGTTCGACGCGTACAAGGGCGACGTCTTCGAGGGCATCGCCGAGTCCCTCACCTGGCTGCAGGCCAACGACACCGCCGGGGACGCCGCGTGAGCCGTGTCGGGGTCGGCATCATCGGTGCCGGCAACATCTCCACCCAGTACCTCGAGAACCTCACGCAGTTCGCCGACGTCGAGGTCCGCTTCGTCGCCGACGTCCTGACCGACCGTGCCGCCGCCCAGGCGGAGGCCTACGGCGTCGCCGCTTCCGGCACGGTCGAGGAACTCCTCGCCCGCGAGGACATCGCCATCGTGATCAACCTGACGATCCCGGCCGCGCACGCCGAGGTCGACCAGCAGATCATCGACGCCGGCAAACACGTGTGGAGCGAGAAGCCGATCGCCACCGACCACGACTCGGCCGCTGCCGTGCTCGCATCGGCGCAGGCGAAGGGCCTGCGCGTCGCGACCGCCCCGGACACCGTGCTCGGCGCCGGGATCCAGACGGCGCTCCGGGCCATCGCCCGCGGCGACATCGGTGAGCCGCTCACCGCGACGACGCTGTTCCACGTGCCCGGACCCGAGGCGTGGCACCCGAACCCGGACTTCCTGTTCGCCACCGGTGCCGGCCCGCTGTTCGACATGGGGCCGTACTACGTCACGACGCTCGTGCACGCCTTCGGCACCGCCAGCCGCGTGCAGGCCGTGTCGTCGAAGTCGCTCGACCGCCGCACGATCGCGTCGGGTGACCGCGCCGGTGAGACGTTCCCCGTCGAGGTGCCCACCCACCACGCCGCGCTCATCGAGTTCGCCGGCGGGCAGTCCGCCCAGTCGACGTTCTCGTTCCAGCACGCGCTGCCGCGGATGGGCTTCGTCGAGATCAACGGCACGCTCGGCACGATCTCGCTCCCGGACCCGAACACGTTCGAGGGGTCCTCGCAGCTCTGGCGCTACGGCCAGGAGGAGCCCGAGACGCTCGAGGCCGTCGGCTCCACCTGGGGCCGTGGCACCGGTGTCGTCGAGCTCGCCCGCGCCATCGCCGAGGACCGCCCGGAGCGCGCCTCCGGTGCCGTCGCGCTGCACGTCCTCGACGTGCTGCTCGGCATCCGTGACGCCGCTGAGTCGGGGTCGGCCGTCGAGATCACGTCGTCCGTCGACGCGGTCCCGCCGCTGCCGGAGGACTTCGACCCGGCCGCCGCGGTCCTCACCGCGTAGCACCACCGCTCCTCGACGCCAACGGCCGGCTCCCTCCGGGGGCCGGCCGTTCCGCGTTCCACGGCCCGTCGACCCGGAGCAGGACGACGGCCGTCGAGGCCGGTCAGCGCGGTGCCTGCTCCTCCGCGCCACCCGCGGGCACGATCCGCTCGAGCAGGCGCAGCACCCGCTCCCCGTCGACGGCGTCCGGGTCGAGCAGCCACTGCACCTGCAGCCCGTCCGAGGCCGCGATGCTCAGGCTCGCCAGGTCTTCGGGGTCGAGGTCGTCGCGGATCCGGCCGGCGGCCTGGTCCCGGCGGATGAGCTCACTCAGGTCCGCGCGTAACCGGGTGAACCGGTCACGCATGAACTCGCGCGTGGTCGGGTGCCCTTCCTGCACGGCGTCGGCGGAGAGGGTCGTGTAGAGCTGCACGAGTCCGGGGACGGCTCGGTTGCGGGCGGCGCTCTCCCGCATGTCCCCGATCGCGGACTTCATCCGTTCCGGAGCACCCTGCTCGCGGACCTCGTGCTCGCGGTAGACGGCGAGGAGCAGGTCGTCGCGGCTCGGGAAGTAGTGCCGGAGCGCCGCGTGCGTGATGCCGAGGGCGTCCGCCACGGACCGCAGCGAGGACGCGTCGACGCCCTGTTCCGCGACCATCCGGATCATCTCGTCCAGGATCTGCGCACGTCGCTCGGTGCCCTTGCGGTACCCGCCGCGGCGCGGCGGAGCCGCGTCGTCCTCGTCGGCGGGGTGGGTCATCCTGCCAACTTACCGCTGGAAGGTTTTCGCGGCCAGTGCCGGTCGGGAGGCCCGGATCACCACGGGTGCCGGGCCTCCCGTCCGGTGCGTGTCAGGAGCCGTCGTCCGCCGTCGGGTCCGGCAGGGAGCGGACGGCGACCCCGTCGACCGTGTACTCGTCCACCGGTCTCGGCGCACCCGCGTCGAGCGCTGCCGTGATCTGACCGAGGCACCGGGTCAGGACCTCGTTGTCCTCGGCGGAGAGGTGGTCGATGACCTCGACGACGGCCTGGTGGAAGGTCTCGTACGACACGTCGATCTTGCGCGCCGCCTGCACGGTCGGCTCGAGCACCTGTGCACGACGGTCGGTCGGGTGTGGCGACCGGACGAGGTCGCCCTTCTCGACGAGCCCGTCGACGATCTTCGTCACCGAGGCGTTCGACACCCCGAGCATGACGGCGAGGTCCTTCGGTCCCATGCTCCGGCCGTCGCGGTGCGCCTGGAGCATGTAGCGGACGGTGAGGAACTCGTTCTTCGTCAGGCCGCTCTCGACCCGCGCGCGTTCGAGCTGGTCCTCCTCCGCGTGCTGCAGGCGGAGGAGCGCGTCGACGGCGGTCTTCGCGGACCGGGTGCGCGGCTCACGGGCGTAGAGGTGGACGTGTTCGCGTCGGACGACGGTCAACGGCATGGGTCGTGGTCTCCCTCACCCACTCGGGCGGTCGTGCTGGTGCTCCGTGCTCGGCTCAGGCGGCCGGGGCGACGAAGAAGTCGGCGTACGAGACCTCCGAGCGGCGGGACAGCAGCGACGGGTCCTGGATCCGTCGGGCGACGTAGGCCTCGATCACGGCCGGGTCGGTCAGGCCCACGCGTGGGTGGGAGCCGCCGAAGCGAGTGTCGAGTGACGTGGTGTGGTACGTGCTCTGCATGATGGCGCCTTCCTCGTCGAGAGACTGCTGTCCGTCTGGACGAGGAAACTCTTTCACACTGTGAACTATGTGGTCAACGAACTTTTCGGCTCGTTGTACATTTCGCGCGCCGAACCACCAGGCGGCCTGGTGGAACGACACGAGCCCCTCCTCGTGGTGAGGAGGGGCTCGTGCGTGGACCGGGGTCGGACTACTCCTTGTTGAGCTTGTCCTGCACCGTGCCGGCGATCTTCTCGATCGTGTTCGGCAGCTCGGTCGTGCCGTAGAAGCGCGAGTCCGGGTGCGTGGGCGGCGGCATCGGCGACGACGTGGTGGGGCCGTCGTGGTACGAGTACTCGCCCTTGCCGTCGAACGACGGGCCGCTCGCCCAGGGGCCGTTCTTCGCCTCGGCCCCGTCGGAGAAGTTGAGGTACTGGTAGTTGACCTCCTGGTTCTCCTTGTGCTGCGGGAAGTTGCTCGGCACCGGCATGGTCTCGAGACCGGACTCCCGGAGTTCCGCAGCCGCGGTCGCCCACATGTTCTGGTGCATGGTGTCGCGGGCGATGAGGAACTTCAGCAGGTCCCGCACGCCGTGGTCGTCGGTCATGTGGTAGAGCCGGGCAGCCTGGACGCGGCCCTGCATCTCGGCGTTCTCGTTCGCCGTGAAGTCGGCGAGCAGGTTGCCGCTGGCGGTGATGTACGAGCCCTGCCAGGGGTTGCCCATGCTGTCGACCGGGCGCGCACCGGCGCCGGCGACGATCGCGTGCTGGATGTCGGTGCCGCCGAGGACCGCGGCGACCGTCGGGTCGTCCTGCACCGCGTCGCCGGTGATGCCGAGCGGGGCCTTCTCGAGCAGCTGCGCGATCATCGTCGCGAGCATCTCGACGTGGCCCATCTCCTCCGCGCCGATGCCGAACACCATGTCGCGGTACTTGCCCGGGATGTGCATGTTCCACGCCTGGAACTGGTACTGCATCGCGACGGAGATCTCGCCGTACTGGCCGCCGAGCACCTCCTGGAGCTTGCGGGCGTAGACCGCGTCGGGCTTGTCGGGGGTGGACTTGAACTGGAGCTCTTGCTTGTGGAAGTACAAATCGTTCTCCTGTTTCTGTGTCGGTTCTGGTGGGCGGTCAGAGGATCGGCGTGCCGCCGGTGACGGCGATCCGCGCACCGGAGACGTAGCTGCCGTCGTCGCTCGCGAGCAGGACGTACACCGGAGCCAGCTCCGCCGGCTGTCCGGCGCGACCGAGGGGCGTCTGCTTGCCGAACTGCTCGACCTGCTCGGGCGGCATGGTCGCCGGGATGAGCGGCGTCCAGATCGGCCCCGGGGCGACGCTGTTCACGCGGATGCCGCGCTCCCCGACGAGCTGCGCGAGCGCGGCCGAGAAGTTCGCGATGCCGGCCTTCGTCACGTCGTACGGCAGGAGGGTCGGCACCGGGTTGTCGGAGTTGACCGAACTGGACCCGATGATCGAGGCACCCGCGGTCATGTGCGGGAGTGCCGCCTTCGCGAGGTGGAAGTACGCGCTGAGGTTCGTCGCGAGGGTGCGGTCCCACTCGTCGTCGGAGATCTCCTCGAGCGTCTCGTGGGTCATCTGGTACGCCGCGTTGTTGACGAGCACGTCGATGCCGCCGAGTTCGGACACCGCGGTCTCGATGATGCTCCGGCAGTACGCCGGGTCACTCACGTCGCCGGGGAACAGCACGGCCTTCCGGCCCGCTTCCTCGATCCAGTGCTTGGTCTCCTGCGCGTCCTCTTCCTCCTCCGGCAGGTAGGAGATGAGGACGTCCGCTCCTTCACGGGCGTAGGCGATCGCGACCGCCTTGCCGATGCCGCTGTCCCCGCCGGTGATGACGGCGCGCTTGCCCGTGAGCTTGCCCGAGCCGGTGTAGCTCGTCTCGCCGTGGTCCGGCTTCGGCGTCATCGCCTGCTCAGAACCCGGAGGTTGCTGTTGCTGATCGCTCATGTCGCTCCCTCGTGACGGATGTGGTTCGTCGTACCAGGGCGATGGTCGGCCGGGCTCGCTGTGTGCCCGTCAAGAGTGTTCAGATCACGCGGCCGGGGCAGCGGCGGCGGTCGGACGCGGCCGGGCCTCCCGTCCGTACCGGCCTCCCGTCCGTCCGCGGGCACCGCGGCGTACCGTCACGCTCGTGGACCTCCAACTGCAGGACCGGGTCGCCCTCGTCGTCGGCGGCGCCGGGTACATCGGATCAGCCGTCGCCGACCGTCTCCGTCGTGAGGGTGCGACGGTGGTCGTCGCCTCGCGCACCGCAACGGACGGCGTGACGGTGGACACCACGGACCAGACCTCCGTCGACACCGCCGTCGCCACGGTGCTCGAGCAGCACGGTCGCATCGACGTCCTCGTCGTGACGGCGGCACCGGCCGCGGGCACCCTCGACCCGGAGCGACGCTCGGACCCCGACCAGGTGGCGTCCGCGATCGACGGCAAGGCCCTCGGCTTCCTCCGCGTCGCGAACGCCGTCCTGCCCCTGCAGCGGGCCGCGGGCTTCGGCCGGGTCGTCGTCGTCAGCGGACAGAACGCCTACCTGACCGGCAACATCACGACCTCGCTCCGGAACGCCGCGACGAACGTCATCGCGAAGAACCTGGCCGACGAGCTCGCCGGCACCGGCGTCACGGTGAACGTCGTCAACCCCGGCGCGGTCACCGACACCCCGAGCGCGGACGTCCGCCCGGGTGCCGGTGGAGCGTCCAGCCCGCAGCAGATCGCGGACCTCGTCGCCTTCCTGTCGTCCCCGCTGTCGGTCGTCTCCGGGGAGTCGATCTCCGTGGCGCACCGTGTCCTCGGGAGCGCAACGGTCTGACCAGGGCTCGCGCGCCCTCGGACCCTGCCGCGGGCTCGCCCGTCCTCGGGCCACGATGCGGGAGACTCGTCGTGCAGCGATGTGCTGCCACCCGAGACGCAGAGGAGCCGCCCATGTCCTCGAACGCCCGCGACCGGACACCCGCCCCGTACGGAGACCGTCGTCCGGCGGCGCCCGACACCGATCGAGCGGCGCCGTGGCGTGGCCGCGCCCTGGGCTTGCTCGTCGTCGCCCTGGCGTCGTTCCTCGGTGCGGCCGTCGCCCTGGTGGTCATGGTCGTCCGGGTCTGGACCACACTCGCCCAGGACACCGGCGTCGACATCGCCACCGGCCTCGTCTTGATCGTGTTCCTGGCGCTGGTCCTCTCGGGCTGCGCCATGACGAGCGCGGCTCTCGCCGAGCGGCGGCGCTGACACCGGCCGACGAGCCTGAGCGACCGGCCGGAACGAGGCTGGCGGGAACGACGAAGGCCCCGGTCTCCCGACCGGGGCCTTCGTCGTGCTGCTCTCCACCGGAGAGCCCTGGTGCGCGAGGGGGGACTTGAACCCCCACGCCGTTTCCAGCACACGGACCTGAACCGTGCGCGTCTACCAATTCCGCCACTCGCGCCAGCGACGAGAACACTACCACGCACAGACGGCCCCCGGAGCCAACCACTACCATGCAGTGGTCAGCGACCGAGAACGTGGAGACCATGGGCCTACTGGACAACTTCGAGCGAGGGTTGGAGCGTGCCGTCAACGGTGCATTCGCCAAGACCTTCCGCTCCGGTGTGCAGCCGGTCGAGATCGCTGCGGCCCTCCGACGCGAGCTCGACACCAAGGCGGCCGTCGTCTCGCGCGAGCGCATCCTCGTGCCGAACGAGTTCACGGTGCGCCTGGCTCCGCCGGACCACACGCGCATGAACGACGTCGGACGCCCCCTGATCGACGAGCTCACGCAGCGGGTGCAGCAGCACGCCGTGGCGCAGAACTACTCGTTCTCCGGTCCGGTGACGATCCGCCTCCAGCAGGACGGCACGCTGTCGACGGGGATCCTCGAGATCGACTCCACCACCGTGCAGCGCGACGTCGCGTGGGTGGCCGTCCTGGACATCGGCTCCCAGCGGCACCGACTGCACCGCGGACGCACGGTCATCGGGCGCGGCACGGACGCCGACATCACGGTCGCCGACACCGGGACCAGCCGGAAGCACGTCGAGGTGCTGTGGGACGGCAAGCACGCGCAGGTCAACGACCTCGGCTCGACGAACGGGTCGAAGCTGAACGGCGAACGCTTCCAGCAGGCGATCCTCGAGCCGGACTCCACCATCGAGATCGGTCGTACCCGTATGGTGTTCCGGGTGATCCCGGAGAACGACGGAGGTGCGCGATGACCACAGGCCTGACCCTGCTCGTGCTGCGCTTCGCGTTCCTCGCTGTGCTGTGGCTGTTCGTCTTCGTGATCGTCTTCGCGCTCCGGAGCGACCTCTTCGGCCAGCGTGTGCGCGCGATCCCCACCGACCCGAAGGCCGGCCCCTCCGGGCCGACCACGCCGCCGGTGCCCGCCGGGACCGGTGCTGCCGCCGCCCGGAACAGCTCCTCCGCCAGCGCGTTCACCGAGCTGATCGGTCAGACAGGAGGCCCGGCCGCCCCCGCCGCGTCGGTCGCCACCCGCCTCGTCATCACCGAGGGCGCACGCGAGGGCATGGAGATGCCGCTCGGCGGCGGTCCGATCACGATCGGCCGCTCGAGCGAGAGCAACGTCGTGATCCGCGACGACTACACGTCGACCAACCACGCCCGGCTCGACCTGCAGGGCGGGGCATGGGTCCTCACCGACCTCGGGTCGACCAACGGCACCTTCGTCAACGGACAGAAGGTCACTGCCCCCACCACCGTCGCGGAACGCACCCCGATCACCATCGGGACGACGACGTTCGAGCTGCGGCGGTAGGCCCGGATGCCGGCTCGCACGCTGAGCGCCGCTGTGTCCCACGTGGGGCGCATCCGCGCGAACAACCAGGACTCCGGTTACGCCGGGCAGCACCTGTTCGCGGTGGCCGACGGCATGGGCGGGCACGCCGGCGGTGACGTGGCATCGGCGATCGCGATCCGTCGCATCCGCGAGGTCGACCGCGAGTTCACCTCCGCGCACGACGCCGAGTTCGCCCTGCAGTCCGCCCTGATCGCCGCGAACCAGCTCATCACCGAGACCGTGTTCGAGCACCAGGAGCTCACCGGCATGGGCACCACGGTGAGCGCCATGATCCGCGTCGGCGACCAGCTCGCGATCGCGCACATCGGCGACTCACGGATCTACCGCTGGCGCGACGGCGAACTGCAGCAGATCACGTCCGACCACACCTTCGTGCAGCGGCTCGTCGACAGCGGTCGGATCACGCCCGAGGAAGCCGCCGTGCACCCCCGGCGCTCCGTGCTGATGCGCGTCCTCGGCGACGTCGACGCGGCGCCCGAGGTCGACACGGCGGTCATGGACATCCGCCCCGGCGACCGCTGGCTGCTCTGTTCCGACGGCCTGTCCTCGTACCTGGCCGAGGAGCGCATCCGGCACGCCCTCGCGTCCTCGATGGACGCGAACCAGGTGACGCAGCGCCTCGTCAAGGAGACGCTCGACCACGGCGCGCCCGACAACGTCACCGTCGTCGTGCTCGACGTCACCGACTCCGAGCCCGGCGAGGACGACGACGCCGCCACCACCGTCGGGTCCGCCGCGGCCCCGCTGACGTTCGAGGCGCCCACCGGCCGGAAGCCGATCCGCCTCCCCACGATCCTGCTGCACCCGCTCAAGGTGTCCACCGCCCCGGAGGACTCGCACTTCGAGCCCGAGTCGGACCAGTACTTCGCCGAGCTCATCGCCGAGGACCGTCGTCGCCGCATCCGCCGTCGCATCTCGTGGTCGGTCGCGCTCGTCGTGGCGGTCCTGGTCCTCGTCGGAGCGGTGTTCATCGGCTACCGCATCGTGCAGGACCACTACTACGTGGGCACCGACGGCGGCTCGGTCGCGATCTACAAGGGCGTCCAGCAGACCATCGGGCCGGTGTCCCTGTCCGAGGTCTACGAGGACACCGACATCGCGATCGCCGAACTCCCCGACTTCACGCGTGACAACGTCCGCTCCACGATCAACGCGACGTCCCTCGACGACGCCCGCGAGATCGTCGAGCGACTGCGCACCGCGGCCGAGACCGGCCAGGACCAGAGCGGCACCGGCGGCTCCGGTGACCGTCCGTCGTCCTCACCTTCGCCCGGCCCGTCGTCGACGCGCAGCCCGTCGCCGTCCCCCTCCCCGTCCAGGAGCGCACGATGAGCGCCACGACCGCACCGTCGCTGACCCAGGCGATCACGATCAAGCTCCGCGAGCCCGCGCGCGCCCGGAACCTCGAACTCGTGCTGCTCGTCATCGCGTGCGGCATCTGCGCCGGCGCGATGGTCCTGGTGCAGCTCGGCACGAAGGGCAGGGTCTTCGACACGTCGGTGTTGTGGACCGGTGCGGCGATCCTCGGGCTCGCCCTCGTGATGCACGTCGTGCTCCGGGTCGTCGCGAAGAACGCCGACCCCTTCGTCCTGCCGGTCGCGCTCGTGCTCAACGGCATCGGGATCGCCGAGATCTACCGGATCGACATCCACAACGGCGACACCGGGTGGGACGCGATCGGTGTCAAGCAGATCGTCTGGACCCTGCTCGCCATGGTGCTCGCCATCGCGACGCTGCTGCTCGTCCGGAACCACCGGTTCCTGCAGCGCTACCGCTACATCTTCATGCTGCTCACCATCGCGCTGCTCCTGCTGCCGATGCTGCCCGGGATCGGGACGAACATCGGCGGGGCCCGCGTCTGGATCCAGATCGGACCGTTCTCGTTCCAGCCCGGCGAGCTCGCGAAGATCACGATGGCCCTGTTCTTCGCCGGTTACCTGGTGACCGCGCGGGACAGCCTGTCGATCGTCGGCAAGAAGTTCCTCGGGATGACCTTCCCGCGGGCCCGTGACCTCGGCCCGATCCTCATCGTCTGGGGCGCCGCCATGAGCGTGCTGGTGTTCCAGCGCGACCTCGGCACGGCGCTGCTCTACTTCGGCCTGTTCCTCGTGATGATCTACGTCGCGACGGCGCGCCTCGGCTGGGTCGTCATCGGGCTCGGGCTGTTCATCGGCGGTGCCCTCGCAGCGGCGAGCGCCCTCGTGTACGTGCAGGGCCGGTTCGAGCAGTGGCTCGACCCGTTCGACCAGCAGATCTTCCTGCGGCAGACCCAGGGCAGCTACCAGCTCGTGCAGGGGCTCTTCGGCTTCGCGAACGGCGGCATCACGGGCACCGGCCTCGGCCAGGGCCGCCCGTACATCACGCCGGTCGCCAACGCCGACTACATCATCGCCTCCCTCGGCGAGGAGCTCGGGCTCATCGGGGTCTTCGCGATCCTCGGGCTCTTCGTGGTCCTCGTCTCCCGCGGCATCCGCGTCGGCTTCATGGCGCAGGACGACTTCGGCAAGCTGCTCGGGATCGGCTTCGGGTTCACGATCGCCCTGCAGGTCTTCGTGGTCGTCGGCGGCATCACCCGGATCATCCCGGTCACCGGCCTCACGACGCCGTTCATGGCGGCCGGTGGTTCGTCCCTCGTGGCGAACTGGATCATCGCGGCGATGCTGCTGCGGCTGACTGACTCCATCCCCGCCGAGCAGCGCATCCAGCAGGGTGCGGTCGCCGAGCGGGGCGACACCGGCCGCCGCCGACCCAGGAAGGAGCGCCGATGAACCGCCAACTCCGCGGCGTCTCGACCGTGATCGTGCTCATGTTCGTGGCCCTGTTCGTGTCGACGACGTCGATCCAGTTCTTCTCGGCGGACTCGCTCCGCGCGGACTCCAGGAACTCTCGAACCATCCTGGACAGTTACTCGACCAGGCGTGGTGCGATCCTGGTCGACGGCAAGCCCATCGCGCAGTCCACTGCAGTCGACGACCAATACCAGTACCAGCGCGAGTACACCGACGGCGAGCTCTACTCCGCGGTCACCGGGCACTTCACGATCGGCCAGGGCAACACCGGCATCGAGAGCGCCGAGAACGCCGTCCTGTCGGGCAACTCCGACGAGTCCTTCTTCCAGAACCTCAACGCGATCCTGACCGGCCAGGACGTCCGGGGCGACAACGTCAACCTGACGATCGACCCGGACGTGCAGCGGGCCGCGTACGACGCCCTCGGCGCGAACACCGGCGCGGTCGTCGCGATCCAGCCGAAGACCGGCAAGATCCTCGCGATGGTGTCGAAGCCCGGGTACGACCCGAACACGCTGACCTCGCACGACACCGACGAGGTGATCGCGCGGTACCAGGCACTCGAGGCCGACGCGTCCAAGCCGCTGCAGAACCGTGCGATCGCCGGTGACCTGTACACCCCCGGGTCGGTCTTCAAGCTCGTCGTGGCCTCGGCCGCGCTGGCGAGCGGGGACTTCACCCTCGACTCGACGCTGCCGAACCCGTCGACCCTGACGCTCCCGGGCACGAGCTCGCGGATCAACAACGCCGAGGGTGGCAGCTGTGGTGGTGGCGACGAGGTGAAGCTGCGCGTCGCGATCCAGTACTCGTGCAACATCCCCTTCGCGGAACTCGGTCAGAAGCTCGGGTACGACACGATCAAGAAGACCGCCGACGCCTACGGGTTCGGCGACGTCATCGACATCCCGACCTCAGCTACACCGAGCCAGTACCCGGAGCCGGAGTCCACCGCGCAGCTGATGCTCAGCGCGTTCGGCCAGGCCAACGACCGGGTGACCCCGCTGCAGATGGCGATGGTGGCCTCCGGCATCGCGAACGGTGGTCGGGTGATGAAGCCGTCGCTCATCGAGTCGATCGAGACGAGCGACCTGAAGACCGTCGAGTCCTTCACCCCCCAGCAGTTCAGCGCTCCCCTGTCGTCCGGCCAGGCGGCCGACCTCACCGAGGCGATGCAGAGCGTCGTCGCCGCCGGGACGGGAACGAATGCGAAGATCGACGGGGTCGACGTCGCGGGCAAGACCGGCACCGCCGAGGGCGGCACGGGTGACCCGTACACACTCTGGTTCACGGGCTTCGCCCCGGCGAAGGACCCGGAGGTCGCGGTCGCCGTGGTCGTCGGGAACGGCGGCGGGCTCGGGCAGTCCGGGGTCGGCAACACGGTCGCGGCTCCCGTCGCGAAGAAAGTCATGGAGGCGGTGCTGAACAAATGAGACCCACCAGCGGACTCACCTTCGGTGGGCGGTACCAGCTCTCGTCCCGCGTCGCCATCGGCGGCATGGGAGAGGTGTGGCAGGCGACCGACCTGGTCATCGGTCGCACCGTCGCCCTGAAGATCCTCAAGGACGAGTACCTCGGCGACCCCGGGTTCCTCGAGCGGTTCCGCGCGGAGGCCCGGCACGCCGCACTCGTCAACCACGAGGGCATCGCCAACGTCTTCGACTACGGCGAGGAGGACGGCAGCGCCTACCTCGTGATGGAGCTCGTCCCGGGCGAGGCGCTCTCCACGATGATCGAGCGGGAGCACACCCTCCCGGTGGACAAGGTCCTCGACATCGTCGCGCAGACGGCGAACGCGCTGCAGGCCGCGCACGCGGTTGGACTGGTGCACCGCGACATCAAGCCGGGCAACCTGCTCATCACCCCCGACGGCCGCGTGAAGATCACCGACTTCGGGATCGCCCGCATCGCGGACCAGGTCCCGCTGACGGCCACGGGCCAGGTCATGGGCACGGTCCAGTACCTCTCGCCCGAGCAGGCGAGCGGTCACCCCGCCTCCCCCTCGACGGACATCTACTCCCTCGGCATCGTCGCGTACGAGTGCCTGGCCGGACGCCGACCCTTCACGGGCGAGTCGCAGGTCGCGATCGCGATGGCGCACATCAACGAGCAGCCGCCGGCGCTCCCGGGCACGGTCCCGGAGCCGGTCGCGGCACTCGTGATGTCCTGCATCGCGAAGAAGCCCGCCGACCGTCCGGCCACGGCCGCGAACCTCGCGCGCGCCGCCCAGGCCCTCCGTCGCGGTGACGTCGCCGCGGCGACCGTGGCCGTGCCCGCCCTCGCCGGCGCCGGGACCGTCGCCTTCAACCCGCCCGCCGGGAACGACGACGCCACGGCCCTGATCGGCACCCAGCCGAACGCCCCCGTGGTCGGCGGCGCCCCTCGGACGCCCGTCGGGCCGGAGGACGAGGACGACGAGCGGAAGAGCCGCGCCTGGATCTGGTGGGTCATCGCGGCCGTGGTCGTCGCGGCACTCGTCATCGGCGGTGTCGTGTTCGCGAACCGGGACCAGGACGCCGGTCCCGATCCCGACCCGACCCCGTCATCGGCGCCCAGCCGGACGAGGACACCCAGCCAGGAACCGACCACGGCACCCCAGCCGACCGTGGTGCGGACGACGATCGACCCCGGCGACTACGTCGGACGTCCGACCGCCGAGGTCCGCTCGGAGCTCCAGGGGCTCGGCTTCGACGTGCAGGTGCAGGACGGCGACCCGGCCGCCTCCGCCGAGCAGGCGAACACCGTGCAGTCGATCAGCCCCACCGGGAGCCTCGCCGAGGGCGCGCTCGTGACCCTGCGGGAGTACACCGCGCCGCCGTCGGTCAACAAGCCGAACACCCCGAGCGCGGGCGCTGTCTCGGCCACCGGCGCCGTGACGTTCAGCTGGTCCACCGCGACCTGCCCGACCGGGTACACCGTCTCGAAGTACTCCTGGACGGTCTCGGGCGGCAAGGACGGGTCCGGCGCGACGAGCGGCGACACGTCGGAGACGTCCGTCGACATCCAGGCCGACCAGCCCGGCAACGACGTGACGCTGTCGTACACGGTCACCTGCGGCAACCTCGCCGCGTCCAGCAGCTCGGACCCGGCGACCGCCACGTGGGTGCAGCCGCAGGAGCCGACCGACGCGCCGACGCCGACGGAGACGCCGCAGGACTGACGCGACGGAAGAGCCGTTCCGAGGCCCCGACACGATCCGTGTCGGGGCCTCGGAACGTTCCGGTAACGGTTGACTCCGGGGGGCCGCCGGCCAGGGTCTCACCAGAAACCCCTGCCGTACACTTGCCCGGACGGACATTCGGAGGAGTACGTGCCAGAAGGTGTGACCGCGGGGATCACGCTCCTCGCCAACCGCTACGAGATCGGTGAGGTCATCGGTCGAGGGGGCATGGCCACCGTCCACGTCGGGACCGACACTCGACTGGGTCGGCGGGTCGCCGTGAAGTTGCTCAAGCCGAGCCTCGCCAACGACCCCGCCTTCCGCACGCGGTTCCGGCAGGAGGCCCAGGCGGCTGCCCGCATGGCGCACCCGACCATCGTCCGCGTCTACGACGCCGGCGAGGAGACCGTCCGCGAGTCCACGGGCTCGGAGGTGCAGGTCCCCTTCATCGTCATGGAGTTCGTCGAGGGGCGTCCGCTCAGCGAGATCGTGGCCGAGGGTCCGGTCGTGCAGGAGGAAGCGGCCCGCATCGTCGAGGGCATCCTGACCGCCCTCGAGTTCTCGCACCGGGCCGGCGTCGTCCACCGGGACATCAAGCCCGCGAACGTGATGATCACGCACTCCGGCCAGGTGAAGGTGATGGACTTCGGCATCGCCCGCGCCATCACCGACACGTCGGCCACGGTGGCGCAGACCACGTCGATCCTCGGCACCGCGTCGTACTTCTCACCGGAACAGGCGCGCGGCGAGCTCGTCGACGCCCGGACGGACCTCTACTCGACCGGCATCGTGCTGTTCGAGCTCCTGACCGGCCGGCCGCCGTTCCTCGGCGCGTCACCGGTCGCGGTCGCGTACCAGCACGTCAGCGAGCAGCCGGTCGCGCCGTCGACCATCACGACCACCGTGTCACCGGCGCTCGATGCCGTCACACTGCACGCCCTCGTGAAGGACCGCACCCGACGCTTCCAGAACGCGGCGGAGTTCCGTCGTGACCTGCAGCAGGCGGCCGCTGGTCACGTGCCCACCTCGTCGAAGAAGCTCGCCGCGGCCGCTGCCGACGACGCCTCCCTGCTGTTCGGGGTCAACCCGCGAGCCGCGGCCACCGCCGACGTGGCGTTCCGTGAGCTCGACGAGACGCAGGAACGGCCGCCCCAGCGCACCCAGAACCGCCCGCCGGTGGCGTGGATCTGGCTCGGCATCCTCCTGACGATCGCCGTCATCGCAGCGGTCGCGTACTTCGTCGTGAACCTCGAGCCGGGCAAGCCCCCGGTCAGCTCCTCGATCAAGGTGCCGTCCGTCGCCGGGCAGACCTACAAGGACGCGCGCCAACGACTCCTCACGCGCGGGTTGACACCGGTGGGTGTCGGGGAGTCCTCCGACGACGTCCCCAAGAACGACGTCATCCGGTCGGAGCCCGGATCGGGGACGTCGGTCGCCCGCAAACAGGAGGTCCGCGTCGTGTACTCGACCGGCCCCGAGGAGGTCACCGTCCCGGACGTCGGCTCGGCCGCGCAGGACGCCGCGACGGAGCAGCTCGAGGACGCCGGGTTCGTGGTCGGTGCCGTCACCTCCGACTACTCGGCCACGATCCCCGAAGGCACCGTCATGAGCACGGACCCGGCTTCCGGCGGCACGCTCCCGAAGGGCTCGGTCATCGACCTGGTCGTGTCGAACGGCAAGGTCCAGCTCCCCGACGTGACCCAGCAGCCGTTCTCCACGGCCGACTCGACCCTGCGCGGCCTCGGCCTCACGGTGCAGGGGTCGCCCACGAACGTCTGCGCGGGCAACACCGTCACGCAGCAGAGCGTCCCGCGCGGCGACGTCCCACAGGGCAGCACGGTCGTCCTGACGTACTGCGCGGCGTCCGTCCAGCCCACCCGTCGGCCGGACGCACCCGCGGCACCGTCGGGCGGGGACGACGGTGGGAACGGCGCCGGGTTCCAGGGCGACGACGACGGGGACGACTGACCGCCCGGTCTGACTAGCGGCCCGTGATGAGCGGTCCGAGCCCGGCTGCACGCTCCGCTGCGCCGCCGAGGCCGGTCGTCTCGAGCCAGTTGCCCACCATGCGGTAGCCGCCCTCGGTGAGCACCGACTCCGGGTGGAACTGCACGCCGTACACGGGGGCGCCGCTGTGCTGCACGCCCATGATGACGCCGCCGGCGGTCCGTGCCGTCACGGTCAACTCGTCCGGGACGGTGCCGTCGACGATGGCCAGCGAGTGGTACCGGGTCGCGGTGAAGGGGTGCGGGACACCCGAGAACAGCACGCTGTCGTCGTGGTCCACCTGCGAGGTCTTGCCGTGCATGAGCTCCTCGGCGTGGGTGACGGTCGCTCCGAGCGCCTCCGCGATGGCCTGGTGCCCGAGGCACACGCCGAGCAGGGGCTTGTCGGCGGCGATGGCCGCACGGACGGTCGGGATCGAGACGCCCGCGTCCGCCGGGGTGCCAGGGCCGGGCGACAGCAGGACGCCGTCGTACTCGGCGATCCGGTCCGCGATCTCGTCCTCCGGGAAGGCGTCGTTGCGCACCACGTCGGTGTCGGCACCGAGCTGCTGGACGTAGCCGTTGAGGGTGTACACGAAGCTGTCGTAGTTGTCGACGACGAGGATCTTGGTCATGGGCCGTTCACCGTACTCGTGGGGGATGTGAGCAGCCTCCGTCGGCCCGCGCTCACGCCTGGTGACGGTAGGATACCGGCCATGGCCATGGACAAGGACCGCACCAAGCCCGCCCGGACGACCCGAGCCGACTCGGTGGACACCGCGGGGGACCAGCCCAACCCCGTGTGGTTCAAGCCGGTCATGTTCGGCTTCATGCTCATCGGCCTCGCGTGGGTGATCGTCTTCTACGTCTCCGGCGGCACGCTCCCGGTCCCGACGCTGAACTCCTGGAACATCCTCATCGGCTTCGGCATCATGTTCGTCGGCTTCCTGATGACCACGCGGTGGCGCTGAGCGCCACTGCCCGATCGACGCCCGTCGCACCCGCTGGTGCGGCGGGCGTCGTCGTTTCTCCACAAGCTCGTCGCTCTTCACGCGCCGGACGGGAGGCTCGGCAGTGCTTCTCCACAGATCAGCCGGTTCTCCACACATCGCTCCACACCCCCGTCAGGGAGTTGTCCACAGCCTCTTCCACAGTGGGGATAATCACACCGCTGTAACTCACTGATTTGTCCACACCTGTGGAGAAGTCCTGCGGATGGTGTGGACAACCGCGACATCCCGTCCCTCTGGAGAAGTGCGCCGGGCAGGACAGCCGGCAGCGAACGTGAGAACGCCCCGTCGCCGAGGCGACGGGGCGTTCTCGAGATGGTGCCGAGCTGTGTCAGGCGGAGGTGAGTGCGTACCCGACGAAGCAGAGCGCGATGGCGACCACGGCCTCCAGGCCGAGCAGGGTGGCCTGCAGTCCGCGCTGGCGCACGTTCCGCGTCCGCGCGAAGACGAACCCGGTGACGAAGCCCGCCAGGACGCCGCCGACGTGGGCCTGCCAGGAGATGTTGGTGCCGGGCAGGAACCCGATCACCAGGTTCAGGCCGATGATCACGAGCAACTGGACCGCGTTGTTCCCCAGGCTGCGCTGCAGGACGAAGAACGCCGCGAACAGACCGAAGACGGCGCCCGACGCCCCGACCACCCACGTGCCGGGAGCCAGGAACGTCACGAGCATCGACCCGGCGATCCCGGAGATGACGTACAGCGCCAGGAACCGCCACGTGCCGAGCATGTTCTCGAGCATCCGTCCGAAGATGAACAGCGCCCACATGTTGAACAGGATGTGGAAGACACCCGAGTGCACGAACAGCACGGTGACGATGCGCCACGGCTGCGTCGGCAGGAGCGCCGAGTTGTACGCGAGCCACTGCGCCAGGAAGCCCCCGGACAGCCGGTCGAGCAACCAGACGACCACCGAGACGGCGATCAGGACGACCGTCGCCTTCTGGTCGAGCATCGCGAAGCGGCGCCGCGCGACGGTCAGGCTGCTCGGGCCGGAAGCCCGACGGTTCTCCGTGAACTTCGCCCGCTGCTCACGGACGCACTCGGGGCAGTGCACCCCGACCGCCGCCGGCGTCTGGCACTCCGGGCAGATGGTCCGCCCGCAGCGCTGGCAGAGCACGAAGCTCTGCCGATCGGGATGCCGGTAGCAGGTGTTCGACGACGCCGAGGTGGGATCGGTCACTCGGGTCAGACGTCCTCGACGTCGATGCTCTGGATGACGACGTCCTCGACCGGCTTGTCACGGCCGTCCGTCTGGACGCCCTCGATCGTGTCGACGACCGCGCGGGACTCGTCGTCCGCGACCTCGCCGAAGATGGTGTGCTTGCCCTGGAGCCACGGGGTCGCCACCGTGGTGATGAAGAACTGCGAACCGTTGGTGCCACGGCCGCCCTGGATGCCGGCGTTCGCCATGGCGAAGATGTAGGGGTTCTGGAACGTGAGCTCGGGGGAGATCTCGTCGTCGAAGCGGTACCCGGGGCCACCGATGCCCTGGCCGAGCGGGTCGCCACCCTGGATCATGAAGTCCTTGATGATGCGGTGGAAGACGACACCGTCGTAGAGCTTGTCGGTCGACACCTTGCCGGTGCCGGGGTGTGTCCACTCCTGCGTACCGGTCGCGAGACCGACGAAGTTCTGGACGGTCTTCGGTGCGTGGTTGCCGAAGAGGTTGACGCGGATGTCGCCCTTGTTGGTGTGGATCGTTGCGACAGCGGTGTGCAGAGACATGACCCGATTCTCGCATGTGCCGCTGGATGTGCACGGGACGCACAGCCGGTGATCTGTGACCTGTCAGGCGTCCTGGTGGCAGGATGGGGGCACGTCGACCCATGGAGGTACCGAATGTCGATCGAGATCCCGCGCAAGCGTCGGAAGCAGATCAAGAAGCTCAAGGGCAAGACCGCCACGCTCCTCGGTGAGCAGCGGAAGGTCCTGGAGCACGCGAACGCGATCCTGGCCGAAGCTCGTGGCCACGCCGCAGATGCTGCCCGGAAGGACCTCGCTCCCCGCGTCCAGAACGCCATCGACAACGGGCTCCGTCCCGCGGTGGCCACCGGTGTGCACGCCGCGACCTCTGCAGCGCAGAGTGCCTCGCACCGGTTCCAGTCGGAGGTCGTGCCCGGCCTCATCTCGACCGCGGGCTCCGTGCTCAGCGTCGGCGACCTGGCGAAGGACCCGCGCGTGCAGAAGATCGTGCAGGAAGCACAGAAGCGCGGCGGGAAGTTCCTCAAGCAGGCTCCCGTCCCGGAGAAGAAGGGCATCGGGTTCGGTGGGGTCGCCCTCATCGTCGTCGGTGTCGTCGCGGTCGCGGGCGCTGCCTACGCCGCGTACCAGACGCTCCGTGCGGACGACGACCTCTGGGTCGCCGACGACGCGGACAACGCGGGCAAGCCCGCCGCCTGACCTCCTGGTTCGTTCGAAGGGCCCCGGCACTGCGCCGGGGCCCTTCGTCGTCCCAGGAGGCCCGGGCGCCCCGCCCCCTGTCTCTTATACACATCT